>JBBQXY010000064.1:0-28996 GCA_038209195.1 Ktedonobacterales bacterium | reverse complement strand
GGCTGCCGCAGGCAGCCAAAGCTCGCAACTTACATACAATGAGCGAGCCGCCACAATGCTCTGTCAACCTATATTTGACAAGCGGGGATGCAAGGGGTGCAACCCCTTGACGGGGTTCTAGGGCTGCGCCCTAGTTTTCCCACCCCCTCTTCCCTGCCGCCGAAGGCGACCTCTCACATGAAGGCGGTCAGAGCAGTAATAATCTGACCACACTCATTTGCAAAGCAGGGATGCAAGGGGCCGCGCCCCTTGACTGGGTTCTAGGGCTGCGCCCTAAATTCCGCCCTTTCCCTGCCGCCGAAGGCAGCCTGTCAAACAAATAGTCTCTATATAGAGTACAGCAACTCTCATGAGTTGACAAGCATACACAGGTTAAGCAATTTCTAACCTAATTTGCAGGGTTTTGTAAAACTTTGGTGAAGAGTCATGCGTGTTTACTCTAGCGGTGAGAAGATAATAAGGGAACATCCTCACCACAAGGAAAATGGAGAAAAGAGAATGTTCCCATGAAATGTTCATCTTTATACAGAAAGGGATACTATAATGTTAGGCGCACTTTGGGGACTCTTTGTAGTCCTCCTGGTACTTTGGTTGGTGGGCATCCTCGTCTTCCATGTGGCGGGTTTCCTCATTCACATCCTGCTCATTCTGGCAGTAATCGTATTGGTTTACAACTTGGTAATGCATTCTCGCGCACGACGCCTATAATTTGCGGTGCAACATAGATAATACAAGCCAGCAACGGGGTAACTAACTTGGAGTTACCCCGTTGTTGCTTGTTACTGTACTAGCACTCGTAGCACCGTTTCCCACCTTGGGCGGCACCAACGCTTGTGTCTGGATGTCTGCCAATTGTTCAGCCGTAACACCGGAAGCCATGAGCAAATGGATAATCATGTGCGATTGCCTGAGCAGTTCATCATCCTGCGCTGAAAGATGGGCTGTAATCTGCTCGATATCGTGATAGGTCTTCATCGTTGTGTTGAATTGTTCCTCTGATTGTAACTCCTGCTTCCGTCCCAGTAAGCCTTGTCCAACCATGATGACAATCATGAGGGGCAGTTGTGGTACGGAGGCCAGCGTGAGCAATAGCTTGACAACCCACTATTTGACGTTCACTGATCGCAGATGCTACACTAAGAGGAACTAATCAGTTCATTTTAATAACGTAGAATACGTTTGTTATTATCAGTGTAGTTGTGAGGCCCGGCTCACGTTGTAACGTGCGCTGGGCATTTTTACTAAGGAGGATGCCGCCATCATGTCTTCGGCGCAAAACCCTGGTGCTTTTGACGAAAAATTTGGCCAGGAGGGCCTCACCTTTGATGATGTCCTCATCGTACCAGCCGCTTCGTCTGTCCTTCCCCATGACGTCTCCACCCAAACTCGCCTGACCCGCACGATCACCATCAACATTCCCATCCTGAGTGCCGCTATGGACACTGTAACGGAGGGAAAGTTGGCGATTGCGCTGGCGCGCGAAGGCGGGATCGGTATTGTCCATCGTAATTTGTCCATTTACGACCAGGCCCAGGAAGTTGATAAAGTCAAGCGTTCCGAGTCAGGCATGATTACTGACCCGATCACCATGGAACAAACCGCCTCGCTCAGCGAAGCATTGACTGCTATGGAGCATTTTCACATTTCCGGCATCCCGATCACCGAAAACGGCAAGCTCGTTGGCATTCTCACCAATAGAGATATTCGTTTCGAGACAAATCTACTGCGCCCCATTGCCGAACTCATGACGCGGGATCACCTGATCACCGTTCCGGTAGGCACGACTTTAGAGCAGGCTCGCGATAGCTTGCACCGCTACAAAATTGAGAAACTGCCCGTGGTCGATGAACATGGTATGCTCAAGGGACTCATCACCATGAAGGATATCGAAAAGAAGATTCGCTATCCCAATGCCTCGAAAGATGGCTACGGACGCTTGCGTGTTGGCGCGGCTGTCGGCGTTGGCCCTGACTCGGATGATCGCTGTGCCGCTTTAATCGAAGAGGGCGTAGATGTCATTGTCGTAGATACATCTCACGCGCATTCGCGCATGGTCCTGGAGAACGTGGCTCGCCTCAAAGACCGTTTTGGCAAGCAGGTACAGTTAATCGCGGGTAATGTCGTCACGGCTGAAGCGACCGAGGCCCTCATCCAGGCGGGGGCAGATGCGATCAAGGTCGGCATTGGTGCCGGTGCTATCTGCACCACGCGCATTATTGCTGGCATCGGAATGCCGCAAATCTCCGCCATTTACGAGTGTGCCCGTGCGGCCCGTCCGTATGATGTGCCGATCATTGGGGATGGCGGTATCCAATATTCGGGCGATATCGCTAAAGCCCTCGCGGCAGGAGCCGATACTGTCATGCTGGGCAGTCTCCTGGCGGGCGTGGATGAAAGTCCCGGCGACCTGATCATCTCGCACGGCGAACGTTTTAAAGATTACCGTGGCATGGGCTCGATCGGGGCGATGAAGCAGCGCAGCTATAGCAAAGATCGCTACTTCCAGGCCGAAACCAAGGACGAGTCGATGCTGATCGCTGAAGGTATTGAAGCTCGCGTGCCATATAAAGGCATGCTGGGGCCACTGGTACATCAGTTGGTCGGTGGGGTGCGCCAATCCATGGGGTATTGCGGAGCCGCTACAGTGGCGGACATGCAGAACAACACGCGCTTTGTGCGCATTAGCAATGCTGGTCTGCGTGAATCGCATCCTCATGATGTAATGATCACCAAAGAAGCACCCAATTACGGCACAAAGAACAGGTGATGAACGATGCCTCTCTCTTCACTAGAACAGACTGCTCTCGCGGCCCTCGACGAGCAAGGGCTGCTTGCCGCATTCCGGCATGTGCTGCGTATCCCCAGTGTCACCGGCTATGAAGCGGCAGCCCAACACTGGCTAGGGCAGCATATGCGAGACCTGGGGTTAGCGGTAGACCTGTGGACCATCGATGTACCGGCAATGAAAAAGCACCCACAATTCCCCGGTATGGAGGTGGAGCGCAGCCAGCACGAGGCCGTCGGACTGGTGGGAACCTGGCAGAGAGAGGCTACGTCCGCTCCATTTGGCAAACGTTTGATCTTTAATGGCCATATCGATGTTGTACCTGTGGGAGATCGTGCCAACTGGCAGCACGACCCCTGGGGTGCTGAACGTGAGGACGACCGTATCTATGGCCGTGGTGCCTGCGATATGAAAAGTGGATTGATGGCTGCTCTCTACGCCGTCAAAGCCATCAAGGATTCAGGTATCCCGCTCAATGGCTCTTTGATGGTGCAAAGCGTCATTGGTGAAGAAGATGGCGGCATTGGCACCTTTGCCAGCATTCTCCGTGGACACACGGGCGATGCCGCCATTGTCTGTGAGCCAACCAATATGAACCTTATTCCAGCGCAGGCTGGTGCGCTAACCTTCACAGTGCGTGTGCCAGGGAAGTCAGCCCATGCCTGTGTGCGCCTGGAAGGGGTCAGTGCCATTGAAAAGTACCTGGATATTCACCGTGTGCTCATACAGTTGGAAAAAGAGCGCAATAGCGAGGTAGAGCATCCCTTGCTGCGCAAATTGCGTTTACCCTATCCCCTCAACATTGGGCGTGTGCAGGCTGGCAACTGGTCCTCGTCCGTGCCCGAAGAACTGCTATTTGAGGGTCGCATCGGCGTGGCGATAGGCGAGGCCAGCGACGATGTGCGCCACCAGTTTGAACAGACATTGGCAAATCTAGCCGAAGACGATCCCTGGTTGCGGAACCATCCACTGGAAATTCAGTGGAGCGGTGGACAGTTTGATTCCGCTGAGATCGCCATGGATCACCCCTTGGTTACGCTATGCCAGCAATGTATGCTCGACCTCACCTCACGCGCACCAGCTATAGAGGGCGCGCCTTATGGTTCTGACCTGCGTCTACTGGTCAATCTGGGTGGTATGCCAACGCTGCTCTTTGGTCCTGGCGATGTCAATGTTGCCCACATGCCCGACGAGAATGTGCGCGTTGACGAAATTCTTCTCGCGGCACGCGCATATATTCTTGCCGCCATACGTTTTCTTGTATAGGTAATTAGCCTAGATGTCCCATTTCATTGCTTCTTCCGTACTTATCAGTTAGAATAACGGTGGTTTATACCAGCTATTCCGACATGTAGGCTGAGATGTGCGATGCAGTCCGTCGAGTGCGGAGGGAAAAATGGTTGATTTGAAACAGATGTTGAGCCGCTTTCTATCAATACCGGGCGTGCGGCAAGCTATATTGGTGGGGCGTGACGGCTTGTTGATAGAGGGGCTAACGCGTGATGGGAAAGAGGATATGGAGGCGGTAGGGGCGATTATGACCACCGGTCTGAGTACCGCTGAAGCCCTGGGGCAGGAGATTTCACGAGGGAGCGTTGTCGGAGTGCTGATGGAGTATGAAAATGGCTTGGTGAGTGTAGACCCATTAGGAGAATTTGCGCTCGTAGTCACACTTTCTGATAATGCCTCGAACATTGCTCGTGTTCGTCATATGATTAAAACGAGCCGTAATGAAATTTTAGAAGCTCTGGATATAGCGTAACTTTTGTGGTCTTACTTTGAGTGTGTGTACGGAGGATGGCGCGTACATGGAACAACTGACAAACCTTGTCATTTCGGATCGAGAACTGGCTTTCATTTCCACTGCATTAAATAAACTCATGAATGGTACCAACGCTACTTCTGTCATGCTCATTGACAAAAGTGGGCAGGTCATTGCAACTCAGGGCATGGGCGTGCGCCGCAACGCGACCTCGCTTGGCGCGTTGATCGCCGGTTCCTTCTCATCGTCACGTCATATTGCTGAATTGCTGGGCGAGAAAGATTTTCGTACCATTTTCCAACAAGGGGTGCATGAGAATATTTATACCACTATTGTCGAAGAGCAATGGCTCTTGGTCATTGTCTTTGACAAATTAACCCATATCGGCCTGGTTAAAGTCCTCTCGAAAAAGGCCTCTGACGAAATGGGGCGTACTTTGGAGCGCGTTCGCGCCGATACGTCACGCACGAAGTCGTCTGTCATTAATGTACAGTTTCGCTCTTCGGTTGAAGATACCATTGATCTGCTCTTCCGCGATTAGAGGTTCTAACACGTATGGCGCTCATCAATATTGCTACCCACGAGATTCACTGCAAGATTGTATACTATGGTATTGGCTATTGCGGTAAAACAACCAATTTGCAGCACGTCTTCAATACCATCAATCCCCAGGCACGCGGCGATATGCTCTCCATTGCCACCGAGACGGAGCGTACGCTCTTCTTTGACTTTTTGCCGCTCGACATTGGCACTATCCATGGCTTTCGCACGCGCTTTCACCTCTATACCGTCCCCGGTCAGATTTTGTATGAACGTACTCGTATGGCAGTGCTCAGCGGAGCCGACGGCATTGTCTTCGTGGTAGATTCCCAGTCCGAGAAATTTGAAGAGAACGTGCAGAGCATCGCCGAGCTTGAGACGAACATGCGTCGTATCGGCAAAGACCTGGGCAACTTCCCCTTTATCATGCAATGGAATAAGCGTGACATGCCCTCCGCCTTGCCCGTCAATGTCCTTGAACGGTATCTCAATCGCCGCCGTGTTCCCGCCATTGAAGCTATAGCTTTCGAGGGCAAAGGCGTCTTTGCCACCCTTCGCACCATTAGTAAAAACGTGATGGCCCAATTGTAAATGCGCATCTTTGGCCTCGATTTTACCAGCACCCCAGGTAGACGTAAACCCATCACCTGTATTGCCTGTACGTTGAACGGCAGCGTTTTGCAGGTAGAAGATTACTTGACCATTCCCACGTTAGCCGCCTTCGAGACATTCTTACAGACTCCCGGCCCCTGGCATGCCGCCCTTGATTTCCCCTTTGGTCAACCCCGCAAACTCATCACCAATCTATATTGGCCAGCAACATGGGCAGAATACATCCAACTGGTCGCGGCAATGGACAAAACAACGTTTGAAGAGACGCTCACGGCCTACCGCCAGTCCAGAGCCATAGGCGATAAACAGCACTTGCGTGCCACCGATAAACTCGCGGGCGCGTGCAGCCCAATGATGCTCCACCGTGTTCCCGTGGCAAAAATGTTTTTTCAAGGTGTGCCACGTCTGTTAGCTGCTGGCGTCAGCGTGCTCCCCTGCCATCCCACAAGTGATAGCAGAATAGTCGTGGAGGGGTATCCTTCGTTAGTCGCGCGCACATGTCTTGGCCGGCGCAGCTACAAAAGCGATGAGCGCGGCAAACAAACCCCAGCGCAAGCGGATGCCCGTCGCACCCTGCTCAATAAACTATCTTCGCCCGAATTGACGGAGCTATATGGCTGTGTACTCTCCATTCCAGAAACTCTGGTAACAACTCTTGTGCAAGAACCAATGGGAGATGCCTTGGATGCTCTCCTCTGCGCGCTCCAGGCCGCGTGGTCGTATGGGCAACGCGCCAATAGCTATGGTATACCAACGTGGTGTGATCGCGACGAGGGCTGGATTGTTGATCCAGGGATGGGTTAGTGACACAGTGGGTACCAGGACCACCATTACACCAACACGCTCATAATTCCCACCAGCGTCACCACTCCCCCGATGATCGTAGCCACCGAAGGGATTTCGTGCAGCAGGAAAATACCGAGAATGACCCCGCCCGTGACCTCTTGCGTGGCGATCAGGTTGGCATACGTCGCATGAACTCTGCGAATCGCCGCGTTGTAGAGCGTGTGGCCCAGACCGAGGGGGAAGATACCGAGGGCGAGCACAGCACCCACGGCTGCCAGAGGATAGGCATGCTGGAAGGCGAAGTAGAGCGTTGCTGGCAAGAGCCAGAGCGCGGCCATACCATAGACATTGGTCGTGTAGCGGAACAACGGATGGCGGTCTCGTTCGCCGCGACCAACAATGGAGTAGATGCTAAAGCAGAGCGCGGACAACACTGCCAGGCCATCGCCCAGCACCATGCACTGTCCGTGCAACGAGCAAGCCGTGTAATGTGGCTGAAAACCCGCCATGATGGCAATCCCCACCACAGCCAAGCTAATGCCGATATATTTACGCTTCGGTAAAGACTCGTGCAGGAACACCGCCGAAAAGATGCTGACGAAGATAGGCGAGGTGTACGTAATGGCCAGCGTATGGGCAATCGTCGTATAACTCAGTGAAGCTATATAGAAAATAAAGTGTAATGCTGTCACCAAGCCGTAGAACAGAAAGCGTGGCAACTCGTTGCGTTTCAACACGAGCTGTTGCCGCGTAATCACGCCCAGAATGGCGACCAATAGTGTTGCCATTGCCAGCCGCCAGAAGGCAATCTCCACGGAGTTAAAAGGCTGTGACCAGCGCACAAACACGGCACTGGTGGAGAAAAAGAAGACGGCTAAACAGACATAGAGTAGCCCTATTTTGGATTGCTTGACAGGAATGGAGGTTGTGGGCGGGAGAGCTTCTGAACCTTGTACTGCCTTTGCTTTCATGGCACACACAATTCTCTACTTCCGTAGTGTCGCCACTAAGCGTTTGGGTTGCAATACCAGGTCAATCGCGTGCAAAGGACCCTGCGCCAGCACATCGGCTGCCAGCAAAGCACTGCTAGCCAGTCCTTCCGCGGTGATAACCGCGACCCCGATCGCTGCTGCCCGCAGCATGCTAGCGTCATTGGCCCCATTGCCAAAAGCAATAACGTTGGCTACACCAAGCTTTTGCACAAAACGCTCTTTATCCTCGCCCGTTTGAATGACGTGGAAGGGATAGTGCAGTGTACTTTTCAGCACATCAAGATTGCCATGGGTACCTGCCGTCAATAGCGAGATAGAAAGCAAACCTGCTAAAAGTTCCAGCTTATCTACCACACCTGGGAGCAATACCCCATCGACGGCAAGCGTGCCATTGACATCGAAAACCGCGTGTCGCAGTTCAATTATCCCGCGCTGCGGGATTTCAATACGTTGCATATTTCCTATAGTTACCTAATCAACTGATAGCGTACAGGCAAACTTTCTCTTGCTGTGCAATAACTTCCGCTGTGACGCCCATCCCTGCCAATGCCAGTGCCGCTGAAAGCCGTACCTTCCGCGGCAGTCGCTCATTATGCGACATACGCTGGAGCAGGGGAATCGTCTCGTCGTCCTTGAGCAATGTTAGAAGCCAGACAATCTGCTGGCGTTTGTGTGTATCGTCGCTATGAAGCGAACGCACAAGCTGGGTAGCAAACGGTTTTCCATACGTTGCTACGCCGAGGAGCAATTGTTGTTGCATGTCGCTGGTCGTTAGCGAAGATGCGTTACAGAGGCCAATGAGTTCGTTTATCTTCTGGCGAAGTTCTCTACGAGACTCCAAGACTTCACGCTCCACAATGTTTCCGCCCGCGTGACCCATATCATCAATTTCGGACTGAAACAGCCTGGCGTTTTTCATTTCCATCAAGATATGCCTTCCTGGAGACTAATGTGGCTCCATCACACTATTGCCATCAGATATACTACTGCTGGATAGCCCGTAGGGCGCGATTTATCGCCGCCACCGCCGATTTATCGGCCCGTCCAGTTGATCGGCCTGTCCATATTCACTTGGTCATTATCAATCAATACATCCCTACAAGCGAAAAAACGTCTTGTTGTGCTGCAATCAGCTCCAGCAGTTCTTGCAGCCCCTGCTTTGCCCCGTTCCGCTGCTCCTCGGTGAGCATGGTATCGGCGGCAAATTCATCTTCATCTAAAATGCGGATAGCACCTTGCGGACTCACCCACACATCTAAAAGCAGATCAATCTGCTCAATCCGCTCATCAAAAAAAACCGCCGGCTCCGCAACATTACAGTACCAGCCTTTGCGAACGCCGTTCGCATCAGCTATGTCAAAAATGTTATACCAGCGATTGGTATAGTAATATTCTATAAAGCGGTCTCCCGGCTCAAAGGTGGCATAGCCCAGATGTTTTGTCGCCTGAGACCAATAGGCTTGAATAATCACTCCCGAAGCCAGCCGTTCAAGAATTTCACCTTGGTACTGAATTTTTGTTTCACCGCGAGGATTCTGTTTAACGACCGTGATCATGCTTTCCGTTCTCTACTGAAGTGACGTACCTAACCCATGATAGTGTACCCCAGATCAATCTAATATGCAATAGGAAATGAGAAATATTACTTCTTTGCGATCATCCGCAAGCAAGAGCCCTAGACACTCTTGTTCCACCAGGTGCTCCCGTTGTCTTGTAACTGGAGTTTTGAGGGCTACGTAATCCAACTCTCATCACATGTCGTAGATATAGTTAAGCAGGGAGTCAAATTCGATTACTCGCATGATTTGCGAATGTACTATTTCTGCTAGTAGTTTTCTAATCAAGAAAGGGAGTTATAATGAACTCAATTCGTTTTATTCCAACATCGGTGCATGCTGTCCTGGATTACCTGGTAGGAATTGCCTTGATCGCAGCGCCATTCCTCTTTGGGTTTGCGTATGTCGGAGGCATTGCCGTGTACTTGCCTATCATACTCGGCGTTGGACTCATCCTCTATAGCTTTGTCACGAACTATGAGCTTGGCATACCTGGCATAAGGTTCATCCCAATGCCATATCATCTGGTCTTCGACCTGGTTGCTTCGGCTTTGCTCGCGGCTTCGCCATTTCTCTTTGGGTTTTACACTAAGCCCCTCAACGTCTGGCTTCCACACTTCGTTGTTGGTCTGACAGTCATTTTGGTGGTGCTCGTCTCACAAACTCATCCTAAAATGATGCTCAAAACTGCATAAGTGCATTAGTCTGCTTCAGGTGGAAGTTTGCTGGATATCCAGCAGGCTTCCACCTTTTTATTTGAACACTGGTTCTCTCTACCGCTTGACACGATGTCCGCTAACTGGTATATTCACTATAATAAAGTCTGTTAGTGGACATTGAACGATGGGAGATAGGGATGGTACGCAAAGAAGATATCCTCACCGACTGGGTATCATCAAAAAAGGCTGCTGAGATATTGACTGCGAACAGTGGACATACAATCAGCACCGATTATGTAAGACGCCTGGGCAATACTGGCAAGATTGAAACCATGCAGATTGACGAGCGCACGAAACTCTATAATCGCAAAATTGTTGAGGGATACACAGTAAAAGAACGCGGCGATGGAAGCGTGAGGCATGCGGCACGCAAAATAAAATAGCCTCGACAGAGCAGTACAACAAAATAACTCTGTCAATTTGACAGAGTTATTCTCATAGAAAGGGGTTAAGCATGTCAGAAGAGAATGGAGATATTTTACCGGTAGCCAATAGATCAAAATGGGATGCTATTCACCAAATATTTTACCAGGGGCAGAACTACTATCGCGTTGTCGATGTGATCGATGCACTGGAAGTGGCCCAGAACCCAGCGAATTACTGGAGCCTGATGAAGGGCCGTATCAAGTCTGAAGGCTTTCAAGAGACGCGCCAAGCCATCATGCAATTTGAACTGAAATCCCCCAAGGATAAAAGACTACGAAAACATGACTATGCTACACGAGTTGTGTTGTTACGTTTAGTCCAAAGCATCCCTAGTCCCCACGTTGAGGATCTGAAAATGTGGCTGGCAGAGACCGGCGAGCTACGAATACAGCAGCAAGAGATTGAGCGGGTAGAGGCTGAGTTAGAAGCAATCAGGGCTGACTATCGGCGGCAAGGCAGAGATGAGAAGTGGATAGAGGACCGCATACAAAATATTGTGGGACGAAACGCTCTCACCGACCAATGGAGAAAGCGCGGCGCGGTTGAGCATCTTCACTTTGCGCGGTTGACGAGCCTACTTCATAAGGGAGCACTAGGTGTTACCCCATCTGAGCATCGGCAGATGAAACAGCTTCCAGCTAAGACCAACCCACGAGAACATATGGACAGGGTTGAACTTGCCTTGCTGACGCTGGCAGAAGTCACGACCACCGCAAAGCACATCGAGAACGATACTCAAGGCGTCCCAGGGCTTGAACAGGATGTCCGCGAAACGGCGAAGACCAGCGAAGCCATACGTGAGTTGACAGAAAGGAATCTGGGCCGCCCGGTCGTCACTCCTGAGAACTTTTTACCGCCTAAGCGTGAGAAGAAGCAACTTCCACCCGCAACTCAGGGAGAATTGTTTGGAGATCAGGAACCTGGTAAATGACCTGAAGGATAGATCATTTACCAGAACCTTCACAGGAATGATGGGACAAGTACCAGCAATTCTTTGCCAGTACACAAAGCATCTAATGTCTGCGCTTTCATCTGCTTTGGTGGTTCAGTGAACAGGATACTAATGGATGGCGCAGAGAGCTTGTATCCGTTCTTTAATACGCATAGCCAACAGATATAGCACATTGTCCTTGCCCGAAGAGGTGGGCAAAGTACTCGCTTTCCCCTTCCACCCCTACCCCATCAATTCCGCCACCAGATCCAAGAGCTTATTCAGGCTGACGGGTTTACTGATGCCAATTATGGGACGGCCCTGGAAGTTGTGTTCAAGGACACCGGCTGAGGCCATGATCGTTGGTATGTGCTCAAGGGCTTTTTGCTCGTGCAGCAGATCGTACAGTTCGAGACCGTTCATCGTGGGGAGATTATAGTCCAGGATAATCAGGTCGGGGGTGACTTCTTTAAGCGTGTTTAATGCTTGGATACCATCGGTGACGAGGATGGGTTGATGGTGTGTTTCCTGGATGAAGGCCTGGAAGAGGAAATCTCCAAAGGGAGCATCATCTTCCACGATCAATATAACTTTGGTTATGGTATGTATTTCCATGGTGCTCTCATTAAGGTTTTCGGACATAACCGTACTCCCTACAGTTCAATAGAAAACAGATGCGCTTGCTTACATCACGTTCTAGCGGTGATTTAGTTTCATTGGCGTATTGTACAATACGAAAAAAGCAGTTAGAGAGGAAAACTAAAGCGTGGCAATGCTAACATTTTTTGGCACAAGCGATGCACGAGGTGTGCCGCGCATGATGTGTGACTGTCCTGTTTGCCAATCGTCCGACCCACTCAATCAGCGTATGCGTCCCGGCGTTGCCATTCAGACTGACCACGGCACAACACTGGTGGATATTACACCTGATTTCCGCACTCAATTTCTGCGCTATGGCAACAAAACTATCCCCACGCTGACGCTAGTTACGCACGCGCATAACGACCATATTGGCGGCATAGGCGATTACGCCGACCTTTGCTATTGGAGCAAGGTGTCACCGACCATCGTCAGCACAGCGGATATCATCGCTCTGGTGGCGCAACGCTACCCCTATCTGATCAATGCTCGTGGCATGGAATTTGTTGCCGCCGATCACTGGCACCTGGACGATTGGGACGTCTCTTTTCATCGCGTCAACCATGGCGCAAACGGGTATGCCTATGGCATTCGCTTTCAGGGAAAAGACGGCACATGGGCCTACATGCCCGACTCATTTCAGGTAGCCAGCCAGCAACTCGCGGCTTTTCGATCCCTCGACCTGCTCATTCTGGGGACGTCCTATTGGCATGAGAATTCCGACCCTGCCCAACGTTCAGTCTATGATGTACAGGAAGCTCTCGCGCTAAAAGCAGAGCTTGGCATACAAAGGATGGTCTTGACACACCTATCGCACGATATCGACATGACCGTTCGCCGCCATGATCTGCCCGAACACGTCGAGTTCGCCTACGATGGCATGCAGCTATCACTACCCATTTAGGCATTACCATTAACGTTCGAAGTGAAAAATACCTTATGTATGCTATACTGAGCCTATGTTGAGCCTGGATTTTATTCGACAATATCCCCATATTGTGCGTGAGGGATTACAGCGTCGCCATGATCCTCAGGAGATTGACGAACTTATGCACCTATCCGAGCAGCGACGTGGGCTGATAACGCGCTGCGACGGTCTCTATAACGCGCTCAAACCGCTGAAAGAATCGATCAAGGCCGCCCCCGTTGAACAGCGTGCGGCAATGAGTCGCCAGATCAAAGCTACCACGCAGGATATTCGCCAGCTTGAGGTGCAGATTGTCGATCTTGAGACGCGCTTGCAGCCAATGTTGCTGAGCTTGCCCAATATTCCACATCAGAGTGTCTTAGCGTCGACTGACACCGAACTGCGGCGTTGGGGCGAGCCACTCTCCTTTCATTTTGCACCCCAGCCACATTGGGATCTGGGAGAACGCCTGGGCATCCTTGATTTTGAAGGTGGTACCAAGATTGCCGGTAGCCGTTTTGTCAGCTTGAAAGGTGACGGCGCACGGCTGGAACGCGCCTTACTTTCGTTTATGCTCGATCTGCACACGCGGCAGCACGGCTATACCGAGATCATGCCGCCCTATCTAGCACGGCGTTCACTGATGGTTGGTGCGGGCCAACTGCCCAAGTTCGAGGAACAGGCCTATGCTTGCACCGAGGATGAGTTATACCTGAATCCGACAGCGGAAGTACCCCTGGTTGGCTTGCATAGCGACTCTATTTTGCCGCCGGACACGTTACCGATACGCTATGTTGCCTGGACAACAGCTTTTCGCCGCGAGGCCGGCTCATATTCTCACCAGAATCGCGGCCTTTTGCGCCTGCACCAATTTAACAAGGTGGAACTTTTCCAACTGGTCGCGCCACAAGATTCCTATGCTGCTCTGGATCAGATGCTGGTCCACGCGGAAACCGTGCTGCGACTCTTAGAGTTGCCCTATCGTATCATTGCGCTCTGTGCGGAGAACCTCCCTTTTTCTGCCGCGAAGACGTTGGACCTAGAGGTCTGGCTGCCAGGGCAGGGGCGGTACTTTGAAATATCCTCGGTCAGTAACTGTGAGGCATTCCAGGCTCGGCGCGCCAACATCAAATATCGCGCCTCCAACGGCAGGCAGGCAGAGTACGTCCATACGCTCAACGCCTCCGGCCTGGCCGTGGGCAGAACAATGGCCGCCATTCTGGAAACCTACCAACAGGCCGATGGTTCCGTGATTATCCCCAAAATCCTCCGCCCATACATGGGTGCCTCATTGATCGCTCCAAAATAAGAAGTAGTACTGCATGCAAGAGATGAATATGCTATCATAGTAAGAGCTTATCCTGAAAACTGTTTTGTCATCTTGCTTGGAGATTTCCCATGCACACCATTTCAGGCTCTCTTGCTCAACAGATCAACTTCACGCGCTATAACAACCAGCAACAAGGCCATTACGAGAGCTTCTTTCAGCGGGCCAATCACCCTTCTCGTCCTCTCGCCTTTTGGATTCGCTACACTATTTTTAGCCCGAAAAACCGCCCACAGGATGCGCTAGGAGAAGTATGGGCCGCTTTTGAAATCCTCACAGATGACCAGCATCATGGCGTACAGATACGAGCTTGTCCATATTAGTCTACTGGTCGCTCTTGTTGTCGTGGGTACGGCACTGACTGCGGATAACTGTGCAGCTTCTCATCTGCGTAATACGACTCGGTTGACTCTTGCGGCTGGGGCTGATATTCTTGCCCGTTCATCTGATAAGGAGGTTGTTGCTCTAGTACAGATGATAGAGGTGGAGCCTGTCTGTTATTCACTAAACGCATCACGAGCCAAACAACTGCCACAACGATCGCAAAACAGACCAGCACCCCAATAATTATCACCCATCCACCATTCATCCATCCGCCGCCATAATTTCCGTTCATCATATCCGTATTCTTTCTTCATCGTCTAAAAGGAGCTACTTAATTTTTAGTGCTTCTCTATAAGTATAGACGTGTGAATAGATAATTAAGTTTCATTGCTCAGCTAATCCACAAAGGAAAGAATGAAACGCTTATGTGCAGAGCGCACGTACAAGAAGTAAGGTTCTTTTTAGCGAAAGAACAAAAATAAGGAGCATTCGGTAATTGATGGACAAAACAATTTTAGTCGTAGAAGACGATGAACTCATGGGGCAATTTATAACCCAGGCGTTACAGCGTGAAGCATCCTACAACACTATCCTAGCCACAGACGCATATCGAGCCTTGAGTATAGTGAGGAATATCAAACCATCACTCTTTCTTCTCGATTACATGCTGCCACAAATGGACGGCATTGAACTCTACGACCGGCTCCATAGCGCGGGAGGGCTAGAAGACGTGCCGACGCTTTTTATGAGCGTCATTCCTCCTATCAAATCACTAGCGCAGCGTCGTATTGGCTATATAGAAAAGCCCTTTGAACTCGACGATTTTTTGCAGAAAATCAAGGAGCTTTTGGAAAAAGAAACCGCCTGACGCGCCATTCATTCTCTTCCTTCAAATACTTCCATTTCGTAGCACAAAGCGGTGAAACCACCTCATTACAACCGCGCTTGCGTGTATACTTGATCTAAACAGCAGAAAGTGAAGCAGTGTAGCACCATAGCCATTCGCTATGCCATACGAAGCACTACCATAAAGAAGCTATGTTCAAAGAATTTATTGCCCCAATGCTGATGAAGCTTGACTCGGAAACCTGGCACACACGAGCGAGAGAAGCCCTCCATGTAGCAGAAGCAACCCCCTTTACGCTCAAATTATTAGAGCAGTTTGCCGATCATCACCATAGATTTACCGATGAAAGGCTGCGTGTTGTCTTGGGCGGTGTTGCGTTCGATAACCCTGTGATGGTTGGTGCTGGATGGGATAAGGCCGGACGAGCGATAAAAGCGTTACACACGCTTGGTTTTTCAAGCGTTGAGGTGGGGACGGTTGTCGCCTATCCACAAGAGGGCAATCCGAAACCACGCCAATTTATGCTAGCCCCTGGTGTAACACTCAATCGGCTTGGCTTTAACAGCCCCGGTATGGCAGCGGTGGCACAAAATCTTGCAAACTATAACGGAAGCGGCATTCCTATCGGTATCAGCCTGGGGAAGAACAAAGAAGTCCCGCCAGAGGACGCTCCTCAAGCCCATGCAATAGTTGCCAAAACCACCTATGATTATGCTGCATACTTTGCCATTAATGTTTCCTCACCGAATACCCCTGGGCTTCGCGCCTTGCAAGACAAAAAGCCTCTGACGGAGATCGTCCGGGCAGTCAACGAAACAATGGACAGCTTGGGCGCAAGAAAGCCCCTGTTCGTAAAAATCGCCCCCGAATTATCGCCAGAAGCTATCGATGATGTTATTGCAGTGGTGCTCGATAACGGTTTAACAGGCATCATCGCCACCAATACCACCATAAATCCAGCTCTCAAAGCAAAGTATGGCGTGCGCTGGCGCAACGAGCCAGGAGGACTCAGCGGCGACGATCCAGATTACCGCAGTATGGCAACCGAGCAGATTGCGCATATCTATCGCCAAGCCAATGGAAAAATCGCTATTATTGGCGTCGGCGGCGTGAAAGACGCACAGTCCGCGCTAGAGAAAATCAAAGCCGGTGCCAACCTTGTCCAAGTAGTCACCGGCATTCGCGGCGAAGGCACAGCCTTACCAGGCCGCATCAACAGAGGCATCATCGCCTTCATGGAAAAAGAAGGCCTGAAGCACATTCACGAACTCGTTGGCGTGGATGTTAAAAAATAAGTATGCTGGGTGCTTTGTTATACTAAGGCAAAGTTCAATAGGGACGAATGGTGCTCGACTGCTTGACCAATCACCCCGTGTATAGCTTTGTCATGCCTCGCCCTTGTCATGCCTCGCCCTTGTCATGCCTCGCCCTTGTCATGCCTCGCCCTTGTCATGCCTCGCCCTTGTCATTCTGAGCGAAGCGAAGAATCTCCGTGCCACGCCAGATGCTTCACGGTGCTCAGCATAACCAGGGTGATAACGCGGATGTGTTTGTGTGGTTGAGTACCATTAATAGAAAGACGCTAATTAATGGTGGAAGTTTCATAGACGTGCAGGTGCTCCTTCTTTCAACTGGTGGAACAACGATCTTCCACTAGGATATGAGAATAATACATGAGTTGCAAGACTTCATGTAACCAAGCCAGCGCAGTAATATGTACTAGTAGCATAAGTACTTATTTACCTCTATCCGAAGTCATATGGGATTATTATGACAGCACTATACTCTTACCGAAAGGAGGCCCACATGGAAGCGAAAACAATCCTTATTGTCGAGGATGATGACAGCATCGCAGGACTGATTGTCGAGACAATACACCAAGAAACTCAGCATGTAGCCCTCAGAGCTACTGATGCGGTACATGCTCAGAAGGTCATAGACTTGTTTATACCAAACCTGCTCATTCTGGATTACAATCTCCCTGGAATGAACGGCATCGAGCTTTATGACAGCATCCACGCGCTTCATGACTTTGTACACATCCCCGCATTCATCGTCACAGCCCATCAAACGGTGTGCGCGGAGGATGCGAAAAAACGTTGCCTTCCTTGCTTAAAAAAACCCTTTGAGCTTGAGGATTTTCTCAACACCATCGAATCCCTCATCGAGTAACGCACGTTGAGTGCAATGTATCCACACCATAGCCGCAGAATACAAACCCTATACAGACCTTGCACAAGAGCTACCCTCATCGTCGAGGACAATGAAAGCAGCCAGCACGCCGCATTAGAACAACAGCCAGTCATCATGCTTACGTCGGTGAGGATGGATGAACAGATGGAACGGGTAGCACACTGCGCAGGCATAAACAATAACCCTTGGTGTTATGACTTTAACGCTGGCACTTTGATCTACTACCCACCATCTGGCTTTTGCCGTTATTTCAACTGCATCGCAAGTTTTTCTGGTGCAGATGATCCAGGTGACGGCTATATCATCGAATGCCAGGACACAACCTACAGCCAGTCAGGTGGAGAATCAGGTGCTTGCTCTCATCACAGTGGTGAGATGAGGCCGCTCTATTCGCACTAAACAGTTCGCTTTCAACAGATAAAAGGTAGTGGTCTGTCAATCTTGATGTGAACCCGTGGGGGAATCCAGATATGTAGGGACGCCCCTTGTGGGCGTCCGGCCTCGCTTTCATCCCCCAAAAAGTACCACCCCTATCAAATAAGCACAGAGGCCAAAAGTTGGCACCAATAAACGAAGCAGTAGCCAATTTTTGCGTACCTCTTCCCAATTGCCTATCAAGTGTGATAAACTAGCCAATGGAGGGATGGCAGAGTGGTCTATTGCGGCTGTCTTGAAAACAGCTGGGTTAATCGCCCCGGGGGTTCGAATCCCTCTCCCTCCGCTTACAAGAATGGTTGCGTACCTTTTTTGTGTTTGTATCGCTTGGGTAGAGGCGTATACTATATAGTAACATACTCTACCGGGCTACAACGTTTGGCCCCCGCTAGAAGAGCAATGTTGACAGTGTTCGTCAACAGTTAGAATGCTTTGTAATGAAGCAAGACAATTGAGTCGGCGTATAATTGTATTGCAACATTCGTAGTGGTCTCTGCTGCAAGTGGAAAGTTCCGTAACGGTGGGGGACGGAAAAGATGCTTGCCAAGGAGCCGTTTTTGACGGGCGGTGATTTATTGTGTCTCTTATAGGTACGTTGGAGCAAGTCGGTCTATCATTAATCTTACAAGGAATTGAAACGCACGCGAAGACAGGGTTGCTCGTCATTAAGCAAGAAGAACAGTGGGTAGAACTCTATTTTAGAGATGGTCGATTAATGTGCATCGGCCCTGTGCGAGCCAATGCCACACTGGGTGAACGGCTGTTACAGTCAGGCGTTATTTCACAAACTGCCTTACAAGATGCCCTCCAATCCGTCGGCGAAGCACAATTAGGTGAGACTCGCATAGCCTTGACCTTAATGGAATTGGGCTATGTCAACCACGAGGAGTTGCGTGCGTGGGCCACAAAAGAAGCCACCAGCGTTTTGACCATACTCCTCAACTGGCGCAATGGTCTCCTGTATTTTGAGGACGACCAGCAACCTCCCACGGATAGATTGCTCGTCGCTCTTTCTTGCACGTCCCTGTTACCTTCCATTCTGACAGTAGTAAAGCCTCAAGAACAACTACAACCGCAGCGTGTACAACCAGAAGTAGCCTCGCCAGCAATCCAAATACAGCAGCCACCTATTACACCAGTGACGCCAGAGCCATCAATGGAGTATACGTATGCCTCTACTCCAGCTATGAATGTAGCTCAACTTTTTACTAACCAGCAGGGTCCTACTACACCAAGTTCACCGTTGCCCCCTCTGAATATATTTTCCGCCTCAGATGCGCCAAACGTATCTACACTAACACCACCGCAGCGCATTACTACGCCTATGGCACCTCTGCCTACCAACAGTTCCTATCTCAGAGCCGATATGGTGTTGATGCCTGTCGACCTTTCATCCTTACGCGAACAGAACCTGCAACTGCCGATGACACCTGAACGCTGGAAATTGTTGACACGCATCGATGGGCGTACAACCTTGCAGCAGGCGTGTCAGGAACTGGCTATGCCTGTGAACGTCATCTGCCAGGCGGCCTCTGAACTGATTACGCTCGGTCTGGTGCAACCCATGACTGGGCAGCAACCGACTATCACGGAATTATCCCCTGTTTCGCGTGAACTGCTCCTGTCAGGTCTTGGTCATGGTCATATCCCCCCAGGTTATGCCGCCTCAGCGACTCCCCCCTGGACTGCCGTAGGCCCTACCACCGACGCCTTGCCGCAATCAACGCAACAGGATTACTCTTTTGCAACAGAGTCACAATGGGGCAACGGTGGTAATGGCGCAACGTTTGTGCCGGGCCAAGGATGGATTGCTAATTCCCAGCCTGTGCAACTATTACAGCACAGTGGCCCGCTTTACCTCAACGGTGGCGTGTATGTTCCGACCGGCAATGGGCACTAAACAGCTTTGATCAGCTAGCGAGTTGTGGATGGAGGTGTACGTGTGAGAGGACAAATGGCTTCATTTGAGCAGGGTTTCCCCTCCGGGAACGCTGTCACTACTATACAGATGGTCGTGGGTAAAAGCGAGGCCATGCGCCAGGTCGCGACGATGCTTCATCAGGTCGCCGCCTACCCAACGACCGTGATGCTCCAAGGCGAAAGTGGTACAGGCAAAGATGTTGCCGCACAGACCATTCATCTTTTAAGCCGTCGTGCCAGTCGCCCGTTTGTCGCCCTCAATTGTGCCGCTATCCCTGGCACCCTACTGGAAACGGAACTTTTTGGCGTTGAGGCCGGAGCCTTTACCGATGCCAAGATGTTGCGCGAAGGACACCTGCTGCGGGCAGATGGCGGTACCCTCTTCCTGGATGAAATTGGCTCCATGCCACTCGGCTTACAGGCCAAACTCCTGCGTTTTCTAGAGACGCGTAGCTTCCGCCGCGTGGGAGGCACGCGAGAAATTCATGTCGATCTACGCGTCATCTCCGCCACTAATGTTGATCTCAAGACCGCCGTTGCTCGTAAAGAATTCCGTGAAGACCTCTATTACCGCCTCGAAGTTATCGCCATCACTCTTCCGCCTCTCCGTGAGCGACCAGAGGATATCGAACCGCTCATCGAACATTTCTTACAACAGCAGCACAGCGAAGACACGGAACCCCTGCATGTCAGCCCCGAAGCAATGAAATTTCTGCTGCGCTACCCCTGGCCCGGCAATGTACGCCAGTTGCGCAGTACCCTGCAACGCGGGCAGATTCTCTGCGATAACCGCGTGATCTACCCCAAAGATCTGCCAGATGATATCCTCAAAGCAGGCAGCAGTGCCTCTCTGCGCTTGCAAGAGGTGCAAGCCCAACTCACCCTGCCACCCGAAGGGCTAGACCTACCAGCCTTTTTAAGCCATATCGAGCACAAATTCGTCCACGAGGCCCTCGAACGTTGTCACGGCAATCAAGTTCAGGCCGCCGCCATCCTCCACATGTCCCGCGACCAACTGCGCTATCGCCTCGCGCACTAGTGAAGCAGAAACCTTGACTTTGCCCCTTTTCCCAGGTATGCTTTCTTGGACCGATACAGTGCTTTACCTGGCCAAGGAGCAATCCTATGTCTCAATCCCCTGGCAATTATCAGCTCATCTCAGAGGTAAAGATTCGCCGCGAAGCCTTTGGCGGCATCCTCTACAAATATGGCTGTGCCGACCGTGGTTCCCTTTCCTTTATCAATTCACCCCAACTTATCGAACTCATGCTCGTGGGCCAACAACAGCACCACGGCAATATCAGTGCCGCCATTGAGAGCCACCACTATTCCCTCGCCAGCAAACAAAAACTCTTTGCCGCCCTCGATGACCACGTCAAACGCGGCTACATCCATGTCGAGGATATTTGAATCAAGGTTGGAAGCGAAAATGGATAGAAACAAATCCGCGCGAAACCAATGAACAAATCCGCGCAACATCCGAAAATGAATAGAAACAAATCCGCGCGAAACCAATGTAGGGGCCGCTTTAGCGCGCCCACCGCCAATTTATCGGCAGAGGAGCAACTCCATTGACAACACCAATGCGTTTCTTTGGACGGAACATTCGCCCTTCATCTCAAAACGATGGTAATAGTGGTACAGTCGGCAAACTACACCCTCTGGCCTTGACCGCTATGCAGCAGACGGGGGAGTTGGTGCCACAAAAGACGGGGCGCGGCTCGCAACGTTTTTTACAGGGCGGCCTCTCAGCACCGCTTACCGTCACTTGGGAGATAACGGCGGCCTGCAATATCGCCTGCGTCCATTGCCTCTCCTCTTCAGGACGCCGTCGCCCTCGCGAGCTAACCACGCCACAGTCTCTGGCCCTCGTCGATGAATTCGCGGAAATGCAGGTCTTCCAGCTTCACTTTGGTGGTGGCGAACCCTTTATTTATCCCGGTATCTGGCAAGTCCTCGAACGTTGCACTGAGCGCGGCCTCGTCATGTGTGTCAGCACCAATGGCACCTTAATTACGGCTGAGCGGGCGCGTCGCCTGAAACAATATACTCCGCTCTACTTCCAGGTCAGCCTGGACGGTGGAACCGCGACAACGAACGACACTATCCGTGGCAAGGGCGTCTTTCAGCGTGCTCTGCGTGGCCTGGAACTGCTAGCCGCCGAGAACCACAGTCTCACCGTTAATAGCGTCCTGACCCGCTATAGCTTCGCCGAGCTAGACCGCCTCTATGAGATCGCCGCCAGTTTCAACGCCAAATTACGCGTGACACGCCTGCGTCCTTCCGGGCGCGGACAGGCCGTCTGGCATGAACTGCATCCCACCACCGAGCAGTATCGCGAGTTTACCGCGTGGCTCCAGCAGCATCCCGATGTGCTAACCGCCGATTCATTCTTTCACCTTAACGCGTTCGGCCAAAAGTTGCCTGGCTTGGATGTCTGTGGTGCCGCTACCGCTACCTGTTGTGTCTGTCCCGAAGGCGAAGTCTATCCTTGCGCCTTCTTCCAGGCTCCCGAATTTGAGGCAGGCAACTTGCACGACAACACCTTTCAGGAGATATGGCGCAACTCCGCCACCTTTAGCTTTTATCGCTCTATGGGCGGCGGTGCCTGTACAGGCTGTGGTCAATACTCGACCTGCCACGGCGGTTGTCCCGCGACAAAATGGTTTGTGCAACAGAGCTTGCAAATTCGTGACCCCGAATGTGTGCTAATGGGGTGAGTCAGGCCTTGCAGCTTTTTTTCTGATAATCGGCCATAATGGTTTCCAGGTGCGATGCTGTACGCACCCTCGTACAACCCCGATCTCATAGGCACAATCGTCGAGCACCGCACACCACGCGTACGCGCCCAGTCGCATATTCGGTCGGAGACGCACGTAATCAACCCCAATGACGATACCCATGAGCATAAAAAGAAGCACCAATAATGGTGGCAGCATCAATCCCACCAACAACAAAGGCAACGTGTAATAGCGCGTCAAATGCCGCGCCAGGTGATAGGTATAAGCAAGATTCCCCCGCACTGTCGCCCGTAAAACCACCAATGGCCCAACCGGAACGCCCTCCCGCCGCACCCTCCGCCACCTCTTCCACCCTCCCCAAAGCGATAGAAGGAAGGCAATGGTTATACAAAGGAGGGAGCCGATCTCGACCCCATCCCCCACTCCAGGGTATCCGTAAAGGGTACCCCTACCATGGACGGCTGTCGCACCCCGTCCACCGTGATAAGTGGTGGGGGCGGGTTCGTCCATGGTAGGGGTACCCCTCGCGGGTACCCTGATGGCGGGGTTAGCAACGGGCCGAAAGATGTGGCTACTTGCAATCACCCATCCCCACAACCCTCCCACCGCTAATCCCGCGAAGCTCGCTTGTTCCGGCGGTAGCAGTAGTACACGCCGCTCTTCAGGGTGTCGTTGTAGGAGAGCCGCCTCGGCTGAGGCGTAGGAGGCGCGAATACGCAGAAATGCTTGGAGTCGTGTACGGTAATCGTGGTAGACGACTCCCTGGGGAACATAACGGATGTGGGCGTTGTGGGCCAGGAGGCGGCGACAGAAATCGACGTCCTCGCCGAAGGTGAGTGGGGCAAAACCGCCCACTTGTTGCCATCGCTCGCGCCGCACGATGAAATTTGCCGTTGGCAGATACTGCAATGACCCTGTAAGGCTCACCTCTTGTGGACGATTGCCCATAAAGAGCGATGAACGCACATCCTCGTAACGCCCCAGCATACTTTCACGTTCGTAGGCCCGAATCATACCTCCCACCGCGGCGACATCGGCACGCTGGAAAATCGGTACCAGCTCCTTGAGCCAGACAGGGGAGGCAACACAATCGCTGTCGATATAGGCCAACAATGGAAAACGTGCCGCCTCCGCTCCACTGTTGCGGCAAAGGGCTACACCTTGTTGTGTTTCATGGGACAACACCCTTATAGGGATCGCCGTCTCTTCCATGATATGTTGCAGCATGGTGGTTGTCTCGTCGGTTGAGGCATCATCGACAATGAGAATTTCCAGACTGGCTTTTGGATACTCTAATGCACAGAGTGAACGGAGACAGCGTTCAAGCTGTTTGGCGCGATTATGCGTGGGAATAATAATGGAGACCTGGGGCCATGTGGCTGGAGGCAATATTGGCCCGGCCTCCAAAAGACCTTTCGCGCACAGTTTTGTGTACAGTGCCTGTACCCGTTTGTGAGGGAGTTGCAGCTCTGCTGCCAGTTCTTCACAGGTGCGTTCATCTTGGCAACATTGCAACAGTCGAGCGGCTGTGCTACTCACGCGCACGATGCGCAGAGGGTAGGCACAGATGGCCAGCCCCACCTCGCCCTGCAACGTGACACGGACGCCCTTTGTCAAACGATAACAGTCAGCTTTAGGCTGGCGATAGACTTGTCTCATTATCTCGCTTGCGCAACCATTCTGGCGAGTGTGCCTGGTGACACTACTTCATATTGGCTGCCCAACTGCTGAATCACCTGCTTGATGTTGGTCGGTGTCATTGTCCAGGCCATGACATAGACATTCAGGAAGTATGGAGGCTTAGAGGTCGTCACCGCGCCGTGTACGAGGTCGAGCGTTTTGCCTACATTATCGGCTAACCCCAGATTTTGGATTATTGGTATGGTATCCTGTATGCTTTTGAAAGGTGCCTTCACGCCTGAACCACTCAGTATCGCATGGACGCCATATGGCAAAAGTGCCTGGACGAAAACCTGTTGCAGTTTGGTATCCTCGAAAACCATACCAGATTGGCGCAGGTTGGCGATTATGGGGATGCCAGTGCTCATCAGGAAGTCGACATCCAATACCTCCAGTGTCGACAGCCCTAGCTCTTGCATCAATTGGCCCGTCAGTTGTAGAAAAGGCGGCAATAGTTGCGCGGGCCAGCGCGAAGGAAACATATAGCCTGCACCACTGGGGGCCGCCACAAATTCATCGGCAGGTTTGGCCGTTTGATAGTAGTACGAGAGCATGCTCGGCGCGGCTTGCAGCAACAGCGGCGATATCGTCCAGCCCAGCGGAAATGAGCCATCATGCCCTGGGTCACGCCAGTTACGCAACATCTTGTGTTGCACGTATTGCAGGTTATCACCATCGCTGACCGTGAATGAGATATAGATTTTATTGGGCGCTACTGCTGGCACTATCGGTGGCGGCTGTGGATGCCTGATTGGCACGGTGGGCTGAATAGCCGTCCACACCTCCATGTTTGTGAAAAAATCGCTCGCCACCACCGGCAACCCCGCGTTTGAGGTCAGGGCCACGCCACTACTTTCATCAATAAACCAACCCATGTGGGGTGCCCCTGGCGGATAGTCTTTGAAAATTTGCTGCATCATATCCCGATCCGATTGCAGGCTAGTGGGGATGTTGGGCCACATGTGACGCGAGTCGAGCCAGTAAACAAAGGCTCCCGTCGCCACCAAAAACGAGCGAATGCCTGTAGGAATATTGGAGTTCAATCCTGCCACCACACGCGAGGTACTGGTTGGTAGCAGGTTTTGGATCGCCCATGCATACGCCTGCGTACCATTGCTCCACTGGAAACTGCGCAAGTCCATCAAGGTGCGCAAGCCATACGCCTGCTGTAAATCCTGCGCTTGTGCCAGGTTCACCACAATACCATTGCGCTGTCCCGCCAGCGTCGTAGCGATATTGATTGTATCGGGTACGTTCGGGTCATAAATAATCATGCCCTGGATGGCATCGCGAAAAGGGATCAGCATGCCATCAAGCACGCCTTCTCCATTAGATGGTGATGTTTCTTGCGGGATAGAGCCTAACTCCGTAGTGAGCCAGAACTGATCTTCATCACTTGTGATGAGATATACTCTTGGCTGCGGACGGTTAATGAGACCCGCCGCGCTGCATGCGCTGAGCTGTACCGGAAATGAAGCCGTGCGTATGTCGTAAATGATGAGGTGCTGTGGTGTTTGAAAAGCCGGTATCGTTCTCCCGCCAGACCAATTGAGGCCCGCGACATCTATACGATTGCTCATCTTGCTTACTTACTCTCCCTCAAATCTGCAAAACAGCCGTTTTGAAGTACTCTACAGGTATTGATGACATTGTAACACGAAATTTAAAGGATTGCGGCAAATTTTATTTCCCCTTGACCCCTTAGCTCAACTAGAGTATGCTACAGTACAACGCCTCATAGCGTGGCTAAAGCAATGTGCCACGTTATCCCGTGTCCCGTATCAGTTTTCTGAACGCACTATTGTGGCAACCATGGCGGTTGCCCAAATCAGAAAGGACTCCAGGCATGTCTGCAAAAATGATTGCACCCGAACTTTTTCGCCCACCCGTAGAATTTCCCGACGTTCCCTATGACCAACTCCTGCGTACTGCCGCTGAACGTACCCCTGATCGCACCGCCATAATTTATCATGACCTCGCCCTCACCTATCGTGAAGTGGTTTCGATGGTTAATTGTATAGCCAATGGCCTCTACAATCTGGGTATGCGCAAAGGTGATCGCATCTGTCTGCTCACCACCAATCGGCCAGAGTATACCATCACCTTCATCGCCGCCGCCTCTATCGGAGTGGTTGTCAGCCCCATGAATCCAGCGTACAAAGACCGTGAAATTGCCTATCAGCTTGAGAACTCGGAAGCGAAAGCTATGCTGGTGCAGCGCGAACTCGTACCAATGGTGCAGCAGGTGTTGCAAGACAGGTCGTTCCCGCATCTAAAACATTTCGTGGTCACGGGTGATAGCGTTCCCGATGGTCTGCCCAACGCCATCCCGTTCGCGCAATTGATGCGTGCCTCGTCTCCCAAGCATCCACCACATGTTGATATTAGTGGTGATGACCTGCTGGCTTTGCCCTATTCTTCGGGTACAACGGGTTTTCCCAAGGGTGCCTTGCTCACCCATCGCAACTTGACCTCTAACAACCTCCAGTTCACCACTGCTCTCCATACCAATTTTACTGACGTGGCCTTGCTCTTTTTACCGTTCTACCACATCTACGGCGTAATGCTCACCGGCAGTTTTCTCGCCAGTGGCGGCACCCAGATCATGATGGAACGTTTCGATCTATTACAGTCGCTGGAATTGTGTCAGAAACATGGTGTGACCTATTTCTTTGTGGTTCCCCCCATTGTGCTGGCCCTCGCGAACGCGCCCGTTGACCTGAGCAAGCTGAAGACGGTCAAGTATATCTTCTCTGGTGCAGCCCCCTTGCCAATGGAGCCCGCTCGCAAACTACAGGAAAAGTCAGGGGTCACAGTTGTGCAGGGCTACGGCATGACGGAAGCCTCTCCACTGACACATTCACAACCGCGTGATCCAGCATTGATCCGCCTGGATAGC
This sequence comes from Ktedonobacterales bacterium, assembly GCA_038209195.1. GTDB lineage: Bacteria > Chloroflexota > Ktedonobacteria > Ktedonobacterales > Ktedonobacteraceae > JBBQXY01. The sequence continues at coordinate 1,975 of JBBQXY010000064.1, read as the reverse complement.
GTAGGGATGCCTGTGCATAACACCCAGCAGAAAATTGTGGACCTTGAAACAGGTGAGCGCGAGTTGCCCCTGGGCGAAGATGGCGAAATCGTCATTCGTGGCCCCCAGATTATGCAAGGCTATTGGAAAGCTCCCGAAGAGACCGCCCGTGCCCTACGCGATGGCTGGCTCTACACCGGCGATATCGGTCATGTAGATGCCGAGGGCTTCACGTACATCGTTGACCGCAAAAAAGAGATGATTAAGTACAAAGGCTTTGGCATTGCCCCCGCCGAGTTAGAGTCGCTCTTGCTGGAACATCCCGCCGTCATGGACTCCGCTGTCATCGGTATTCCCGACGACGATGCAGGTGAATTGCCCAAAGGCTTTGTCGTCATCCGCAAGGGCCACGAAGACGTTACCCCCGAAGAAATTGTCGCCTTCGCCAACGGCAAACTGGCCGGCTATAAAAAGATTCACACCGTCGAGTTTATCGAGGCCATTCCCAAAGTCGCCTCCGGTAAAATCCTACGCCGCGAACTCAAAGATCTCGAAAAGGCTCGCAGAGCAGCCCAAAAAGGGTAATAGACGTAAACAGAACAAAAACAGGCGATCATTTTGATCGCCTGTTTTTGTTCTGTTTACGTCTATTTAACTTATCCCCATCAAGAACAATCCGCGTGCAATGGCCTCTCCAGCCAAAGCGCACACGACGACAAGGTAGAGCATACCGGTGGCAGATTGGAATGAGCGATCCCGAATGAGTTTCCAGGCCAATCCACCCAGTATCAGCGGCAAGACGAATGCAACCAGGATACGCAACCAGCCAATGGCATCAGCACTCAATGGCGTGGCGACCGCACTCCCCACTGGCTTTATCCCTGGCTTTGCTGCCGATACAGTAGTAGTCACCGTCACGGCTGGATTTGTGATGCTCGAGCCATTAGGCTGAACGGCATATATAGTGGTCGGGCCAGCCGTCACGGCGAAGAGTACCTGCGCCAGGATACCCACAAGCACCAGCGTAGTAGCAAACTGCAACGGTTTTTCCGACAGCGCGGGCGTGACGAGATACCAGTGACCGAGCCACATCGCCGTCATCACTCCCCCCAGTGCCAGCGCGGCGGCAAAGAAACTGCCCACTGTAAAGATACCACCAGCATTGCTAGCTGCAATCGGGCGATAGATCATCGCCAAAACAAACAGCGTCGTGAGGCCAGACAACACCGCCAGCAAGCCACTAATCAAGCGCAGCAAACGCACTCGTGAGAAACCTGCCCCTTTTTCTTTGCCATCGACACCAGCGTTTTTGTCGAACCACAGCAAAAAGTTATACGGCAGCATCAAAAGCAGGAAGAGCAACAACGGTAGAGCCAGGTACCCTGTCCAGCCCTTATCAAGCTGCTTAAAAGTATCCAGCAGCCCCGGCGTCGAAAAGCTCTGTTGGAACAGATACGTCAGACCCGTTAAGACAATATAGATCAGCCCGTAAGTGACAAGAAAATTGCGTTTGACGTTATTGCGCCAATCCAAAAAAAAGAGTACCGTAAACGACCCTATCGAAACCTCAGTCATCACAATAAATAGAACCAACGGAAGTGTAAGTGTAACCATGCAATCTTAAGTCCTTTAAATGTGTCATTTCAGCAAGTGCCAGGGAAATATGGCCTTTTCAACTTACCCGCACAGATTATACATCTTTTGGACAAAATTGGCACCTCACCTCCAATCCTCACTCTGCCACCTTGCCTCAATTCCCACCCTGCCACCTCACCTCCAATCCTCACTCTGCCACCTTGCATTCGCAAGGTAGGGCGTGATAAATCGCAATACCATTCAAATAAGGCTTGGGAGTGGTGTGTAGGGACAACACCCTGCCTGGGGGGCAGGTAATAAGGACGCGGCGGTCGATGGGGGGCCTTGTGCTTGTCCTCGTCCTGTGGGATGTCCAGACCCCCCACCAGGACAGGCACAAGGCCCCCGATACCTGTCCCCC
>JBBQXY010000063.1:0-29221 GCA_038209195.1 Ktedonobacterales bacterium | reverse complement strand
GGTAAACCGGCCCCTACATTGGTATCATCATTCGTTACTGTGCATTATCGGCCCTACCACCATACGTCCAGACTATACCTCAATCAGCAAGTCATTATTTTGTAACGTTTGACATGCTCCATTTGGTGCGTTTTCATCCAGCATAATCTGTTGCGCACGCGTCGCACTTTTCAGGTCAACCTGTACCAAGGCTAAAGCAGGACGATGTGAAGACGATACACGAATATACATCGTCGCTAATTGGGCTCCGACCGACATACCACGCTCGGCCTTGTGGCGTCGAACCTGGCGTAATATGTCCAACAGGAGCTCTCCTGTTGCTTCTGCCTCGCTATCGAGCCATTGTGGCTGTTCCTCCGGCCAGGAAGCCCTGTGGATCGATATGGCTCCATCCCATTGCCGGAAAAGACCTTGATAGAGCTCCTCCGTAATATACGGAAGGTGCGGCGCCAACAACTTGAGTACGGTCAACAACGCATGATAGAGCGTCCACTGCGCGGCGTAGCGGGCAGGCCCAGGCTCACCATACAGGCGCGCTTTCGCCAATTCCAGGTAGTTGTCGCAAAGGTCTGACCAGAAGAAGCGTTCAGCTTCAGCACGCGACGCCGCGTATTCATAGTTGTCTAACTCCTTTGTGGCAACGGCGATGGTTTTGGCTACGCGCGAAAGCAACCAGCGATCCGTCGACAACAACTCCTCTGGCTCGGCGTGATAGGCAAAATCGCTCAAGCGGCTTTCCGCGAAACGACTGGCATTCCACAGTTTCGTGACCAGTCGCCGACCATTGGCGATGCTCTCCATGCTCAAAGGACTATCAGCACCAGTGCGGCCGCTAGTAGCCCAGTAGCGCAGCGCATCTGCCGACGCCTGCTCCATCAGTTCCATAGGGCCAACCTCGTTATGTGCCGCTGACTTGGAAATTTTGCGCCGTTCCGCCGAAAGACCATGCCCAGAAATCATTATGGCGCGCCACGGTATCTCGTTAGTATGGTAAAGTGCTTTGACGATGGTATAGAACGCCCATGTACGAATAATATCATGAGCCTGGGGACGCATGCTGAGCGGAAAGTGTTGCGCAAACCAAGCTGGATCATCGGGCCAGCGTCCAATAATCATTGGTGTGCAGGAAGATGTCGCCCAAGTATCCATAATATCTGGCTCTGGTACAAAATCTGACGCACCACAACGACAAGGCTGTAACGGCTGCGTAGTTTGCGGATCAACTGGCAACTGCTCCCGTACCGCTAACACTATTTCACCACATGAGCGACATGTCCAGGCCGGAAATGGAACGCCAAAGTAGCGTTGCCGCGAGATGCACCAATCCCACTGGAGATGTTCAACCCAATGCTCATAGCGAATGCGCATATGGTCGGGATACCAGCGAATGCGCCGCCCGGCCTCCAATAACCGCTCCTTCTGATCAAGAACACGAATAAACCACTGGCGCGTCTGCAAGTATTCAACTGGTGTGCCACAGCGTTCATGCGTCCCAACGGCGTGCTCAATCGACTCCTGCTGCAAAATGCGGCCCGTATCTTGCAGGTAGCGTAAAATCCGGCGGCGTGTTTCCAAAACGGTCAAGCCTGCATATGTTCCCGCCAGTTCGGTCATACGCCCATCGCGCCCAATGGCAGCGCGCAATGGCAGTGCATGCGTACGCCACCAATGAACATCTGTCGCATCACCAAAAGTGCAACACATCACTGCCCCACTGCCTTTAGCGAGGTCGACCAATGCATCAGCCAGAATAGGAACAGTGATAGCTTGCTCATCAGCAAACGCCCCACAGTCTATACTCGCCATGTGTCCAATGAGATGCGTGTAGCGCGTATCCGTTGGATGAACAAAGATGGCGACACAGGCGGGTAGTAGCTCTGGGCGTGTCGTCGCAATCGGCAAGGTGCCTCCATCCGCTAAGGTGAAAGCCAATGTCGAGAACTGTGTTGGTAGGATGGCATCAATGACTTCTGCCTGAGCAATGGCGGTTTGGCACTCTGGACACCAGAGTGAGGGGGCCAGTTGGGCATAGGTCAATCCGGCCTGGTGCAGTTGGATAAACGACCACTGCGATGCTCGCCGTGACTCTGGTGAAATGGTGGAATAGCGATAGCGCCAATCAACGCTCAGCCCTAGCCGACGCCACAGTATTTCAAAGCGGTCTTCTGTCTGCTGCGTCAAGGCCAGGCAAGCTTCAATAAAAGTCGTGCGTCCCATCTCAACCGCTTTGCGCTGAATGGTTTTTTCAACAAAGCGTTCGGTGGGCAAGCCATTGTCATCAAAACCCATGGGGTAGTAGACGCGATCTCCGCGCATTCTGCGGTAACGGGCAATGACATCTGCCTGCGTATAGGAAAAGCAATGCCCGATATGGAGTTGACCGGAAACAGAGAGCGGCGGCGTATCAATGCTAAAATTTGGGCCAGAACCACGGGGGTCATAAGCATAGATGTTGGCTTCGGCCCACAAACGAGCCAGTCTTGGCTCCGCCTCGGCGAAATTGTAACGGTTGGGCAACATGTCGTAGTACTCCTTTTTTGTAACAAAAAACACTGCCTCCTCGCAAGGACGAGGGCAGTGCTATGCGTTACTCGTGGTACCACCTTGTTTTGATAATTCACCCGCCCAACCAGTAAGGGGTTAATTATCCTCTCGCCAGCGATAACGGGCCAGCCCCGAAATGCCCTACCTCGATACCAACGCATCGTTTCAAGCATTCGACTTCCGAGTCACGTTCAAGAGGCGTTTCCGTAGGAGGCTCGCACCCGATGACCTCCACTCGCTGGCGGACCGATTCTCTCTACTCCACTCGTTCCAAGTCTTTATTTTCTCATGCTCAAACTATACACGCTCTCCCCCCGCAAAGTCAAGCATCAATATAGAACAGCATTGAAACTTTTTTAAACAACACTTCGTGAAAGCGGTGAATACAATCTTTGAAAGCGAGCATGAAACATGGTCATCTCGTCTCCGACCCCTCTGAAGAGGATCATCCCGACCAAAAATAAACTACCCACGCATAGAGTTAGCGGCGTCTCCTAAAGACAACAGCTATTCTTAAAACCATTGAATAACTTCTAAACGTATATATAAGTATGAACCAAGTAAATGCGAAGCTATTACACTGTTTCTCCTCATATGACAAGCAGGGATGCAAGGGGCCGCAGCCCCTTGACTGGGTTCTAGGGCTGCGCCCTAGTTCTCTCTCTCTCCTCTGCCGCCGAAGGCGGCAAGTCACATGAAGAGAAACAAAGCACTAGTTTTTCATCGTGATACACTGACAGAAGAGGCTAATATCACTAGCAATTCCATACATTTTGTGATATAACCCGATATTAGCTTCTCATGTCGTCTTTCCTGTCAGTCAATGGCTCGCGCACAACCTATCACGACATATATGACCCGTCAAGATAAGGTTAGAACCTGACGCTATGTAAGGTAAATACCTGATGTAAGGTTCCGCGTCTATTCTTTACAATGTAAGGGATAGAAAAAGAAATAAAGCAGCACAGTGTGCTACTGGGCCTGTTAGAGCTGACCACGGGGCCAGGCGGAGTCCGGCAGCTGATTTTGTCGGCAAGTTACCCGAAGGGAGCGTGGAATGATGGCAATTGTAAACCCTGCCAGCGAGATGCATAGGACGATGTTGTCCGCACGTGCAATGGCAACAACTATGTTTCCTCCAACCACTTCTCGTGAATATGAATTGGATCTTGGTGCGCCACTCGCAAAAACTGTACCAGAGCGCATTACAGAACCATTGCGCGAGCTCGATGCGCCATTGGATGAGGTAAGTGCGCTACTGCTCTCCGATGAAGAAGGTATTCCCGATCTTGATGCGTTAGAGGATGTACCCGGACGTGTACGACGTACTCATGTAACAGCCACGCGTCAGTCAACAGGTGCTGAAGATGCTTTTCAGAGCTACTTGCGTGACATTCGTGGTCTAGGTCTGCTCACCCATGCAGAAGAAATTGACCTGGCTCAACGAGCCGCGGCAGGTGAAGAACTGGCGCGCCGCAAACTCATCGAATCAAATCTGCGCCTGGTCATCGCCATTGCGCGTCGCTACACCAGTACGGGTGTCCCTCTCAATGATCTTATTCAAGAGGGAAATCTTGGCTTGATGCGCGCCGCCGAAAAATTTGATTATCGTCGCGGCTGCCACTTTGGAACCTACGCCACCTGGTGGATTCGTCAGGCGGTCAGTCGAGCGGCAGGCGAACAATCGCGCCTGATCCATCTTCCTGAACATGTCGCCACACGGCTGCGCAAAGTACGCAGAGTAGCGGCCCAGCTCTCGCAAGAAAATGGACTCGATCCACTGCCAGAGCAAATTGCCGCCGCCTGCAATTTAGAAGTCAACGAGGTAATCGATCTGCTCGGCGTGATAGAACAACCAGTCTCTCTGGATGCGCCAGTTGACGATGAAGCGCGCTACTCACTAGCCGATACCCTAGAGGATAGCACGACGCCTGCACCAGCCGAAACGGCTTCCCAGCACCTCTTAGGTGAAGAACTGCATCGCGCCCTCGCCCTACTGACGCCACGCGAACGTTCCGTAATCACCCTGCGTTATGGTATAGGTGATGGTCGTAGTCGCACTCTGCTCGAAGTTGGCAAAGAGCTAGGCATCTCCCGCGAGCGTGTACGCCAGCTCGAAGTTGTAGCTTTGATGAAACTACGCACGATCAGCGGAAACGTAGCACTGCGCGAATGCGTTTAGGCATTGCCATAAGCTGCTTTCTCAAAGGTTAATGAACGACCAGCTTGAATGCCACCGCAGTCAAAAAGAACGCAAATGCCAGAATAGCCGCCCAGACCCCCACAATATGGAACCGCTCGGCGCGATCGACCAACTCCTTCCAATTCTTTGGTGGCGCGCTGAGCTGCCAGTCAGCCGTGGCACTGTTGATAGGGACGGTGCCCACGACCCTGATCAAGATCCAGATGCACACGGCGAGCACTGCCGCACACCGAAACCAAAAGCCGGGTCGCCACCATTGAGAACCGTTAGGGCAATCCCTAACACCGCCGTCGGCGCAAAGAAGGCGGGTACCAGCACACGCAACCTCATTACCAGTGCTTGACGAAGCTGGAGCTGTGCATGTTCGTCCAGAACCTCGACGGGCCCACGCAACCCATAGTGAATCACGAACTCGATGCCGGCCAGCATACCTGCGAAGAACACATTCACGAAATCAAGGACAATGGCGGGAGTCAACTTTCTTTTTCCCTTTCATTTACGTATATAATATTTTATGTTGCCAAATGTTTGCATGTTAAGAATTAACACCTTTGCGAAATATAAGCGATATATCGTATTGTGTCAAGGTTTTTCTTGCCAGTAGAACCTCTTGTGTTTCATGAACTTTTTCGCTATACTCAGCACGTAATCGATCACATATGCTATCGTGTTGAAAACCTATAATTTGCATTGAGACTTCAATACCCATGCAGGAAAGAGTTGTGTTCAGGGAGTAAGGAAACCGCTATGAGCAACGAGCCCACATCTCCAACGCCACCGACGCCTCCTTTTCTTCAGCGCATCTGGCCCACCGTTATACCGGTGCTAGCCGCTCTGGGCATTCCCACTGGAGCAGTCACCTACTATCTCACCAAGCATCCGTTGCAGTCACTGGCCGTTTTTCTGCTCTATGAACTGGGGGTATTCGTCATCGGCTTTCTTGGCAAAGTGTGGGGCAAGCTCGAAGAGCCGCTCGCCGAACATATTGCTACATGGCTCAAGCAGTGGACGATCACCGTACTCTCTCGCTACCATCGCCAGTACTACAACTACCTGCGCTATCAACACCGCGACTTCGATGTAAAAGGGCTGAGTACACTGGGAACGTACACGCTGGAACTCGATCAGGTCTTCGTAGAATTGCGTATTGATCCCTCCACGCCACAAGCCGCCAGTGGGAGTCCGATTCAGGTTCCACACACACTGCTCGTAGAGAAGACTCATTCCCTCTGGGACTACCTGACGGCTACTTCGCTCCGCCAGCAGCATCTGGTGGTGATTGGGCCTCCAGGAAGTGGTAAAACGACACTGCTCAAGCATGTCGTGTTAGGCCTGACGGCCCAGCACAAACTTTTCCACCGCCGCAAACAGCATCCTCTCCCTGGCAAAATGCCGATTCTCCTTTTTCTGCGGGACCATGTCCAGTCTATCAACGAGTACGCAGACTATACCCTCGTCAACGCCATCCAAGATCACCTCACGCATTGGAAGCAAGCAACACCACCAGAAGGCTGGTTCCAACGACAACTGCGTCGGGGCCGCTGTCTGGTTATGCTCGATGGACTGGATGAGGTGGCAGACCCGCAAGCGCGCAGGAAGGTCGTCGACTGGGTTGAACAGCAGATGAGCAGTTGGAGCAGGAACCGCTTTCTAGTGACATCGCGCCCCTTTGGCTACCGCAGTAATCCGTTGCCTAATGTAGCCGTCCTCGAAGTGCGGCCCTTCACCACTGAACAAGTCGAGCGCTTTGTCCATCAATGGTACCTGGCCATTGAGATCATGAGCAAGTTGAAAGATGATCCCGGCGTGCGCATGCGGGCGAGCAATGATGCAGATGCGTTGCTCCAACGGTTGCGCACGACACCGGAGATCTTTGACCTCACTGTCAATCCCCTCCTGCTCACCATGATTGCTACCGTCCACCGTTACGGCGGCGAACTTCCTGGCAATCGCTGCGCACTCTATGCCGAGATGTGTGAGGTATTTCTGGGCAAACGACAACAGGCACGCGGTCAGAACCTCGAATTTACCCCTGTGCAGACACAGGCCGTTCTTGCACCACTAGCCGCTCACATGATGAGTCGGGGTATTCGCGATATTGCTTGTGACGAAGCACAACATATTATCGAGGAGCCATTGAAATGGATGACTACCTCTGTCAATTCCGCTGCCTTTTTGCAGAAAGTGGAGCAAATGAGTGGTCTGCTCCTCGAACGCGAGAACGGGGTCTACAGCTTTGCCCACCTCACTTTTCAGGAGTTTCTGGCAGCCTGCTCTCTCAAGGAAAAACAGCAGGGACAGCTTCTCGTCACTCATGTAGGGGAAACATGGTGGCGGGAGACCATTCGGCTCTACTGTTCGATGGCAGATGCTACCCCCATTCTGGAGGCCTGTTTGCAAGAAGAGCATCCTCAGGCCTCTGCCATTGAACTCGCCATTGATTGTGACACAGAAGCACATACAGTTCGTCCAGACATGCGAGTACGGCTGGACACCCTACTGAAGGAAGGTGTAGAAGATACCGATCCGGAACGCCAGCATGTGATTGCCAATGCACTCCTTGCACGACGTCTCCGCCGCATGGTTCACCTGAAAGAGGAAACGTTCGTCGATACCTCTCTGATTACCTGCGCAGAATACCAGGTCTTTCTCGATGAGATGCGAGAACGAGGCAGCTATATGCAACCAGACCATTGGGCCTCGTATCGTTTTACTCGTGGTTGGGGAAATCGACCGATCCTAGGTGTGCGTCGCGCAGATGCTAAAGCCTTCTGTAGCTGGTTGACGGAACGTGACCTTGCTGGATGGAGCTATCGACTGCCAAAGAAGGGAGAATTGGCGCAAGACGCTGCTCTCCTTCGTGGATTACCAACAGACGTTGGCTATTGGCTCAATGATGAAAAAGAGCTTTCCTGGGTGGGCACGCCTGTCACGCTACCTGAGCTTCTCCTTCAAGAAATGTCGAGTTTATTTCCAGACGCTCGCTTTTCACGCTCTTTGACCCTCGCCCGCGACCTCGACCTCACTCAAGCTCGCTTAGCAATGCTTAATGTTGCAATGGTTGTTTACCAAGTCTGTATCATTTACTATTCTGTTAATTTGAAGTATGTTTCCTCAAACCGGACCATACAGAGACGCTTTTTGCGTTACCGTTCTGACAGGGAGAAAGAGCTTCAAAGCTTCGTAGATTTGCTGCACGAAATGTATCTCGATTTGCTCATCTTGAAGAAACGGATTCTAGGAGAGCTTCAACCATGTGAGGGTATTTTGCTCGTGAAAGAGCGGAAGTAGCGGGGAATGATGATGAGTTTCTAGATCGTAAACTACGACACTTCACTTTTTCTTTGAGCCTTGACTGTGGATCGGGTTTTGCGGAAAGTACCAGAATGTCTCGCTTTCCACTTCCCTCAACAAGGCTTGTCAATTATTGCCAGGGCGACCGCAAGGGATCGCCCCTACTATACACGCATATCGTGCATGACAGGTATCGTAGTATAGTAGGGGCGATCCAACCCTGTCTGGGGGACAGGTAACAGGTCGCCCTAGTAGCTACCATCGCATCATGAGCAATAATTCACAAACCCTGTCAGCACCGCTTACCCCCCCTTAGCCCAACCACTCCTCCTGCTTCACTTCCTTCGCCAACTCGTCCACCAGTTTCACCGTCTCCACACTCACCGTCACCACCTTGCCAACCAGACGCACAATATACTCCTCATCATCAGCGTTATTGGGATCGCTCACAATGCCGCTGCGTTTATCTTCACTCACCTGGTATTGGTCAATAATCCAGTCCAGGGCGGAGCGGTTGCCCAGGCGATAGGCGAAACACTCTGGCGGTATCGCTGCTAGGGTCAAGCTTTCGTTGACGACAAGTGCTGTTTTGTCCGTTGTCAGGCGCATCTTTTTGACGTGCCAGGAGAATGGAATATCCTGGTTTTCTAGCCATTGAAGAGGGTATTCTTTCGCTTGCTCATAGTGCAAGTGCAGCTCCATCAACCGCTTGCCAATACGGACACACGTGAGAAATGGCTCGTTGTTGTGGAGCAGGGGTATATGTGGCAGGTCACGCTTGAGGTTCTCTGCATAACGTTCGCGGTACTGTGGATGATGCAACATGGCATAGACGTAATGGAAGATATCCCACTTTGTCACATCGGAGCCATATTTCGCCTGGAATTGCGCCAAGGCCCAGTCTGTGATGTTCTCACGGCGATTGCTACCGTCTTCGGAGTAGGTGTAGTAAGGTAAGCATCGTGACCCACCCTGAGGCAAGTAATCAGGAATATTTTTAATTGCCAAGGCAAACATAGGCCATTCAGAGCCAACTTTCAGCAAAATTGCTTTATTCTCAGCTTCAGTAGTTGAGATTGGGAAAAAAGAGCGATTAGTTCCAAGCTCATCAACAACTATATCAGCAAAATACAAACAAATTTTTGTAAAGGGGCGATAAATAGCTTTTCTGATGTTGTCCAAAACAAACTGAGCGTAATGTACATTCCGTAAATCACGTTTAAGATTACGGCTCCATTTCACCTTGTCGTAATGTACAAAGTCATCAATAGGAATTGGACGGCCCGCTCTTACCCAACGAGAGACCTCTGAATTGTAATCTTCGATAAATTGAGTCATTCTGTTTGCTAATCTCTCAGAATTAAAATCGTATACAATGCTATCACGAGACGTATTTACACCTGCTGAATAGGTTTTAAAAATTGCTTGCGCATTTGTATCATTGCTGCTTTTGCTTTCTTTTGTACCCATGGGCAAGAAATGGGTGAATTCTAAGTGCAGACCTTCTGTAATCCAGGTATTTCTGTTATCAGGTTGTAACTCTTTCCATTCAATGCTTCCAATACTACCCTGTTTCGCAAGAAATGCTAACTTTTGCGTTTTATGCCAATATTCGGGTAGACGATGGTAGAGGATGGTTTTCGTTTGGTGCTCAGAGGAACGCACAGCAATTGTAATACCCACTCCTACCTGAATACCAAATACATTGTGTGTTGTACCAGAAAGCTTCGGATTTTTGCGGACATTACCATGCAGATCGAGATGATAAACCTGTGTAAAATCTTGTAAAAGATGCTTGCGCATACTATCAAAAGTGATTTGATCAACAAATGAGTTATTCGAAATAAAGCAAACGACGCCATCACGACCCTGTAATCTATCAGTTGCCCAACGGAAAAACCTAACATATGCATCATAGAGTTGTGTTCTGAGTGTTGCCTTAGAGTCTTTTACGTAGGTTTCTTTAATTCTTTGGTCAATCACTGGGTACTTGCGATTTTTATTATTATCATTCTCATTTCTCTGCCCAACGTTATAAGGAGGATTGCCAATCACCACCATAATTGGCGCATCCTTCTCGCGCTTCACCCGTTCTGTATTCTCCTCGACAAACATGGACATTTGTTGGCCTTGCGCGAGTTCCAGCGTATCCGCAAAGCAGATGCCTTCAAATGGTAGATACTCTCCCGTGCGTTCGTAGTATTCATGCTCGATATTCAGCGAGGCAATGTAGTAGGGTAGCAGCATGATTTCGTTGCAGTAGAGGTCGTGCAGGTACTTGTGCCGCAGTTTGGAGCGGGGGATACGGTGCAGCAGGTTGACGATGAAGCTGCCGGTTCCTACACAGGGGTCGAGGATTTGCACTCCTGGTTCGGCTATGGAGGTGCCAAATTCGCGTTGCAGCACCTCTTCCACGCTGGCACACATGAAATCGACGATCTCCTGTGGCGTGTAGACGATACCATGCGTATCGGCCTGCTTGACGGAGAAGCCCTGGAAAAAGCGTTCGTAGACGATGTTGATAAAGTGCTGTTTCTCCGACCAGTCATCCAGGTTGCGGGCAGCGTTTTCGATGGCGATGTAGAAGCGGTCCAGCGATTTCAGGAACTCGTACCTATTGAAGGCGCGACTGGTGAGGGCCTGGATGACCGTTTCAATTTCGGCGGCGATGGCATTGCGCCTGGTGAAATCAGAGTTGTTGAAGATAGTACGGAAGAGGCGTTCAGTGAGCAGGTGTTGTATGAGCATTTCATCGACGGTTGCACGGCTCATGTTGGGGTCAAGCGAGGTTCGGCAGAGGTCGAGGAAGCTTTGGAAGGCGGCAACAAAGGGTTTGTTGCGCGCATGTTCCTCTTGGATGCGTTGCATCAAGCCCTGTGCCAGGTCGGGAATGCTCTCTTTAAAGTCGGCGACGGCGTGTTCAAAGGTGGCGATATCGGGTGCGGCGTAGTGAAAGAAGGTGTCCAGCACGACGGTCAGGTCTTTGGGGTTGGTCAGATCAGCTTCAAAGGCGACGCGATTATTCTGATACAGGATGGCGCGGCGCGTGTCCTCAAAAATGGTGTTGGAGATGGGATAGCCCAGGCTGATTTTCTTCCGAATTTCTATCTGGAGGTCATCGTGGCCGTCTTTGGCCTCCCAATAGCCGCGCGGCAGGTTGAAGGCGTCGCGCAAGGTGCCATCGGGACGTTTGCCGTTGCCGAGGGCTTGTTCGGGAATCAGCACCCAGTTGGCAGACTGGGCAAAGGCTGCCAGCAAGTTTTGAAAGGCACTGCGTACAGCAGTTTCATGGGTGACGTGTTTCTCGGCATAGGCGGCAAGGTCTTTGTAGTACTGCTCAACGGCTCTCTTCTGCGTTGTGGTGACGGTCATACGATTCTCGTTCCATCCCTCTCCATATTATTCAGCTTCATTGAGCGTATAATATCATATCAAAAGCGATCCGCACAGATTCTTGTTAGACTAATTTGCCAAACTATGCTACACTGAAATCAATTGATTGAGCGTAGTGTACTCTGAAAAAATTGAAGGAGTCGAGACACATGACAACCTGTACATCCTGCGGTAGCGATGTTACCGGCAAAAAGTTTTGTCAAAATTGTGGAACGCCTGTGCAGGTTACTGGCGTTCCCGCCGCAAATAACCATCCCGCACCGGCCTTTTGCTCTAGTTGTGGACGACAGGGCGCGCCCGGCGAGCGTTTCTGTTCCAATTGTGGCACACAGCTTGGGGCAGCTATTCCAGCCGCTCCAGGCACTCTAGGCACTCCAGCTACTCCCGTGCAACCTGCTCAAGCTGGCTATACACAACCGGGGCAGTCTTCTCCCCAGTATCCACCCCAGCAGACATATCCTTCCCAGTATGGGCAACCCGAATACTCACAGCAACAACCGTATAGCCAGCCGCAATACCCACCACAGCAGGGAGCTTACGGTCAACCACAATACCCACCACAGCAACCAGCTTACGGTCAGCCACAATACCCACCACAGCAACCTTACGGTCAGCCGCAATATCCGCAACAACCGTATGGTCAACCACAGTATGCCCAAGGGGGCTATCAAGCTGAGCCGATGATTGGTCAACAGCCAATGATTTTGCGCTGTCCGGTCTGCATGGCAATGACACCCTTAGGCACACCAAACTGTCCCAGTTGCCATACCAGTCTAGCAGGTGTCGTACCCACACCTGCCAATATACCGCAACAGAACCAACAGGGAGGCATTATGGGTAGCCTGGGCGGCATGATGCAGGGCAACGCGGGCAAATACGCGATGGGCGCATTGGGCGGTGCCGCCGCCGTGATCGGTGGCGAGATGCTGCTCGGTGGCGTTGAACACCACATGGAGCGCGGCTTCGAAGGTGATAGGGGCTACAATGACTATGGCGAACGCGGGCATCGCGATGAGGGCATGCTCGGCGGCCTGGGTGAAATCGGTCGCGACATCGGCCTGTTCTAAACCTTTCCTGGCAGGAATCACACAAGCAGCAGCAGGGCAACTTAATGCTTGCTCTGCTGCTTTTCCCCTCTGTACTGACGATTTTCACTCCTAGTAGTGAGCCATCTATACAAGCGAGCCTTTTTCCATCTCTCCGCAACAATCACAGCCATTCATAGCACCCAAATGGGCTACCTTTCCCCTTTTCTCTTCTATTTCAGTTGCGACACAGGCTGAAACCGTCTATAATACAGCAGGACATGCGATGAAACATATTTTATGAATCCTGCGGTGTATACACAGGAATATCGCGCTTTTAGCCGTTAATCCTTGATAGTAAAACCTTTTCACCCGGAGACAGAAGGAGCAGTTAGGAACTTTCTCAGCCCTACAGCTTGTGAGAAAGTTCCTAACAAGTAGTTGGATGAATTACGAACGCACTACATTACAAAATGGCCTACGCTTACTTACCGCTCACATGCCAGGTATGCGTTCCGCTAGCATCGCCTTCTTTTTTAGCGTTGGCTCCCGCTACGAGCCAAACCCTATCGCGGGCATTTCGCACTTTATTGAGCACATGCTCTTCAAGGGTTCGCGGCATTATCCGACAGCACGACTTATTTCAGAGGCAATAGAAGGAGTGGGCGGCATTTTTAACGGTAGCACTGGCAAAGAAATCACCAGTTACACCGCCCGCGTACCAGGAGAACAATTGCCTGCCGTGATGGACGTGCTAGCTGACATGATCCGCTACTCCAACTTCGACCCAGTTGAGCTTGAAAAAGAGCGGAGCGTCATCATCGAAGAACTGAGTGCCACGCGTGACGATCCGCAGGAATGGGTCAATCTCCTGGCTGACGAGGTCATGTGGCCCAACCTACCCTTAGGCCGTGATGATGCCGGTTTTATTGAAACGGTCGCGCAACTACAACGTGAACAGTTACTCCAGTATCTCGACGAATACTACCGACCTAACTCGCTCGTCATCAGTGTCGCGGGTAATATCGACCACCAGCAGGTCATCCAACACACCAAACAGCTCTTTAATGACTGGGAAGCACGACCGCATCCACAGTGGCAAGAGAGTTTGCCACCGCGTGAGACGCCTCCAGTAGCCATGATTACAAAAGATACCGAACAAACGAACATCTGCTTGGCGACCCTCGGTGTTGCCTATTCATCGCCAGAGTATTATCCGCTGCTGCTCATCAATGCCCTGTTAGGAGATGGCATGAGTTCTCGACTCTTCCAAACTATCCGTGAAGAGCAAGGTTTAGCCTATGACATCGGCAGCTACTTCAATAGCTATCATGAGACTGGCAATCTGGTGGTCAGTGCAGGGGTAGACCCCTCGCAAACGAAAGCAGCTATACAAGCCATTATCGGCGAACTCGATCAACTCTGCCAAACAGCAGTACCAGCAGATGAACTACGGCGCATCAAAGCATACGTCCGTGGTGGTTTTCAACTGGGCTTAGAAGGTACCCATCAAGTAGCTTCTTGGTTAGGGAGCCAGGAAAGCCTACGCAACAAAGTGATCGAAGTTGATGAGATGACGGCACGTATTGACGCCGTTACACCACAAGATATTCTGCGCGTAGCACAGCACTGCTTCGCGCCCGACTGGCGCCGTTTGGCTATTATTGGGCCAGATGATACAAGTCAAGCAGTGTACTATGGCAATTTGCTCAAAGGTGTGTAAAGCGGGAAGAGGAGACCAGGTTCTATGACACAAACAACACTTCGTGATTACTTGCTGACGACTGAGGATGCCATCAGTTCTGGCCGCGTCAATGACGCACTGACCAACTGCCAATACATTCTCACACATTTTCCAGAATCGTTGGAGGCACAACGCCTCCTCGGTGAGGTTTTTCTGGCACAAGGGCAACTGGACGAAGCCCAACAAACCTTCGACTGGGTTTTGACCAACGACCCTGAGAATGTCATCGTCTACTGTGACCGTGCCCTGATCAGCGAACAGATGCAAGAATACGATACCGCTCTCGATTGCTATCAGCAAGCCTACGAGCTCAGTCGGGGCAATAGCGAGATTCGGCGCGAATTTAACGCGTTAAGCGAAAAAGTGGGGCAGACAGGCTTCATTTTCTCGCGCGCCGGCCTGGCACGTTTGTACATGCGCGGTGACCTCCTTCCACAGGCGATCCAGGAATGGGAAGTGGTGCTCTCCGTCAGCCCAGAGCGACTGGATGCACGCACGGGACTCCTCGAAGCATTATGGCGCGAAGGCCTCTATGATCGGGTTGAACAACTTGCCTCACGTATACTCAATGATGTCCCAAGCTGTCTGAAAGCTCTCTTGCTCCTGGCCCACGTCACTTTTGCCCAAAATGCCTCGAAGGCCCATGAACTTCTGCGCCAGGCTGCTTTACTTGACCCTGACCTGATCAAAGCGCAGGAACTTTTTAGCGACTTCATCGCGCATTCGCCCAAAGACCCCTTCCTGAACCTGTTGCAGAAAGCTCCCTCCACTTTCCCCACAAATGAAAAATCAGTTGAAACAGCAGCGACCGCTCATCCAGTACAGAGTACGAATGGAACCAACGGAACCAATGGAACCTCTAGTTCTCAAGGCAGCGGACATTTTGCTGACCCTCTAGTAAGTTGGAGCAGCCTCGATAACATCATCGAACCACAGCAAGAATATCAGCCCGTCCAGGATGCTTCATCCTTCGCGGGCTGGTCCGACACTAGCACTACCGATTTCGGGGCTTGGAATACCTTTGGGCAGCCATCTGCCCCGCCATCCGCTAACGCTCATCCAGGCCAGCCGGGCAATACTACCACTCCCAACGTTGACGCCTCACAGGCATTTGCACAACAACAACCTGTTCCCTCTCAAGATGGACAACATGCTGAACCCTGGTCATCACAAGCAGCAGCAATTGAAGAGAGCAGTGATGCACTTGATGTACCAGTCACACAAGCGCAAGACGATCAGCAACAACAGCCCTGGTATCATGTAGACGTATTTGAAGAGCCATCTTTTGACTCGTGGAACGATAAAGAGCATACCGCACAATCATCTTCTGGTATCTCTTGGGGCAGCATGGAGGAGCAGGAGTCCGAGAATCCCGCACCACCTGCCTGGCTCGACATGCTTACCAAAAGCGACCCCCATCCATCCAATGCTCTTCCACCGACTGTGCCCGTTGCAAAGCCTATTGAACAACCAAAACCTGTTGTGCCACCAGTGCCAACAATAGAACCAAAAGTCGAACTTCCCCTCTCGTGGAGTGACCAGATCGCTACAAGCTCAACCACGAATCCGCCCTCGTTGGATGGAGACGAACCATTCTTCTTTGGTCCAGCATGGTTAAAATCACTCGGTGCTGCCGAGATAGAAAGCTCGCTGCCAGCAGATGTCGCGCAAAATGTGCCACACCCCGAGGCAGAGGAAGAAGGAAGGCCCTTTGCTCTACCCGCGCAACCAATTGTGGCAGAACAACCTGTGCGGGAAGAGCACATCCCCATCTCAGAGCCTGAAGTAGAGCACATCCCATCGTCTATCCCAGAAGCTGAGATCGGCCTGACACCTGATCTGCTTGAAGCGGCGACAACAACAGCAGTCGCAACGCCAACAATGCCGCCAGCAACCCCTATGTTAGCTGCTACCCAGGAAAATGTCACTTTCGAAAATTGGCTCGATCATGCAGCACAAAAATTAAATCAGCCGCAACAAAATATTCTGACAACGTTAGAAGAGCTGGAAAATGACTTGCGCTCGCGCGGCTTTATGCCGTTACAGCCTGGAGATCTTTCCTCTTTTGCCGAGGGAACCAGTGATGAAGCCCTCTCCTCGGCATTAGCACAGCTTGGCAACCACGAGCCTCAACCCGAACCTGATGCGGTACCAGCACAGCCCATTCAACAAGACACACCTGTAAACACACCGATAGAACCACTTTGGGCCGCTCCATTGCCGCTTGTTCAAGCCACGCCACAATTACAGCCAGTACTCAATCAGGTAAACGAGCAAGTGCTAGAGCAGCCATCCCCGACGACACCCAATCATCTGGATACGCTCTCCACTTTTGTCCCACAGACAGCACCCGCGCCGTTTGTTAAGACACCTGCTGAGCCAGTGCTGGCAGATATAGCGGCGAGCACCTCTTTTGCGAATGCTCAGCCCAATCCAACGCCAACCATTCCACCTACCCCTATAGCTGCTATACATGCAGATCCTTTAGAGACGGAATTAGAGACGACGATGAAACGTCCCGCTATCCGACTACAATCCATGCACCAGCGGCACACCACACAATCTGCACAGCAACAACCAACTGTTCCGCGTAGCCAGTCCGGCGAACGTTCTATGCCGACGCGGGCATCTGAGGGTGGCACAGGTGCGCCGGGCTACAAAGAACGTCTCCTGCGTGGCTATCAACACCAGCTTGCTGGTTCTTATGATGATGCAATGCAAGAATATCGCGTTATCATCCGAAATGCACCCGATTTGTTAGGCGAAGTTGTCAGCAATATGCGTGCATTGTTGAAAATAGCACCCAGGTATTCAGTGGGATATCGCGTTCTGGGCGATGCCTACATGCGACAGGGAGAATACTTACAGGCAATGGAAGCCTACAATAAAGCACTTTCTATGGCGAAAAAGGCAAAGAACTAAGGAGTCGTATTGTGGAAACAATCCTACAACGTCTGACCGACCTCGATAATATAACAGGCGCAATTCTGGTTGGTAAGGACGGTCTTATTGTCACCGGAACACTGCATAGCGAGGATGAGGAAGTCATCGGAGCCATGTCGGCAGCAGCCTTTGGTTCCTTTACCAGCTACATCTCGCAAATGAACACGGGCGATATGAACCATGTCATCATCGAAACACAAAATGGGGCCATCCAATTTGAAGAAGCTGGCGACCTCCTACTCGTAGTAACAACCCAAACTTCCACCAACTTGGGCCGCGTCCGCATTGAAATGAAAAAGGCTTGCCGCCAAATTATGCAAGTGGTGGCAAGCTACTAATTTATTAACCTACTAATTTCAAGGCTCACTATGCAGGATACCTTACCTGGAAGGCCTTATATAGGTTTTTCGGGGAGAAGGCAGTAGGGACAAGGGGCGGATGCGGGGTTGAGTAGGGGCCTTGTGCTTGTCCTCGCGGGGGTTCTGTTCTCCCACCAAGGACAGGCACAAGGCCCCCCATCTGCCGCCACGTCCGCCCCTGTCCCTACGCACACCGAAAAACTTACCCGTGTAAGACCTGGAAGGCCCCCTCACGCATGTGTCTGCATCCTCTCCAGGATGGCGAGGACGCTGCTGCGACTAAGCTTGGGTTCACCGCGATCCAGCGCATCCAGCGTGGCTTTTGCCAAAGCCAACGGAATGTGAATTAATGCTTCAAGCAGAGGAAAAGGCCCAAAACGCGAGCAAGAACTCTTCATCTTCACAGAGAATAGCTGCGGGGTAGCGCTGGTTTTTTGCGGCTAGAGCGTAGACAAAGGAACTTCTTCCGTGGCGGATGGTTGCTCTGTGGTAGGGTTATGCTTCTCAGTGAGACGCCAACAGCAAGATTTACTGCGAAAACAACGATCTTGCTCCTCAAGCGTCTCAGGAGGTGTACCCTTCATACAAAAGACTTGATACATCGGCTCACCCGCCATGACATCATTGGCAGGAAACCAACGCTCTCTATAAAATGGACAGGCATTTTTATGCTTACGCCAATTAGAATTTTCTGCTGGATTTGTTTCTATTGTGCTTGCCAATCAAGCATCCTTCCTAATATATAGGGATGGCACCAAAAAGGTAGATGGAGGTAGTATACCATATTTTCTTGCGTAAACAGCCGTGAATATCTAACAGACAAAAGAGATTTTCTATGCTATAATAGATTCATTCTAGATGGAGGGTGCCTTGGTCGAAATCAAGCCAGACGAAGTCCCATGGACAATGCAACAAACGCTTTATGGCATCTTGTTAACCCTGGTCCCGTGGTTCATCGTTGTTTCCCTCCTCAATGGCGGTAAAACTCCTACTACCCCTTCAACAGCTCTCCCTCTTGGCACTGATATCACCAATGCCGCCGTTACCTTTATCGTCTCCACCATTATCGAGGGCGCATTTATCATCGCGCCACTCTATTTTGCCAATCGCCTGACTCGCTCGCTCACACCTCACCTGCGCCTGGCGTTGCGTGCCCTCGGTTTCAAAGATTTTCATGCCAGTAAAGCTTTCATGCTCGTTATTCTTTTTGGCTTCATCATTATTGCCACCGATTACCTCTATCAGGACGCCATTACCCTTTTTCACTGGAATTTGCAGACCAACGATCAAGTTATTCTCGCACGCAGTAAAGTTGAGCCGATAACCACCTATGCCACTCTTCTCGTGGCAGTCTTTGTCGCCCCTTTTTGCGAGGAGATTTTTTTTCGCGGCTTTGTCTTTGCAGGTCTGCGCCGTGGTATGCCAGTCTACCCAGCGATTATCCTCAGTGCCCTGCTCTTTGCTGCCGCGCATGGAGATCCAGCATCATTTCCCGTCCTGCTGATCATCGGCCTACTGCTGGCTATTCTCCGTTGGCAAACCAAATCGCTCTGGCCTGGCATTGTGCTGCACTGTCTCAATAACAGCCTGGGAGCCATTGAAATCATCCTGGTAATGAATGGAGTTTTAAAACCTTAGCATCGTTTTTATAGGAGCTACTGTATTTTATGTCAAATTCAATTCAAGCGGTCATCTGGGATCTCGATGGTGTAATCATCGACAGTGCCGAAGAGCATCGCCTGGCCTGGCAACGCCTGGCCCGTGAGGAAGGGGTCCCCTTTAGCGATGATGATTTTTGGGCCACCTTTGGCAAACGCAATAATGATATTCTTGCGCTACAGTGGGGAGAACTGCCCCCAGAGCAGGTAAAGCTATTGGCAGATCGGAAAGAGCACTATTTTCGTGATCTTATTCGTAAAACTGCCGCGCCTCTCCCCGGTTCACTTGAGTTGATGCGCGGCTTGCATGAGGCTGGCTTCCGACAGGCATTAGCTTCCTCTGCGCCCATCGAAAATATACGCCTCATCAGCGATGCCCTTGGTCTGGAACGCTACCTGACCGCCCTGGTATCAGGAGAGACCGTCCCCCACGGCAAACCTGCCCCCGATATTTTCCTCAAAGCGGCGCAAGCGTTGGCTGTCGAACCAGCACACTGCCTGGTGATAGAAGATGCGGTGGCAGGCGTGGAGGCAGCGCACACCGCTGGTATGCGCTGTATCTCCGTGGCAGGGAATCGCGACCTCCCAGGTTTACGACTAGCCGAGTTAATGGTCAAAAGTCTGACGGAGGTAGATGTAGAGCGCGTACGCACGCTCGCTTGACAAGAAAAGCCGCGAGTGGCACAATAGGTTGGCACGAAGGAAGCAGCGATAGAGTTGCCATACGTGCAAAGCATGGAGGTGTAGGGGCCCCGGTGGGTTTCACCGTCTTCAAAACGGCTGGGGGGTCGCTCGGCGCGGTCCCTGGTGGGTTCGACTCCCATACGCCTCTGCCAAGTCACAAAGAACGGACGAAAGAAGAGATCGGAGATCTGCAAGAAAGCCTCCTCCATCGTGGAGAATACCTCGATTTTTTGAACTGGATATCCAGCGCGAAGAAAACCCTAAAGGTGGGCGCGTCATTGTTACAATGAACGGGAAATTTTTGCCTTACCGCAAGTGGTAACTCTTCAGGACTTCTCGCCTGTACTGGCTATTGGTTGCTTAAATAGGATTTCAAACCGTGGGATTCGCTGTCTGTAAGTTACACTGTTGAAATGTAACTTACTTACTGTATATCTTCCAAGTCTTTGGCACGAAATCGCGTATTAAATAATTTCGTGTCCGGTTGAAACTTCTTGCCTTCTTTGAGGTTACCGAGGTCAACAGGATCAAACCCAAGGTCATCGATAAATTTCCTCACTTGTAGTTTTGCGTCAACATCATCGCCTGCTAAAAGGACTGCCCGCCGAGCAGGGTTGCCTTTTGGCAAGCTATGTTCTTCAAGCTCGTGGTATGCAACATGATTGAGCGTTTTAACCACGGTGGAATGCGGCAAAAAACCTTGTATATACTCGCTCGATGAAGTACTCTTATCTTCAAACTCGGCAATATACCCTTCGGTCAACGGCCAATAATTCATTGCATCGATAACAACTTTATGGGTAAACAAATCTACTGGAAGCTGCTTGTATTTATTTAGTGGTATTGCCAGGATAACTATATCACTCTGTTCAACAACAGCGTGAACCATGGCCGCTTCGGCATCCGGCAAGAGCACATTTAAAATGAAACGCAACGATGTTAGATCTTTTTTTGAATTGGCGATGATAACGTGGTAATTGGCTGCGAGAGCTTGACGTGCAACAGCCGTACCTAGCCGACCAGCACCAATAATGCCGATAGTCGGCTTCGTGCTAGATGTCATCATTTAATGCTTTCCGAACAAGCGGTGCTACTTTCGTTCCAAGCAACTCGATTGCATGTAAAAATTCCTCATGCGGCAGCGCAGTGTCCATTTGAAAGAAATGCCGTGAATGTTTGATTTTTTTATGGAGGTTGATAATCCGCACGGCTATCTCTTCAGGGCTGCCTGCGAATAATGCACCATCGCCGCTCACTTCGCTATTAAAGTGCGCCCTGCTTGGAGGAGCAAAGCCCCGAACTTCCGCGAGCGTTTTCATCACAGCGTTCCATGCGTTCCAGAAGCTATCTTTCGCAACCTGGGCATCTTCAGCTATGTAACCAGGACTGGCAATCGCAACTTTTATATCTTTTTTGGCCATGCCGAACTGCTCGGCGGCCCTTCGATATAAATTAACGAGAGGAACAAAGCGGGACATCTGGCCTCCAATAATAGCATAGGCTATTGGCAGGCCGAGTGCAGCCGCGCGTACCGATGATTCGGGATGACCACCAGTCGCCAGCCATATTTTTAGTGGATTTTCAGATCTGGGTACGATGACCGCATTTTGTAAAGCAGGCCGAAATTTGCCTTCCCATGTAACGTGCTCATTAGCGTTGATGTGTAATAAAAGCTCTAATTTCTCGGCGTATAATTCATCGTAGTCATTGAGGTCATAGCCGAATAAGGGAAACGACTCAATTGATGAGCCACGTCCAGCGATTATTTCAGTTCGTCCACCAGAAATGATGTTAGCGGTCGCGAACTGTTGGTAGACGCGAACAGGATCATCGGTGCTTAAAACGGATACCGCACTGCTCAGTGTGATATTCTTTGTTGTAGCAGCCGCTGCCGCAAGAATCGTTGTAGGAGATGAGGCTGGGAAATATTCAGTATGATGTTCACCCACACCAAAAAAATCAAGACCTACCTTATCGGCTAATTGAATAGCTTCTAGTAAATTTGTTATTGCCTGACCTGTCGCAACAGGCTTTCCATCGAGTTGTTGTCCATTCCCAAAACTGTAAACACCTAATTCCATGTGACATGCCTCATCATTACTACAGCATTTGCCAGAGCCTGTGTCTATCATTAGATATAGCAGATTTTTCTTCATAGCAATGTAACTATTTACAAGCTGGGATACATTTATCAGTAACTAACTATAACATAGCATGTATGCTCATCGTTTGTCAAACAAAAAAGTTGCAACAGCAAGGCAATCGCATCTAAAAAAGGTGGTAAAATAGAATGACACGGCTCGCATTGGCATCCATGCCAAGCGTCTCAAAGCGGGCTGGAGCAATGATTACCTCTTGAAGATTTTAGGCATGGAAAATTAAGATGCAATTGCCCTGCGAAATTCTGAAAAAAGGAAGGAAGCACGGCTTAGGTACCGCTCCATTTAAAAGTCACTGTCGCACCAGCCGGGAGCGTATACTCAAAACTCTGATTGCCCCACAGCACTTGAAATGAACTGCTGCTGGACCCGTCGTTATGCGCGACCATAACCTTCGATCCATCGGGGTTCTTAAACGCAACATCTGCCAGGCTCCCCAAGGAATTCGAGGCAATACGGTACGCACCGGGTACGACAAACCTACTGTACTGACCAACCTGGTAGTAGTCGTTGTTGTACGTCACATTGCCAGTGTTTTGATCGATTGTCACAAGGCCCAAGCAGTCCGGGCAACCACCAGAATGTGGGCCATGGTTAGGGTCGAGCGCGAGGTTCCAGAGCTCAACCGTTTTGGCGTCGTTCTGCACTGACTGCATGAGAAGATCAGGGGTTGAGATAGGAGTGACTGCCGCGCCCGTTGCGCATTCGGTTTCATAAGCACCTACGGCCTTGTCAGCAGCGTAAATCGCCGTCATTGCCGAAGGACTGCCTAAATAGCAGTGCCAGGCGATACCTGCGAGATCGTTGCGCGTCGTTGAGTCGTTCAGCAACGTGTCGGCGAAACTGCTGTCGTTCCAGTTGTGATCATAGCCGAGGATCTTCGTGGACAGGCCAGCACTTTTGAGAGCCGGACTGAGGTTGTTTTTGATAAATACATTCTCGCCGCTAGCCGACCAAGACATGCCTGAGTAGTTGTCGGGCGCGTATTCCGGTTCATTTTGCGGGGTAACCGCGAAAATAGAAATACCGTGCGCCTGATACGCCTGAATAAACTTGACAAAATAGTTGGCCAGCGGTCCATAATCGGCTGAATTGAGCGTACCAGTCGCGCCATTATCTGTTCCAAGCATCGAGCCATTGGTTTTCATCCAGGCCGGTGGGCTCCACGGATTCGCCATGAAGGTCAGATTGGGATTGAGGGAACGTGCCTGTTGCAGGACTGGGAGAATATACGCCTGGTCGTGACTGATGGAGAAGTGATTGAGATTGGGATCAGACTGCCCAGCCGACAGGTCATCATAGGAATACGGCCCATTGATTGAGAAGTCCGATGAACCCATTGGAATGCGTACAAAGCTGATGCCAATCCCTTGAATGGGATCAAAGAGCTGCTGCATCAAGGTTGCGCGCTGGTTACTCCTCATCGTATTGTAGATCAGCCAAGCTGAGGAATCCGTAACAGCGGCCCCGAAGCCGATCATTTGCTGGAACGTCTGGGACTCATTCACTCTAATCGTCGCAGCATTGCCAATGTTTGAGCCAAACGTGATGTTGGGCTGCTGAGTAAGCTGGCTACTCCCGTTGCTGGTTGTCAGCCAGACCTGAACCGTTGGACCTGCTCTGTTAGCAGTTGTGTGGAAAGAAACAGAACAAGAACCGAGGAGTAAAGTACACAAAACGACGAACAGTGAGAAACGCCGAAGCCGTATAGTCATGCAAGCCTCCTTACTTGGAAAGTTTCTTCCACGTGAAAAAATATATGTGTCTGTAGTATACACTTTCCCTTCGTCACATTGACTTGGCAAAATTGGTCGTGGCGTCATAGAATGGAGCGTGGAGCGTGAGAAATCCCTCCACGCACATAAAAGATGAATCTCCCTCATGCTTTCAGAGTGATGAGGGAGAAATCTCCCTTCGGATACTCTGCTGGTATCACGAACACAAAAAGAAGAGGTCGAGTTTTATGACTTTACAATTTGGCGTATCGCTTCCCCAGGGCTGGACCATGGACCTGGTGGGGATCAAAGACCCTGTTGAAGCATATGAGACGATGACAGGCATTGCGCAAACAGCGGATGAGACTGGTTTCAATTCTGTCTGGCTCGTCGATCATTTCCATACCATTCCATTCCCGTCACAGGAAGTCACCTTTGAGGCCTGGACGAGCACGGCAGCGTTGGCGCGTGATACGAAACGCGTGCGCATTGGTCAATTGGTGACGTGCAATGGCTATCGCAACCCAGCCCTGCTGGCAAAAATGGCCAGCACTGTCGATGTGCTCAGCCACGGACGGCTCAATTTTGGCATTGGATCTGGATGGTATGAGCACGAATATCGTGCGTATGGCTACGACTATCCTGACGGACCCGAACGCCTACGCTACTTGCGCGAGGCACTACAGGTTATTCTCGCGATGTGGACGCAGGAAGAAGCCGTCTTTGAAGGCAAATATTATCAGGTGCATGGTGCCATCAATCAGCCAAAAGGTGTGCAGAAGCCACACATTCCCGTGTTGATCGGCGGCGGCGGAGAAAAAGTGACGCTCAAGCTGGTCGCTCAGTACGGTGATGCCTGCAATGTCAGCGGTGATCTTGAAACAATTAAGCACAAGTTTGATGTGATCAAACAACACTGTGAGACGGTCGGGCGCGATTATGAAAGCATTCATCGCACTTCAACAACGTTTTGCTCCATCGCGGAAACGGATGAAGAGGCCATGGCCCAGATTCCCGACGCGATGAGAAGGATGTTCGGAGATCGAGTGCAGGGCGGTCTTTTCGGCAGCCCCGATACCATTCGCAAGCGTTTAGCGGAGTTCGAGGCGGCTGGTGTGCAAGAACTGATCATTGGCTTCGCCAAACGAACCGATCCTGAACAGTTGCGCTTCTTCGCCAGAGAATTCGGCCTGACACCGACATCAATAAAGTAATTCTCCCCAGGAATTGAAGCAGACGTTTGTGCTGACTGACCCACCAAGCACAAAAAGTTGTGAAAAAAAACTGAGGGCGAGAGGAAATCACATTCTCTCGTCCTCAAGTTCTGCCTCGCTTACCCATCTCCACCAAAACCGCCATCGCACAACCTGGCCTTTATGGTCTCTAATGACCACCAAGCAGGGCAAGCTCAAAGAGAGTCAGTAGCGATCCTTGTGGCGACACAAAGCTGCCGGTCGCCGAAGAGCACCGTCCCTCGTAAGCCCGCCGCAATAGGGGCCGCACCTAATATCCCCTCTAAAATCGCAAAAATAGCGTTTTATTAGTTGATGCCCAACTATTGTAATATTCCGCAGTGCTACACGATAGTTAAGATGAGAAACTAGCAAGTTAGCCCCGCATGTAGTGAAGAAGGAGCAACGCGCGTTTTCCTTCCCAAGCAAGAATGCTGGTCTCCATACGCGCTTTACACGGTCATAAAGAGGTGTTTCTATGTGGCTCAACAATAGGTCAAGGAAAGTATTGATCATCGCCGCCTGTTTTCTCGTAGTAGGTTTAGCAGGATGTGGGAATGCATTAGGGAGTCAGGGAAGTTCTGCTGCAAAAACAGTGCCCCATCCCACTCGTACTCAACGCTCTCAACAAGCGGAGTCTCGACGCATTCTCTCGGCATGATCACAACGAATGCAGCAGCATTTACGGTAACGAGCATTGATATGTCGGTCACACCAGCAACCGTTTCGACATGGAAATGCGGCTCCTACATTCAGGTCGTCTACAACGCAGTGTTTCACGTTGTTCCAGGCCCAAGTGGAGGAACCATTGTGTTCTCCTACACGCTCAATAACGGGCGTTCCCAAACGTTTGAAAAATTGACCATTCTTCCTGGCCAGCAGAAATCAAACTTCATGTTCACGTGGCAAGGGAGCCTGCCAATTGACCATACGTATCCAGGACCTGGAGGGGTGTCCGTCACAAGTCCGAACAGCCTCCTGTCTCAGATGGTCTTTCCAGTAGGGAAGTGCAGGTAAGCAGCCAGGTTTCGAGCGTTCCTGCCAAAAACGCTCTCCCATACTTGAATAGGAAGCAACACTTTAATACATCCCACTGATGGTCGCTCAGCGCGGTTGAATACACTTGGGACATGGAAAAGACCCAAATGTATTCAACCGCGCTGAGCGACCACTATCCCTTTTCACACTTTCTTGCGAAAACCGTTCAACAGTGCGGCATACCAGTAGCCGCTCTCCTTGATCACTCTGCGTTGGGTGGGATAGTCGATATAAACTACGCCGAAGCGTTTGGCATAGCCCTCGCTCCACTCAAAATTGTCCATCAGTGACCAGACAAAGTAACCAGACAGAGGAGCCCCTTGCTCAATGGCCTCAGCACAGCCCGTAATATAGTCTTGTAGAAAGTCTACACGCCGTGGGTCACTGACCGTGTCAGCGCCATCCCATACATCGGGGAATGCGGCCCCATTCTCGGTCACATAGAGCTTGCCAACCGGGTAGTTGCGCCCCACATTGACCAGCACATCGCGCAACCCGTTCGGGTAAATCTCCCAGCCAAGATCGGTATAGCAGGAGTTGGGCACGGGCGAGACATGTTCACAGCGATCAGCGAGCGGTTGTGTCTCTGTACCACGTATCAGTATGCGCGAATAGTTATTTACCCCCAGAAAGTCCAGTGGTACCGAGATAATATTCAGGTCGTACTTCTGGATCGGCGGTGGATCGAGTGCCATATGCTCAAAGAATCGCTCTGGATACGCACCGCGATAGATCGGATCGAGGAACCAACCATTGCCAAACTCGTTCGTAAGTTCCACATCACGCGCAGTCTCGGCTCGCTCATCGGCACCATAGACCTGCTGTAGAACAAGGGTTATCCCCACCTGCGCGGTGGAAGGCAGATGAGCACGCATCCTCGGTACAGCCAGACCATGTCCCAACAGGAGATGATGAGCCGCATTGATGGCCGACTGGCGATCTTTCAGGCCAGGCGCGTGTACGCCGATCCCGTAGCCAAGGTAAGCACTACACCACGGCTCATTGAGCGTAATCCAGTTCGCAACGCGATCCCCCAGCCGCCGGGTCACAATTTCAGCATAATCGGCAAAAGCATAAGCTGTTGCGCGATTGAGCCAGCCACCTTCTCGCTCTAGCGTCGAGGGAAGATCCCAGTGATAGAGCGTCACGAACGGTTCAATACCTTTCGCTAACAGCGTATCTACCAGGCGATCATAAAAATCCAGGCCAGCCAGGTTGATGTTACCACGCCCCTCGGGCAGGATCCGTGGCCATGCAATCGAGAACCGATATGCGCTCAAACCAAGCTGCACCATCAGGTTGGTATCTTCCTCGACCCGATGGTAGTGATCGGCTGCCACTTCACCAGTGTCACCTTGATAAGTCTTGCCTGGTGTGGCCGCGAAATCGTCCCAAATGCTGGATCCCCGACCATCCTCGTGGACTGCTCCCTCGATTTGATAAGAGGCCGTGGCCGCACCCCAGAGGAAATGCTTGGGGAATCTCCTGCCCAGGTCGGTCACGACCTGAGTCTGGATCGACGTCTTGGGAGGAATACTCATATGTTCTCCTGTTCGTTGTTCAGTAGAACCGCCTAAAAAGGAAAGCGCAATATTACCTGGCGATTTGCGTCTTCCAAGTTAGCCTTTGACGCTGCCTGCCCCCAGTCCACCACGCCAGAAGCGCTGCAAGATGATACAACCAATCAGCAGTGGGATCGAGGAGACCAAGGCTCCCGTCACGATCAGGTTGTAGATCGTCTGCGTATTGGCCCCCGCGTTGGAGCCCGTCACATTCCAGCTTTGCAGGCCTACCGTGATCGGAAACAGATTGGGGTCACTGAACATGACCAGAGGCAGAAAAAAGTTCGTCCAGATACCCACAAACCCGAACAGTAAGATCGTCACCAGCGCCGGCGTCAACAAGCGCAAGGCGACGGTGAGGAAGACACGGAACTCCCCAGCCCCATCAATACGCGCCGCCTCCAACAGTTCATCGGGTACCGAGGACATCGCGTAGATGCGCGCCAGATACACGCCAAACGGATTGACCAGACTGGGCAAGAGCACCGCCCAGATCGTGTTGGTCAGCCCCACCGCGCTCATCATCAGATACAGCGGCAACGCCAAGGTCGTGGCCGGCACCAGGATCGAGCCCAGGATCACCGAGAAGATCAGGTTGCGCCCACGGAAGACATACTTAGCCAGCGCATAACCCGCCATGGCGGACAAGAACGTCCCCACCACGCTGCCCACCCCGGCATACAGCAGCGTATTGAGCAGCCAGCGCCCATAGATGCCGTTGGTGTAGGTAAAGAGTTCTTGCAGATTGGTGAACAGATTGAAGTTGGGGGAGAACCAGAGCCCGAAGGTGCCGAACAAATCAGCCTGGCTCTTGGTGGACGCCACCACCAGCCAGAAAAAGGGCACCAAGAAGTAGAGTACAAAGACGAACAGGAAGGTCATGACCCCGATACTCGACGGATCGAAGCGGCGCGTTCGCACCTGCTTGGGGATGGCCAGTTCCTGGGCGGTCGGCATAGGAACGGAAGCGGTTTGTTGACTCATCGTAGTTACACTCCTGCTTGTCTTTGGGTCACACGTAGCACACCAAAGGAGAAGATACAGGTGATCACAGCCAATACCACCGAGAGGGCGGCGGCATAGTAGTAGTTATTGTTGCTAAAGGCCGTGGTGTAGGCATAGAAGACGGGTGTGAAGGACGTGGAGATGTTGTTGGAGATAGCCGAGAGCACCTGAGGTTCCGCGAAGAGCTGCAGCGACCCGACGATGGAGAAGATGCAGGTCAGCACCAGCGCGGGAGCCACCAGCGGAATTTTGATGCTCCAAGCCACACGCCAGCCGGTACAGCCATCAACGCGCGCCGACTCGTAGATTTCGGTGGGGATGGCTTGGAGGGCCGCGAAGATGATGAGCATGTTATAGCCCGCGTAGGTCCAGGTAGCGATGTTGGCGATCGACCACAGTACCGCGCCCGGTCCCAGGAAGTCGGGAGCAGGCAAGCCCAGCGCCACGAAGGCTTTGTCGATGGGGCTGAAGACGGGTTGGTAGAAAAAGGCCCACAGGAGCGCGGCGATGATGCCCGGGATGGCAAAGGGCACAAAGAAGGCCACGCGGAAGAAGGCTTTCAAGCGCACCACCGTCGAGTCCAACAGCAAGGCCAGTATGAGGGCGAGTACCAGCATAACCGGGACCTGCACGATGCCGTAGAGCAGCACACGGCCCAGGCTG
>JBBQXY010000062.1:0-29415 GCA_038209195.1 Ktedonobacterales bacterium | reverse complement strand
ATCACCATTGGTGATAAAACCGCCAGCTTCTCAAAACTCGCTACTAAATCCTTGACATACGAGTATTTTCTTCTGTATACTTACTTACAAATACGAAGCACGCAAACAACTGAATATGCGCAGTAGTAACTGCTCTCATCCAGAGAGGTGGAGGGTAACGGCCCTATGAAGCCCGGCAACCCCCCTGCAACGTTGCAGGAAGGGTGCCAATTCCGGCGGAGAAATCCGCAAGATGAGGGGAATAGCAAATTTGCTGTAACCCCTGAGACGCAGGGGTTTTTTTATTGGCTGCGCGTAGTGTACTTTACAAGTCAAGTAAACAACAACGATGAAGAGGACGAGTAAACGTTACGGACGGCTACAGCGAATTGACGATGATGAGAGGTCAGTGCCGCACCCACGTTGAAGATGACCTTCGAGTTGCAGGCTGAAGTCCCTCAAGGAATGTAGGCTGAGCCGGCGGCACCGTTACGAGCCAGAGTGTTACATACTTTGATATTCAACACTCGCAAGGTTGATGCCGCGAGGTATCGACAAACCAGGGTGGTACCGCGAAGCAGTTTACCCCTCGCCCCTGCTAGGGTGAGGGTTTTTTTGTCCCAATTTCAGGAAAGGAGGGCGCAATGGTGACACAAATGCAAGATACAACTACAGGTCGCTTCCCGCTGACAGCCACGAGTGTGGCTGCGCACGAGAGCTGGTCCTCTGACAACCGTTTTACCTTCGATATATTGCCACTGCAAAATGGCGACCAGCTTGGCCCAGTCACGCTGGCCTATGAGACATGGGGAACCCTCAATGCCGAGGGAACGAATGCCATTCTGATCACCCATGCCTTGACTGGCAATGCGCATGCTCACGATGCTGAACACCCTGATGATCTAAAAGCGGCGTGGTGGAATCCGTTGATTGGGCCGGGACGACCTTTTGATACGACACGCTATTTTGTCATCTGCTCGAATATCCTTGGTGGGTGTTATGGCAGTACTGGCCCATCATCGCTTGACCCTGAGACTGGACTGCCTTACGGGATGCGTTTTCCCATCATTACCATTCGCGACATGGTGCGCGCACAGCAGCGCCTGGTTGCACACCTGGGTGTGCGACAACTCATCGTCGCGGGCGGCTCAATTGGTGGGCAGCAAGCATTGGAGTGGGCTGTCTCCTACCCAGAACTGGTGCGAACTGCTGTCGTCGTAGCAGCGACGGCCCATCTCACCGCGCAGGCGGTGGCCTTTAACGAGATCGGTCGCCAGGCTATCATGATCGATCCGCGTTGGCAGCATGGAAACTATGCACCTGGTGAGGGTCCGGATGGCGGTCTGGCGATAGCACGCATGTTGGCCATGGTTACCTATCAGAGTGAGGAATCCATGGAGATGCGCTTTGGACGCCAGCCTGCCCGCTTGAAAAGCATCCCTTCTCCCAGTCGGTCGGCTGATCTGGGTGGGCGTTTTGACGTGGAGAGCTATCTGTACTATCAAGGCGAAAGCCTGGTGCAGCGTTTCGATGCCAATAGCTATCTCTATATCAGCCGAGCGATGGATTTGTTTGATATCAGTGCAGGTTATCCTTCACTTGATGCGGCACTGCGCCGCTTGCGCAGCAAATGCCTCTTTATTGGCATCAGTTCGGATTTTCTCTTTCCGGCGGCTCGTGTTCGTTGGCTGGCCGACCAGGTGCGCGCACTCGGCGGCAATGCAAGCTATGTTGAACTCGATTCGCCCCATGGTCATGACGCGTTCCTCAAGGAATGGGCTATGATGACCAATGCACTTCGTTTGGTGTAAGCGTAATGGTTGCGCTTGCTCGTAATAGTTAGGGGACGCTGATTCGTCCTCGGGGAGTTACACTCATGGCACTCAATAGTAATCGCAGTTATGGTTTTGAAACGTTATCCCTGCACGCGGGGCAGGAGACGGCGGATAGTGCGACCGGTGCGCGCGCCGTGCCGATCTATCAAACCTCCTCGTTTGTCTTCGATAGCCCGGAACATGCCGCGAACCTGTTTGGACTAAAACAGTTCGGCAATATTTACACCCGTATCATGAATCCAACGCAAGACGCCTTTGAGCGGCGCATCGCGGCCCTGGAAGGCGGCGTTGGTGCGCTGGCGACAGCGTCAGGCCAGGCGGCGGAAACGTTGGCAATTCTGAATTTGGCCGAGGCTGGTGATGAAATTGTGTCTTCCGCCAGCTTGTATGGTGGGACATATAACCTTTTCCACTATACCTTGCCGAAGATGGGCATCACTGTGCGCTTCGTCGATAGCCGCGATCCCAATAATTTCCGCGCTTCCATCAATGATCGCACCAAGGCCATCTACGCGGAAACCGTTGGGAACCCTCGACTGGATACTTTAGATATTCGTGCGGTTGCCGACATCGCCCATGAAAACGGCTTGCCCCTCATTATTGACAATACCCTCCCGACACCATTCCTGGTGCAGCCGCTCAAGCATGGTGCTGACATCGTCGTTCATTCTGCGACCAAGTTTATTGGTGGGCATGGCACCTCTATCGGTGGCGTAATCGTAGATGGTGGCAAGTTTGACTGGACGAATGGCAGGTTCCCTGGTTTTGTTGAGCCCGATCCTTCGTACCATGGTCTGCGCTTCGTCGAGGCACTTGGCCCCATCGCCTATATCATCAAGGCGCGTGTGCAGTTGTTGCGTGACCTTGGTCCAGCTACGACGCCTTTCAACTCCTGGCTCTTCCTGCAAGGATTGGAGACGCTACCACTGCGCATGGAACGGCATAGTAAAAATGCCCAACGGATTGCCGAATTCTTGGAGGCGCACGAGTCCGTCAGTTGGGTGAGCTATCCTGGCCTTTCCAGCCATCCACAGCACGATCTGGCTACGAAGTATCATACCAATGGCTTTGGAGCTATCATCGGTTTCGGCATCAAAGGCGGCCTTGAGGCTGGTAAGCAATTGATACGGCACGTCGAGTTGTTCTCCCACTTGGCGAACGTAGGCGATGCCAAGTCGCTCATCATTCATCCAGCCAGCACCACGCACTCCCAGTTGACCGAAGAGGAGCAATTTGAGACAGGGGTAACACCCGATTTCATTCGCCTATCCGTGGGCCTGGAGACAGTCGATGACCTGATCGATGACCTCGACCAGGCATTGAAAGCCGCCGTAATCGAAGCCGGCGAAACCGCAAACGTATAGCAACCGTAGGGGCCGCTTATGCACATTGATGAAATAAACTGGTCATCCGTAGGGCGCGATTTATCGCCGCCACTGCCGATTTATCGGCCCGTCCCAGTAGCAGGATATCCAGTGTATTTCGTTAATAAGCATTATCGCGCAGCCTGCCGATAAATCGGCGATGGGCGCGATAATGCTTATTAACGAATAAAACTGGTAATAGGTGAATACGAGCGACCTGCTTCTGACCGTAGTCTAGCCCGTTTTATTACCACTTTAATTAGTTAAAGTGCTAAAGCGGCCCCTACTACTCTGACCACCTTCAATTGAAAAGCAGGGATGCAAGGGGTGCAACCCCTTGACTGGGTTCTAGGGCTGCGCCCTAGCTTCCCTCCCTCCCCTGCCGCCTTCGGCGGCCTGACAAATGGAGGTTGACAGAGCACTACAGACCATTCATACGCCTCAGGGCAACGTAACCATCCTGGAAACATCTGTCGATGATACTCTTGTAGACAATTTTTTTGTAGGCATTACTATTGAATGTATTGGTGATAGTATGAAATCTCATGTACAGGTCTTAAAATTTGGTGGTACCTCTGTTGGCAATGGCGAGCGTATCCGGCGCGTCGCGCATATTGTTGTGGATACCTTCAACGAACCGGAAGAAGCTTTCCCAGTGGTCGTCGTCTCGGCTATGGCAAAGGTGACTGACCAGTTACTGCGCATTGCCGCACAAAGTTACGCGGGTGAGCAAGAAGCCTGCCAGCACGAATTCGCCGCGCTCAAGCAGAAACATAACGAAGCGGCAGAGAAAGTTGTGCGAAGCTTGCCGGAACGCGCAAAATTGTATGAGCAGTTAGCCGCGGCCTTCACTGCGCTGGAAGCTGATATCGCCGCACTGGCGAACGCCCAAGGGAGCAGTTACGCGGATGTGCAATTGCGTACTGCTGCCATTGGTGCCTGGGGAGAGCGATTATCGGTTTTACTGGTCGCCGCTGCCATCGCAGACCTTGGCACCCACGCTGTTCCTGTGCGTGAAGAGATCATTATTACCTCGCAACCGGAGACGGAAAATGTCCAGGCGGCGGGAGTAGTAATTGGCGCGGAACCCTTGTCGAACGAGACGCGTGCCAATGCGCACACACTGCTTTTCCCGTTAATTGAGCAGGATACCGTGCCAGTAGTGGCGGGTTTTATCGGGCGCACACCGACCAATGTTGTGACCACCCTGGGTCGCAACGGGTCGGATTATTCCGCCAGTGTGATTGGTGCTGCCATCGATTGTGTGGAAGTGACCATCTATACCGATGTGGATGGGGTCCTGACGGCTGACCCGCGCCTCGTCATGAATACACGTTTGCTACCGAAGCTGTCCTATGCTGAGGCTGCGCGACTCTCCTGGTTTGGGGCGAAAGTGCTGCATCCGCGTACACTGATCCCTATCGCGTATCGCAACATACCGGTGCGTGTGCGCAACACGTTTCGACCGCAGATTCGTGGCACCGTGGTCGGCCCTGAAGGCAAACAGCCAAGTGGCGCGACAGCCATTACCGTTCGTCGTCACCTGGCTTTGATTACAGTGGAAAGTACCGACCTGTTTGGAGTGCCGGAGAATGCTGGTCAAGTCTTTGTGCTGGCAGCTCGTGCGGGTGCCGCTCCTATCGTCATTTGCTCGTCCTCTGGACACCATCTATCCTTTGTAGTAGAGGAGCGGGCGGCTGAAGCTATTGTTACCGTGCTACAACATGACATGGGCGATTGGCGCGTGCGCAGCCGCAGTGGCCTGGCGGCTTGTGCCTGTATTGGCACAGGCTTTACGGCTGACCCGATGAGTCCTGCCCGTGCCACTGTAGCTCTGGTGCGTGAGCGCATTTCTGTCATTGCACAGGGAGCGTCAGAACTCGGCATTTCGCTGATTATCAAGGACTCGGATAGCGAACGGGCATTGCGGAGCTTGCATCGAGATTTGATCGCACCGGTCATTCCCCTCGTGCGCCACGCTTCCCCCGAAAAGAAACGCAGTGTGTTATAGCATCCAAGAGAAAGATGCCCGCTGAAGGAGCAAAGTATGTCGTTACAACATCGTATTCCGGTGGCCGTATTGGGCGCAACGGGCATGGTTGGTCAGCGCTTCATCGAGCTGTTACAAGGGCATCCCTGGTTTGAACTGGTGGCTGTAGCCGCCTCTTCCAAACATAATGGGCGTCCATATGCTGAGACGACGCGTTGGCGGCTCCCTGGCAGCGAAATGCCTGCCACTGTAGCGGGACTACCTATCGTAGAGTGCAGACCTGAGGCATTGTCGGGGGCGAAGATTGCATTCTCGGCCTTGCCGGGCGAGATCGCTGGCGATATCGAGGTCGCGTGTGCTCAGGCTGGTATTGACGTGTTCAGCAACGCGAAGAATTACCGCATGGCTGCCGATGTGCCGTTGATTGTGCCAGAGGTGAATGCCGACCATGCTGTGGCGATTGTGGACCAGCGCAAACAACGCAACTGGTCGGGTTGTATTGTGACCAACGCTAATTGTTCGGCTACACCCTTGGTCATGGCTCTCAAACCATTGCAGCAAGCCTTTGGCTTGCGCAAAGTGTTCGTTACGACACTGCAAGCGATCTCCGGCGCGGGCTATCCTGGGCTTCCCTCGTACGATATCCTGGATAATGCTATTCCTTACATCCCAGGAGAGGAGTCCAAACTGGAGGCCGAGACGTTGAAGATGCTCGGTAGTTGGCATGAAGGACACGGCTTTACGGACGCCCCTGTTGTGGTCAGTGCGCATTGTAATCGCGTTGCCACGCGTGAGGGACATCTAGAGTGCGCCAGTGTAGAGTTGGAACGCGCTGCGACAGCGGAAGAGATTATCTCAGCGTGGGCGAGCTTTGTGCCGGAGCCGCAACAACTGCGACTGCCTAGCGCACCAGAACGAGCCTTGCTCTACCGCAGCGAACCAGATCGACCACAGACCTTGCGCGATCGAGACGCGGGCAAGGGCATGACGGTAACTATCGGAAGGTTGCGCCCCTGCCCACTCTTCAGCTATAAATTTGCTTTGCTAGGCCACAATACCATTCGCGGTGCGGCCGGCGGGTCAATTCTCAACGCTGAGCTATGTGTCAGCAAAGGATTGCTATAAAGCCGTAGCAACCAACCGTAGGGCGCGATTTATCGCCGCCACTGCCGATTTATCGGCGCGTGTCCACGTTGGATTCGCGCCGATAAATCGGCAGTGGCGGCGATAAATCGGCCCCTACGCTTGTTTCATGGCTGTGATTAAATCTGGCAACAGATGTGCGGCGTTAGGAGTGCCCAGGCCGGTAGTAGGGTCCCATCCCGGCGTGGCTGCATAGCCAGGGACGTATACTCCTTTATTGTTGTAGGTATTGTTGCCCAGAATGATATCGTGGAAATCCTGTGCGTAGCTCCCTGATGCCGCCAATTTGTACAGGGCGGTATTGATAAAACCGAGGGGATGTCCCGCCATCTGATCGGCGATAGCCATCAAACCTGCCCATAGTGGCGCGCTCGCACTGGTGCCACCCGCGAGATTCCATTGCCCATTCTCGTAAAAGACCAGACCCGTCAGTGGATCGGCATCGCCAGCCACATCAGGGATACCACGGCGATTTTGCAACTGGTTCTGCACTGAAGACAGCAGCGTTTTTTGATAGGATGGTGTGGGGAAGAATGCGCTGAAGCCGCCACCACTTGCGCCCAAACTACTGTTCCAGACACTTTCTTGTGACGTTGTGCCGGACATAACCAGGTGGGTGCCACCAACGCTCGTCACCCAGGGGTCGTCGGCGGGGAAGATCGTCGTAGGCGTGCTTGAGATTTTCGTGGCCTGCAAATCGCTGTAATCAGTGGGACCATTATCGCCAGAAGCGGTTAAGAAGGTCATGCCTTGCTGGGTGGTAGCACTTTGGAAAAAGGTGTCCCATTGATGTATTTCTTGCTGCCCTGCCGCGTCTTTCAACGTGGCTTCGGAGGCACCCCAGCTTTGCGAAATGATGCTGCCAAGGTGGTGAGCGACGGCATATTGCTCTAATTGGAGAAATTCGGGCAAGCCGATGGTACCTTCAGTCTCTGAGACAGGGCTAGTCAGGACGACGATCCCTGCATCAGGTGCGATGGCATGAATGATCTGCACATCTATTGTTGTCTCATCAGCCCAACCTTGCATGTCTTTGCTGCTATGGTTAAAAGGTTTGGTGCCTAAGGGAGAGATAATTTGCAGAGAGATAGACGGGAGATGGAATTGCTGGTCAAAGACATCCATATCTTGTTGCAGTGTAGGACTGCCAAAAGAGACGATATCCACCACCGTTTGTCCCCTACCCGTGAAACCCTGGTTCAGCAGCGCTTCAACGCCATAGGCTACCTGAAATTGGTGGGGCGTATAGCAATGTGTCTGAGCCGGGAGAAAGCCTATCTGGCGTGGGCAGGTATCTATTGGAGGTATGATAGTATGAGTTGCGGTTGAGGAAGGGTGCGCTGCGATTGTTGGCACGGGCGTAACAGTTGTCCCGCCACTGCCAATACCTCCCGCTACGGAGCTACAAGCTGTGAGGAAAAGCATGACAACACAGAATGCACCTACCTGGTGCCATATTTGTTTGTTCATAAAATGATGAAACTCCTATTTCAGTGCTGCAATCAACGCGGGAATAAACTGGCTGGCTTGTGGCGAGCCCCAGCCAGTAACAGCATCCCAACCAGCTTGGGCTCTGAATCCCGCTATGTGGATGTTCCCTTGCGCAAAGGCGTTACTGCCATTGATAATATCCCGGTACGCTTGCGCCGTGTTCTGAGTAGCAGCCAATTTATAGATGCCAGGGTTGATGAAGCCAAGTGGATGGCCCGCCATCTGATTGGCGATAGCGATGATACCCGCCATTAAAGGTGTACTGGCACTTGTTCCCCCGACCTCCGTCCATTGTCCATCGATATAGTCTACCATAGTTGTATTGGGATTGGCATCGCCAGCGATATCGGGTATGCCCCGCCGCCCATTGAGCAAAGATTGCATGGAGGTGGGCAAGCTTTTTTGAAAATCTGGCTCGGTGAAAAAGCTACTGGTTCCTCCGCCGCTCCCTGACCATGCGTTTTCTGTAAAAGTGTTGTTGGTATGGAGCAAGCTGGTGCCACCGACAGCAGTGACCCATGGTTCATCGGCGGGGAAGTTTACAATAGCTTTAGGCGAGAGTCGCGTGAGGGCAATATTAGTCCAATCGGTCGCACCATGGTCGCCTGAACCATTGACGATGGTATAGCCCTGTTGTGTAGTAATCTGCTTATAAAAATCAGTGTATTTTTGTACCAGTTGCTTCCCCGCACTATCCGCCAGGGTAACCTCGGAGGCTACATAGCTCTGAGAAAAGATTTGCCCCAGATGGTGTGCGACGGCGTACTGTTCTAGCTGCAAGAATTCGGGCAGACCAATAGTCCCTTCCGTCTCATCGACGGGACTGGTCATAACGATAATATGTGCGTCGGGAGCGATGGCATGCATGATTTCTACATCAAGCTCGGTTTCGATGGCCCAGCCAGGCATATCTTTATTTTTAGGGTCTTTTGGTGCCGTTCCCAGGGGGGCGATGACCTGAATGGTGATCGGTGGTAAGTGGAATTGCTGATCGAAGACATCCATATCTATTTGCAAAGTCGGACTACCATAAGAGACGATATCAATAATGGTCTGTCCCTTGCCGGTGTACCCCTCGTCGGTCAGCGCTTGGACACCGTAGGCGAGTCGCAGAATGCGCGGCGTAACGCAATTACGATTGCCGATTGAAGTTGGACAGACGTCCGCGGTCGTAGTGCTGGCGGGGTGAGCTTGCGTAGCTCTCAAGATGGGCGTAAGGGTAGATGGAGGATTGGCCCCGCTGGAACTGCACGCGGACACGAGAAATAAAAGGGTGATCAAGGTGGGTATCATAGCTCGAAAGGTCGTTTTGGGCCTTTTCACAGCGAATTCTCCTTTAGGGCATGTGAGAGATTGTTTTATTTTATTATACACGTTCCATACTTCCGTGTTGATGATTTCCCTTCCAGTGCTGTTAGAAGTGTGGGGGATTGTCAATCTTCATGTGACGGGTGGGGGAATCCTGACATGTAGGGACGCCCCTTGTGGACAATACCGCTTAAATAAGGATAATAGCTCAACAATAGGATCAGTAAACACGGGAGAATACGCTTGAAATGCCCGTATTCCATCAGATGTCTGCATACTTTGACTGACAAAGACAAAATATACTGCATCTCAATCCCGTTTTACCCTTTCTTCTTTTCGATAAACTGATGAGTTATGCTTATTTGAAATGTATTGCCCCTTGTGGGCAATACATTTCAAATAAGCTGGGAGTGGTGTGTAGGGACAAGGGGCGGATGAGGCGGTCGATGGGGGGCCTTGTGCTTGTCCTCGTCCGGTGGGAAGGATCGAACCCCCACCAGGACAAGCACAAGGCCCCCGCGTCCACATCCCCTCGTCCCCTTGTCCCTACACACGCTTCGCACGCCGTTCCACCTTATTTGAAATGTATTGCCCCTTGTGGGCGTCCGGCCCCACTTTCTGGGTGAGAATATCCTTCATTGTGTTTTCATAAAGTATTCGATATACTTATGAACACAAATGAAACCTCTCAGCAATAAGCAGTAGTGTAATACGAAATCAACAATGTATTAGTGATAGAAAGAGAAATAGCATGACAACGCAAAATCTGGTAACGGATTATGATCCACATATTAGTATCACGGACTTCTCGCTGGCAGAACAATTGGGCGATGCTGTTTTGCTAGGCAACTGGTTTGTGTTTCTTAAAGCGGAATGGCTGAATCGTTCAGGAATGGCTCGTTTGCTGGAGCTTTCCAGTGTTACGGGGACGTATGCTCGTTCTACTATTATCTTTCGGGGGAAAGAAGCGATTACACTACCCGCGTCCCACATCTCTGCCACCCCTTTACCAACAACTCATCTGGTTTCCCTAACCTGCGATAAGGCTCTCTATCGTGCTAAAAGCGATACTGTGCGACTGCTCGTGGCTGCACCACAGCATCCTGGAGCAGAACTGCGCCTTGCATTGCGCCTGAGTGGCAATCCTTACGCGGATTATCCTCTTGTGTTGGACGACTTTGGCTTGAAGCTCTGGTCGCTCCAAGGCTTGCCAGAGGGAGAGTATGAGGCAAGCTTAGCGGGGGCGGAAGGGTTAGAAACTGCTGTTTGTCGCTTTGAGGTGGCTGAATATCGGTTGGCTCCTCTGAATGCTGAGTTGACTGAGCAGCAATTGAGTGGGGAGACCTTACGCTACGTGCTCACCGTAACTGCTTTTGGTCAGCCCTATAGCGGACCAATAGAGGTGGAGTTGCAGGAACGAGGCCAGCGCATCGGCAAACGGACACCACTGCATTGCAACCGCGAGGGACAATGTCGTGGGGCGATCAAACTCTCTGGCCATGGACCCTTCACGCTGAATGTTTTTGCAGGAGAACGTAGCGCGACGGTGGCCTTAAAAGGCTCGGAGCAAGAGCGGCGTGAGGCGATGACGATCAGTGAACTAGGTGAGATACGTATGCTGAGCTTGCTGCCTCTGCCACAATCCAACGCCTGTCGCGGCATGTATATTGCCCGTGGTGGTGCCAATACCGAGCCGTTTTTAGTGCAGCGCGTGATTGGGAACGAGGTAGAGATTACGCCCCGTGTTACTGCTGAACTGCTGCGTGTGGTGGTGGTTGACTCTGCCCGTAATACTTTTGAGGAGAAGCTGTTTGAGAACGTGAAGGCGGAGCAGCGTGTGCGCATGCCAATTCCCGCGCCCTATGGGATAGTGCTTTTGGGGGCGTTAATTGATGGTGCTGCTTGGGAGGGTTGGACAACCATTGTGCGTCCACCTGAGCTGCAATTGCAGTGCGAAGCCCCAAAGGAAGCCAAACCCGGTGCGCACATTACCGTGTCGCTGAAAACAAATCTGCAAAATCGCGTGGTACCTGTCCAACTAATCGTGAAAGATCAACGTTTGCTTGTGACCAGTGATCCACAGGTCGAATTTGCGGCCTGCATGAAGCGGAATTTGCAGCAGTGGAGCAAGCTGAGTGGGACAGGCACGATCGAACGGCAACTGGCGCACCTTGTGCGCAATCGCTCATATATGCCGATGGGACGGGGCTTTGCCGCACCGCGAGTCATGGCCGCATTTGCTGTGTCGCAACCGCCCAGTGGTGGGATAGCACCGACCGTGGCACCATTGGCGCAGCCTTCGGCACCATGGTCAGTGCATGTGTCGCTTTCCGAGAATACACCTACATACGGGGCATCACATGGAGCTTCACAGATGGCATCCTCTGTAGCGCAAAAAGCAGCAGCGACAACTCCCCTGCCAGTAGCACCGACATTAGCAAAAGTACGTTTGCAGTTCCCTGAGATTATCACCAACACGCTCGTCATGGTGCAAGGTGAGGCAAACATCGAGGTGAAGTTGGGCGACAGTATGACGCGCTATAGTATCGAGGCTTTTGCCCTTTCAGCGGAGACGCTGGATTGGCAACGTGTGGAGACAACGGTGAATACCGTGCAGCCTGTCTATGGCGAGTTAACGGTGTCGCCTTTTGTGTTTCCAGGTGATCCCGTGATGGGACGGCTCGATGTGGGAGCGGCGTCGGGTGGAGCGATGGTGGAGGTGCGGCACGATGGAGAGGTCCTACCACTTTTTTATGCCAATGGTGAGGCCGTGACGCCAGGGTTGCCGATACCCTCTGGCTCGGTGCTGCGTTTCCCTGTGCGACCGGGAGCTATTACTGCCTCTGTACGTGATGCCCGTAAAGGGGGCATCGATGTGAGTGAACGCTATGTCACAGAGCCGGGGAAGATGCGGCATATTGTGCGCCGTCTGCACCTGCTCACGCCCGGCGAGGAGTTGCGTTTGGGGGAACCACGCCGCCTGGAGATTCTGCCGATGCCAGGCTTGGAGAAGCCATTCCAGGTTTTTGTGGAAAGTGCTGCCATGTATCCCTTTGGCTGTATCGAGCAGACTTCGACCAAGCTACTTTCGATGGTGACTGGCTATATTACCAATCAGGATAACGCGAAACTAGCTGCTGAGTATGAGGCGGCAATTCCAGTCTGGTATCAGCGTCTCAAAAGTATGTACCTGCCCAAGAGCGGATTTTGTATGTATCCACCTAGCGAAGGTGGTTCGCGCCAACCGGATACCCACTATGCGCCCATGGCTACAAAAAACCTGCTGATGCTGCCGAGTGCTGAGCGCGTGGGGAGACAGTCCAAGGTTTTGCATGAAATGCTCACTGATGTACGGGCGATGGCGCAGGACGCGGCACGATACTACAAAATCGCCTATCCTCCAAAGGAGAGCAAGGACTACCAGT
Organism: Ktedonobacterales bacterium; assembly: GCA_038209195.1. GTDB lineage: Bacteria > Chloroflexota > Ktedonobacteria > Ktedonobacterales > Ktedonobacteraceae > JBBQXY01. The sequence goes on along the minus strand of JBBQXY010000062.1, from coordinate 16,880 downwards.
CGGCTTACCAAATGATGCTTAATGGTGCTGGAGAAGCAGACAAAAGGCAGGCGGCGTCCTTTGTGCGCTCACGTCTGATCGAGCACGATAATGGCGCGGTATATGTTGAGATAGCTAACCACGAAGATGCTTACATGTACTGTGGCAAGGCAGTGGCTACACGCACAGAGACTGCGTACGCGGCGGCGGTTCTCCTGGCAACGAAAGAACAGCGTGATCTACGGGTGGCTATTGCCGCGACGAATTACTTGACGAGCCAGTTCAATGAAGAGGGGCGACTGTATAGTACGGTTGATACGGCGGCTTGTCTGGCATTGCTGCTTGCTCTGCGCGAGTCCGGCGTGGTTTCGACGGCAGGGATGGGGCGCGTGTTGTTGAATGGGCAAGAGCTGTCGCTGGCTGATGCCCTGGTCTACGATGGTAAGGTGGAACTATTGCGCTGTATTGAAGGGGTGATTGCCGCACAGGTGACTTCGGAAGTAATTGAGGATTGGAGTGCTTTCAAACGGGAGTTGCCAGTAACAGTGCGCTTAGAAAAGGACGGTCACGTACAGCAAAGTTTTACTGTGGGTGATGCCCTTGATCTGGTTATCAGTGTGCCGCAGTATGAACCGGGATTGTTGGCGCATGTGTGTCTACCAGATGCACTGGCTCGTGTCGTCGGTGGAGGGCAAGTCAAACGCTTTAGTTTAGATTTTTGTGAGCAAAATACGCTGCGGGTACCATTAGCTGTGGTCAGTGCGACGAGTTTGCCGACGACAAAAGACGAGGAGCAAGGCAATTTCTTGCAGCACTGGTTGGGCGTTGGCACTAAGGATAATGAGGGGAATGTGCAGCATTGGGCAGTGATTGTGCGCAACATGTTCAAAGAGGAGCAGATTGGCAACCCCGGCCTGCTCGAACTACGCACTACTCTTTAACAAAACCTCCCTGTAGTGTTCTGTATATCTTCATATATAGTAAGTGGGGATGCAAGGGGCCGCGCCCCTTGACTGGGTTCTAGGGCTGCGCCCTAGTTCTCTTTCCCTCCCCTGCCGCCGAAGGCGGCATTTCAAATCAAGATCACTAGAACTCTACAAAAAAATATTGCAAAATACACGCGTGTGATATCAGCGACTTTGCTGTATCACACGCGTTTTCTTCTTAAGAGGCAGCCTAAGCGGTACCTTAGTCCTACATCAGGTTTAGTCGCTTGACCAAACCCTGTAGAGCGGGTACAGTTCCTAATAACGTATAGAGTGGCAATGCTGTTATGTTGGGATAGTTAAACCTTAAAGGATTGAGGAAACATGTATGTCGTCTGTTGAAGATCGTCAGAATAGCGAAAATAATGGGCAAAGGTATTCCAGTGGGCCATTACAAACGTCAGGACTGATCAGCCAACTCTCGCCAGTAGAGCAGATATCTTTTCCCAACGCAGTTCCCCAACCAATGATAACGTCTCCCTTGGCACCGCAAACCTCATATGCGCCTTTTCTGGCTGGTGCGGGTGTTGGCGTTAGCCGTCCGACTCAACCACTGTCCAAAGACACACCAACACCTGCTGTAACGCGTGACCTTGCACTGCTAGAAACCAAAACTGACGCATTATTTCTCGCGAGAAATACCACGACTTCGCTACGTCAGCCAGTGGTGATTCCGCGTACTGGTAAGGTGAGCAGAGGGACGATGCGCCCACCCCAGGGACGCCGCTGGGTGATGCATTTGTCGGCAACGATAGTACTAATCATGATTGCGGTGGGTACCTTAATGGCAGTTGTACCTGCTGGTAGCAATGGCGAGGCAGGTTTTAATCCTTTCCAACCTATTTTAAATTTTGCTTCGGGTGGGAATAGCAACCTTAGTTTGCTGGCGCAGCAGGCCGCGACGGTCACAGCGGTGACGCAAGACGGCTATGAGTCAGGCAACACCACGACCTACGCGGGATTACCAACGGCCCCTCCTGGATCGGGCAGCTATGACGGTTTTACTTATGGACAATGCACCTACTGGGCCGATTATCTTTACCATCAAATGACCGGCTTCTGGGCACCTTGGAGCGGCAATGCATGGCAGTGGGCAAGCGGTGCCTCCAATTATGGCTGGACTGTTTCTTCCACTCCGCATGTCCCATCAATTATTGTCTTGCAAGGCGGCGTCGAGGGGGCAGGAGGTTATGGACACGTTGCCGTGGTGATTGGCATCAACAGCGACGGCTCCGTTCATACGAGCAATATGAACTGGTATGCTAACGGTGGTGGATGGGCAACTGTCAGCTACTGGGATTTCCGACCAGGTCCAGGCGTCACTTTCGTGTGGAAATAGCGCAAGCAAAAAACTAAAGCCATCAAAGGGGTGTAGAACTTTTAGCTCTACATCCCTTTTGTTATGTTCGCGGAAGCTAGAGTTGCACGCCAATAGTCAAGGGTGCGTTGTAACGCAAGCTCAAACGGCACAGTGGGCTGCCAGGATGTGTGGGTTCGTATGCGCGTGATGTTGGCCTCTAATAGTGGGACATCAACTGGTCTGAAGCGTGCCGGGTCTTCGAGCACCTGAATGGGTTTTTTGGCGAAAGAGAGCAAAAGGTCGAGGATGGAGCGGATGGAGCGTGCTTGCCCTGAACCTATATTGTAAGCTTCTCCAGGCTGTCCTTGCTCGGCAATAGCTAGATAAGCTGCGATGACATCTTCTACCGGCAAGAAGTCACGTCGTGCCGCGAGATTGCCGACCGATACAACGGGTTCGGCCTGATCGGCCTCAATGAGGGCTATTTGACGGGCGAAATTTGCTATCACAAATCCTGCTGCCTGACGCGGCCCGAAGTGGTTAAATGAACGGGTGCGCATAATAGGCAGTTGGTAGGCCATAAAATATTGGTAGCCAAAGAGGTCTTGCGTCACTTTGGAGATGGCATAGGGGTTGGCGGGTCGGAATGGACATTCTTCACTGATGGGGTTATCTTCTGGTCGTACCATGCCGTATTGCTCGCCAGAGCCGATAAGTAGGATACGAGGCGTGAGGGAAAGGGAACGTAAGGCTTCAAGGAGATGAATCGTTCCACCTGCGTTGATCTTGAGCGTTTCCAATGGGTCTTGCCAGGAGGCCGCGACGGAGGATTGTGCCGCCAGGTGGAAGATGAGGTCTGGCTGTACTTGTGCTATCAGTAAACGGACCGCCTCTTGTTGGGTAATATCAGTCACGGTAATGTGGATGTCGTGCAGGATGGTTGCATCGATTTGAGGGATGGGATGGCCTGATAGCCCAAAGAGAGTGGCGTGAGGATAGCGGATATGGCATTGCTCTACCAGATAATGGCCCACAAAGCCAGTACATCCGGTGATGAGGATGCGTGATGGTGTTGTCATGGGCGTTTGTTTCCTTTTTAAACTCTTTTGCCATCGTTGACCAATTGCAGGTCATGTTCGACCATCATGCGGACGAGTTCATCGAAGCTGACTCGGGGACGCCAGCCGAGTTGTTGGTGGGCTTTGGAGGCATCGCCAATCAAATAATCGACTTCAGCAGGGCGCAAGAAACGCGGGTCCGTTTCAATGTAGCGTTCCCAGTCGTTAATGCCCGCGCTGGCAAAAGCGGCAATGACGAAGTCACGAACGCTGTGGGTGGTGCCAGTAGCAATGACGTAGTCTTCAGGGGTGTCTTGTTGCAGCATGAGCCACATAGCCTCTACGTAATCGCCAGCGAAGCCCCAATCGCGTTTGGCGTCGAGGTTCCCGAGGACCAGTTTGTCCTGCTGCCCCAGTTTAATACGCGCAACGGCCCGAGAAATTTTTCGAGTCACGAATTCGTAGCCTCTACGCGGAGATTCGTGGTTGAACAGAATGCCTGAGCAAGCAAAAAGGTTGTAACTTTCACGAAAGTTGACGGTTATCCAGTGTCCGTAGAGCTTGGCGACACCATAAGGGCTGCGTGGGTAAAAGGGAGTTTGTTCGTTCTGCGGCGTGCTTTGAACCTTGCCGAACATTTCCGAAGTTGATGCCTGATAGAAGCGGATGGGCCAGTCGGCGAGGTGTACGGCTTCGAGCATGCGGGCCACGCTGAGGGCGGTGTATTCACCCGTGGCGACGGGTTGTTGGAAAGAGGTGGCCACAAATGACATGGCGGCGAGGTTGTAGACTTCGCTAGCCTGTGATTGGCGCAGAGCCTGGATGAGCGAGAGTTGGTCAAGCAGATCGGCATCGATGATTTCGATGCGACCAAGCAGGTGGCGGATGCGCTCATCATTAAAGGTACTGGTGCGTCGTACCATACCATAGACACGATAGCCTTTGTTTAATAAGAACTCAGCGAGGTAGCTGCCATCCTGACCGGTAATACCAGTAATTAGTGCGTTGGGCATGTATCTTTATCCTCTGAAAAGTTGGTGACGCCATCGCATACCTGTTGGTAGACGGAAAGCATCTTTTCGGCTGCCTTTGACCAGGTATAGCGCTGTGCCTGTAGGTAGCCTTGTCGTTGTAGCTCAGCACGCAATGGCGCGTCTTGCAGGATACGGAGCATGGCCTCGGCGATGCTATGCGGATCGTATGGGTCCACTAAAAGTGCTGCATCGCCCGCGACCTCCGGTAGTGACGATGTATTTGAGGTGATGACGGGTGCGCCACAGGCCATGGCCTCCAAGGGTGGAATGCCGAAACCTTCAAAGAAGGATGGGAAGGCGAAAACATCGGCCAGACTGTAAAGCGTGAGCAGTTCTTGTTCGCTAACGCGACCCAAGAAATGGACTTTGTCCTCTAGCTTGAGCTTCGAGACCAGTTGCTGCGTTTCTTCATAGAGCCATCCTTTACCCCCGGCAATGGCAAGCATAGCAGGGCCACCTTTGCTCTGTTGTGCTTCGTAGAAAGCCTGAATGAGACCTTTGTGGTTTTTGCGCGGTTCGAGGGTGCCGACGCTAAGCACAAAGGGATGTTGCAAGGCAAATTTTTTGCGCGTGGCCTCTAAAAGCTCCGCGTCGGTGACTCGTTGATAATGGGGCGCGACACCGCAGGGTATGACGGTGATTTTCTCTGGCGGCGTTTTATAGTGTTCGATCAGCGTCTGCCTTGTGGCATAAGAGATAGCGGCTACCACGTCGGCGTCGGCTACAGATACTGGTACGACTTTGTTGAGGTAGGCCACTAATGACGGCACGGCTGCCTCTGGATGCTCCACAAAGGCCAGGTCATAGACGGTGACAACCTTGCGCGTTTTCCCTGCGATAGGTGGCAACGCGAAGTCCAGACCATGATAGATGTCGGCAGGACCAGTGAAATAGTTGGCGTAGAGGGGGACGCGCCAGCGATACCAGAGGATGTTGAGGTAGCGATCGGGGATGCCGATGCTGCGGCTCTGGACGTTGCTGGCCCTAGGGAATGGATACGCTGTCGTGGGGCGTCCGCTCGCAATCAATGAATACTGGTTGAGCCTATCCTTCGCGAGCATGGCCTCCACCAGACTGCGCACATACTGCCCAACGCCTGCTCCCTGCCTGATGCCAGCCGTATAGTCAAGCGCAATACGCATGTGAAAAAATCCTTACAACCTTCTACCAGAATGTGACCACTCGCGGTCGCTGTAGCTTCTAGACTATAGCAGTTTTGCAGGAACGCGTCAAATAGAATGTCCTGTCAGAATTACCTGTTGCTAACCTAGCCAAAAGCATGGTGTGCTGGCTCTTTGTCAGGTGTATACTTGAGCAATTGTATAGAGAAGCTTTGGCGGTGAACGAGGTTTCGTGGGGGTAATATCAAGGAGATTTTATGAGAGAAGAGATACGTATTCATCCTGGTGCTAGTGGGAAGGGAAGGCGTGGATCAGAGGAACGACTGAGCATGAAGCAAGTAGTGGGGGCGTTTACCAGTTTGCCGCGTGTTCTGCGCCTGGTCTGGTCTACCAGCGCGTTGTTGACCATAGGTATGGGCATCCTCAGTTTATTGCAAGGATTCACGCCCGCGCTGAGCGTCTGGATTACCGGCCTGGTCATCGATAGCGTTGTCACTGGCATTCGCATTCATAGCACGAGCCCTATCTGGTTTCCGGTGGGCTTGCAACTTGCAATCGTGCTGATCGGCAATCTGTTGAGCACGCTGAGCAATATTATACAGCAGCTTTTGCAAGAGAAGGTGTCAAATCGTGTACAACTTCTGATCCTGGAAAAGGCCGATACGCTAGACTTGGCCTTTTTTGAGAATCCAGAATTCTACGATAAGATGCGCCAAGCGGCTGATCAATCCACGTATCAGCCAGTTTCTATGATTTCACAGACTTTTTCGCTGTTTCAAACCACTGTGACGATGCTCTCCATGATCTTTTTGCTACTGCAATTGTCGTGGTGGTTGGCTCTCGTCGCGCTGATTATCCCCATTCCCGCCTTCTTCTCCAGTATTCATTATGGTTGGAGAGGATTTCAGCGCAAACGCTGGCAATCGCCTGAACGCCGCGTAATGGATTACTTCAACCGCTTGATGACTGTTGACACCTATAATAAGGAGATCAAGCTCTTTACATTGGGCAATTTCTTCGTCACACAGTTCAAACAGCTCGCGAATAAGCTCTATGAAGAGGACAAGGAAATTATTGTGCGCCGCTATCTGATCAACTTCCTCTGGTCGGCCTTGACAGGGGTAGCAAATAGCGCGATCTATCTCTATGTGGCTTTGCAAGTAGTGTTGAGCCTAGGTCGTATCTCGTTGGGTAGCCTATCGCGCTATACTCAGGCGGCAGTACAGGCAGGGCAGAGCTTTCAGGGCCTATTGAGCGGTATTTCTTCTACCTATGAGAACAATCTGTATGTCAACACACTTTTTGAGTTCCTGGAATATAAACCTGAGATAGTTTCACCGCCGGAACCCCAACCTTTGGCGAAGGTCACTGGGAGCAAGGGTCTGGAAATTGAGTTTCGTAATGTCAGTTTCACCTATCCTGGCAAAGATGCTGAGACTCACGCGGCTCTGAAAAATGTCAGTTTTACGATCCATGCCGGTGAAGCCATCGCGGTAGTAGGCCGTAACGGGGCGGGGAAGACGACAATTGTCAAACTGCTGACGCGTTTGTATGACCCGGATGAAGGCGAAATCCTCATCGATGGTCGCAATATTAAAGAATACGATTTGCAAGAGTTGCGCGGACATATTGGCGTCATTTTTCAGGATTACGTGACGTACTTTCTCAGTGCGCGTGAGAATATCGGCGTGGGACGCGTCAGCGAGATTGATAATCAGGAGCTTGTCAGTAGTGCCGCTAAAAAGAGTGGCGCGAATGAGGTCATTGAGGGTTTGGAAGACGGCTATGATACGATGCTGGGGCGTTGGTTTAATAAGGGAACACAGTTGAGCGGTGGGGAATGGCAGAAGATCGCTCTGGCCCGTGCCTTCATTCGTGACGCGGGTATTCTCGTCTTGGATGAGCCTACCAGCTCACTTGATGCCCGTGCCGAGTACGAGGTGTTCACCCATTTCCGTACATTAACTGGCGGTAGGACAACCGTCTTTATCAGCCATCGCTTCAGCACGGTTCGCCTCGCTGATCGCATTTTTGTGATTGAACATGGCAATATCATCGAATGTGGTTCGCACGAGGAACTCATACAACTCGATGGCCACTACGCCGAATTGTTCAATTTGCAAGCCGAGGCGTATCGATGATGAGACACATCAGCCCCAAAAGTACCCCTTTCTGATGCCCCTATTGTCGGATGCCGAGAAGTGCTATTATACTTAATGTCATTCTGAACACAAAGAAAATCTTCTCAAACAGGAACAAATAGGCACAGATAGCATGCATAAAATAGATAATGTGAATGAAAATAACGACCTAGCCGAACAACATAGTACTAAGGAATCCTCTACACCTAGGAAGATCCGTGTAGTAGCATATCTGCTGGATGCCCTCGTCATTGTGGCGATGGGAGTACTATTGTTTTGGGGTACATCGACGCAGTTTTCTAATCGTTTCAACGATGTAACGCGCTACCAATGCTATGCTACTGTCTTCTGGCAGGGGCGACCGGGGCTTACAGCCCTGCCGACGGATCAGTGTGCGTTCCTTGCGACCGATGCGACGACTACCCTGGTGCAATACATGTACAAAAATCACGTACCGGTCAGCTTGATTCATCTGGTGCAAGGACAGGACGTGGCGGGGCCGTTGCATGTCTTGCCGCCTGAGTATCCAATCCTTACCCTTGTACCTTTTACATTGGGGCTCATTGCTCCTGCACAATGGTATCAGATTGTTTTTGCCTTGTGGATGGCACTTTTCGCAGGAGTGCTCTATGTAGTCCTTAGGCGCTACCGTTCTACGGGAGCCGCCATCGCCTTTGCTTTTTACCTGGTGCTTGGCAGTTGGGCCACAGCGGAGGGTAGGTTTGATCTTATTCCAGCGGGTTTGACCTTGGGGGCGGTGCTACTCGCCCGGCGCTCTAAGTGGACATGGGCCTTCGTATTGCTAGCCCTGGCGACGCTGTTCAAGTTTTATCCAGCAGTGCTGGTGCTGCCATTTCTTATAGCCCAGCAGATGACGTTAAAGGAGCGGTGGAATTCGTGGCGGCGCTGGCAGGCCTTGACCGTGTTTGTTGCCTTAGGCGTGCTTGTGACGCTCGTGTCGCTGCTGCTGAATGTCGCAGATACGCTGAGTCCTTTCAATTATTTCGTGAAGAGGCCAACGGAGATAGAGTCGCTGCAGGCGTCGCTACTCTGGCTAGGCCATTTCGTGGGCTACAAAACGCAAGAGGCTTTTACCTTTCAGTCTTTGAATATGCTCAGTCCATTGGCTAGCAAGGTTTCGTTGCTGACTACGCTCCTGTTACTGGTGGGATTGTTGTATACATTCTGGTTGCAGTGGCGTGGTAAGATCGATTTGCCGATGGCGAGTTTGTTAACGTTGCTCGTGATAATGATCACTGGTAAGGTCTTTAGCCCCCAGTATTTGATGTGGGTGACGCCGCTGGTGGCCTACGTGGGGAAGCATAACTGGAAGTGGGTACTGAGTTGGGGCGCAGTAGGAGCATTGACGACGGTTATTTTCCCTTTCATGTTTGATAATTATACCATCGATAAGTATTTCCTCGTCTTCCTACTACGCAATGGGTTGGTACTGGCGATTGTGTTGGCATTATTCATTTACGCGGCCCGTACTTCGCGAGCGAATACGCTGCAAGAGCCTCCATCGGTAGCTGGTGAGAGTTTGACTAGTTAACAATTGGCTGATATTTAGGTTTCCCAGCGTTCCAGCAACAACGTGTAGTGTTCGATCAATGACTGGTGCTGCGCTTTCCAGGCATCATTGTCTCCTTGCAATTGTTGCTGATGGTAGGCGAGTTGTTGCCGGATACCCTGCAAAACTTTAGGCGAGACTTCGGCAAATTGTACGGCCTCGGCGGGACCAGGTTGCCAGGTGGGGACATTTCGCCAGTTGATGTAGGGACAGTAACGGCATTGATTGGCACAACAGTAGCCTCGGCGTATCAAAAATGAGCGCGTGGCGATCCATAGGCCGTTGGCATCTATTTCCCAATCTTCGTTTTGTTCGTCTTCTGGTTGACCCATGAGAACCGCACCTTCACCCTTTTCTGCTCACCAGAAATCACACCATCGGGATGTGTTCGATCTGGGCTTGCAGTTGTTCCTCGCGTTGCGGGCGGCGGGCAATGAGGTGACGCATAGCATTCCCTATGCGCCGCACCCCTTCCTCGATCTGTTGTTCATCAGGATAGGCAAAGCTGAGGCGGAATTGTTGTTGTCCGCCGCCATCGACATGGAATGGTTCACCGGTAACGAAGGCAACGTGCTCTTTGCCGGCCTCGCGTAGAAGGGCGCGTGTGCGCAGTTCACCGCTGAGTCGGCTCCAGAGATGAAAGCCACCATTGGGAGTGTTGACGCGCACACCTTCGGGCCAATGCGTTTGGATGGCATGCAGCATGAGATCGCGTTTGTATTGATACTCCGTGCGCAAGGTGGCAAGGTGCTCTTCGAGTAAGTTCCTTTGCATAATTTCAGAGACGGCCCATTGTCCAATGGCATTGGTGTTGAGGTCGAAGATTTGTTTGTGCAGCGCGAGTCGTTCAATGATAGGTTCTGGTGCAGCCAACCAGGCGACGCGCAGACCGGGCGCTAAGATTTTTGAGAAAGTGCTGAGGTAGATGACCTGCGAATGGGTATCCAAAGCTTTGAGCGGCTGCGGTTGTTTGCCATCGAAGTAGATATCCGAATAGGGGTCATCTTCCAGAATAGGTATCTGGTAGCGACGAGCCAGCAGGAGCAGGCGACGGCGGCGTTCAGGCGACATGACGATACCAGTAGGATTCTGGAATGTGGGCAGGGTGTAGATCAGTCGTGGGCGATGGCGCGCTAAGACAGTTTCCAATAAATCGACGCGCATGCCCTCATTATCCATAGGCACACCAATAACGCGCGCTCCGAGGGCGCGGAAACTATTAATGGCACCTAGGTAGGTGGGCACCTCGACCACAACTTCATCGCCAGGGTTGAGCATGAGGCGACCAATTAAACCAATGCCCTGTGTCGAGCCGGAGAGGATGAGTATATGCTGTGTATCGACTGCCACACCCCGCGTGCGCATGCGCGCGGCGATGCCACGACGCAGCGTCAGCAAGCCTTCAACAGAGCTGTAGCCTAACGCGCTGCTCCGCGAGCGGAGGAGACTTTCATGAAAGATGTCAGCCAACATGGTCGCAGGTAATAGATTTATCGCAGGAGTGCCAATAGCCAGCGAGATAATACTGTCATTCATGGCGGTTAATTCGCTCAAGATGCGTGCATCAGGGCCGAGCATTTCGCGTTCACCGACGGGGAGACCATAAAGCCAGGAAGGTTCATCGGAACCCAGCGTGTCGTCTGCCAGGCTATAGTGACTACGGCGCACTAAGGTGCCACGTCCAACGTGTCCTTCGACGAGACCATCACTGGCGAGTTCGTTGTAGGCGTTCATGACGGTGGTGCGGTTGACGCCAAGAGCGGTAGCAAGCGCACGTTCGGTCGGGAGGCGGGTACCTTCCGCTAATTGGCCGGAGAAAATGGCTTCTCGTATTTTCTCGCAAATCTGCTGGTATAATGGGGTACTGCTGCTTCTTTCAAGTTGGATGAGGGAGCAGATAGATGCTGTGAACAAAGGCAGTGGCTGTTGTTGTGTTGTAGATTGTCGCATAATTCCTCCTGATTGGCTCATACCAATACAGTGTAAACGAATCTACCTGATTGGTGCAAGGGCCAATTGGCGGTTTACGAAAAGAGCCAAGTATTGGCAAAGGCAAGGAGCTTGTCACATGAAGAATGTAGCAGAGCGTGTAGAGCGCATTGTGAATGATCGTGAGCATGGTTCACGCTGGCTCGTGCGAGAGACAATGCTCCTTTTGCACACCCTGGCTAGTGACACCAGCGTTACAGCGGATGAGGCGCTGCAACAGGTGCGTTTCGCGGGACAGCAATTGGCGGGGGCGCGTCCAGCTATGGCTGCGCTCGCGGGAGCAGTGTGGCGTATTCTCAATGTACCTGGCGGTGTCCCTGCTATCGCGCAGACGGCACAGCAGTTACTAGAAGAGTACGATATGGCTACAGAGCGCATTGCAGCTTTTGCGCGGCCTTTGCTGAGCGGTACAGTCATGACGCATAGTCTATCGGGGACAGTAGTGGATGTGTTAGTGGCATGCAAGGCAGAAATGGAGCAGGTGATTGTGCTGGAAGGTCGTCCGCGCTACGAGGGACGCACAATGGCACAGACGCTCGTAGCGCAGGGGATGGCGGTGACATTGATTACCGATGCCCAGGCGGATATCTTCCTGCCACATTGTTCTGCTGTAGTAGTGGGGGCCGATACGATCCTGGCGAATGGGGATGTCTTGAATAAAGCTGGGACGGCTTTATTGGCATGGGCGGCACAGGGACATCATGTCGCCTTCTATGTCCTGAGTGAGACGTTGAAGATTTCTCCCCACCACTGGTCGGGAGATGAGGCTCAGCTTGAGGAGAAGGAGGCTGACGAGGTGTTGGCACCGCCAATACCAGGGGTTACAGTGCGTAACTTTTATTTTGATCACACACCTGCGTCTCTGCTGACAAAAATTATTACCGAGCAAGGGGTGCTGGGGCCGTTAGAAGTGCAGCGGCTCGCGCATACCCTGCACTTCTAACGACATTCTCACACTAGTATACTGTTTCACGTCATGTGACGAGCGGAGATGCAAGGGGCCGCGCCCCTTGACTGGGTTCTAGGGCTGCGCCCTAGCTCTCCCTCTCCCCTGCCGCCGCAGGCGGCAAGTCGAATGAAGTGGGACAGAGCACTAGTGCTCTGTCCCACTTCATGTGACAAACAGGGATGCAAGGGGCCGCAGCCCCTTGACTGGGTTCTAGGGCTGCGCCCTAGCTCTCCCTCTCCCCTGCCGCCGAAGGCGGCAAGTCGAATGAAGTGGGACAGAGCACTAGCCACTAGTCCTATGCATTTGGGAAATGCCGATGTTTTTCTTATCCTTTTATAGTAGGAGCACTTATAAGATTTTGAAGCTTTGCTGATGGATGGGAGGGCGGTTGTATTGGATAGTGAGCTAACAGACGCTAATGCACAAGAAGATGAAATAAATGAAATGGTGGCGCGAGTTCCTTTTGACAAAGGGGAAGGTGGCGAGCAGTGGGTCGTGCCAGGTGTGCCCATAGTACGTTCCAGCACACCTAGGCCGCTTTCATTTGGGCTACTGAAACCAACGACGACTGCAATACCTCAATCTCCGCAGTCACTGGGACAAGCGGGGAACTCCACCTTTCCCGTGGAAGCCCCATCAGCTCCACCATTGCCAGAAGAGAGCTTGATCACGGGTAATGAGAACGACTCGTCCAGTGTAATTGAGGCGACACCTCTACCATTGAGTGGAAAAGTAGCTCCACTTGAAGATGCACCAACCGAATTTATCTGGCTCTTTGAATATGGCGTGGAGATGGATATAGCCTTTCTCAATAGCCCTGAACGGTTGGATGGATTTGCTTTATTATATGGGCCAGCGGTGTTAAAAGGGTATGAACTGACATTTGATGTAATCAATACACGTTCTGGCGCGGTGGTGGCGACCATATTGCCCAGCCGTCAACACGGTGCGGAGGTGTGGGGCGTGCTCTATCGCGTACCACAACGCTTTGCTGAACGTGCGCAAGAAGAACCTTCGCTCTTGGATGCGGTTCACTCGGCCATGCCACCCAATGGATTGTTTGAACGTTTACAGGTAGTGGTGCATGAAGCGTATCGATCACGAGATATTCAGTGTATTGCCTATATTGCCTCGGCTACTGCCCGCAATCACTTCCATTTGCTACCGCGCAATAAGCAAGTGCCAGAGCCTTCCTATGTAGAACGTCTCCTCGCGAGTGCGCGAAACCAGAGACTACCTGGTGGCTACCTGGATGAATTAGCCGAGTTAGTCTCCCTTCCCTCTACCGATGATGATGAGCAAGAGAAGCAGGAGACAGGGCATATACCGACTCTCGCACCCCCTATCTCCCTAATACCCTCTATCCCCTCTACACCTCCTGAACAGAATACAGAACCTTTGCCCACCGTGGTAAATGATACCGTGACGCAATTACCATTAATTGCCGCACGAGAAATCTTGTCTCGCCCAACAAACACACTGGGGTTATTACTCTATGCCGTTTACCTCTTGCTCGTGGTATTGGCAGTATTTGTACTGGCGGTTTTGCAGGGATTAGGCTTTGCGAGCGCGTATTTGACTACCAGTTTTACCCTGCTGGGTATTCCCTGGTTTATGTTGCTCTATGGGCTGCTGGGTGGCTGTGTCAGTTGCATTATTACCCTGGGACGGCGACAGGCGATTACTGTGCCTGGTTTCGTTCTTATCACATGGTTTGCTCGTCCGTTGATAGGCTCGTTGCTGGCAGCTCTAGCTTATCTTTTGCTCAATAGCGGCATCCTCGTGTTCGGTGGCACCGTCGCCCAACACGCAATGCTATACTCCCTAGTAGCAGTCCTAACCGGCGTATGCGAAGGATGGCTGTTTTCCAAGAAGATGTAATAAATTCCATTAAACCGTTCAGCTTGTATGAGTTGGCATTCGCGTGTACAATAATGGCAGTAGCATACCCCTTCGATTTGTTGTTTACCACTGAGAGGGAGAGACAAAGACCTATGCCAACCTACATTAGCCTGGTCAATCTCACTGAACAAGGTATCAAAGAAGTCAAGATGGCTCCGGAACGTTTGCAAACATTTGATGTAGCGGCACGAGAAGCTGGCGGCAGACTTGTAGGGTTTTATCTGGTAATGGGCCAGTATGATTATATTGTCATTACCGAGGCACCTGACGACCAGATTGCAGCCCGGCTGATACTGGGAACTATCGCCCAAGGGAGTGTCCGCACACAAACAATGAGAGCGTTTCCCCGCGAAGAATTCGAGGAGATTGCACGCGTTTTTCACTAGGAAGAGAAGTGTCCTTGAGCTGCATGGCACCTGTACAAGTCCGTACCGTAGAGGAAGCCATACAGCTTATTTGTTGTGCTACATTCACTTGTTAGGATAGAGATCATCTGCCGGGAAGATCGCTCGTACCAGCCGTTCGGGGTCGTGACGCGCAAGTCTATCATCTTCCAGATTGAGATGCCCCGTGGTGACAGTTGGCGTGAGATGTGTTAGTCGTGAGTGATCTGCTTTCACCGGCACGCTTATTTGCTCAGCATACATTTTCACCACATCAGGTGGGAAGGGACCATCATTGACAATGACTCGATCAACGCGTCCACCCAGATAGCGGTGAATTTCTGAGACAAAATCTGATGCCTGAAAACCATCTGTCTCCCCGTGTTTGGTCATCAAGTTACAAATATAGACCTTTTCCGCGTCTGACTCGCGTACAGCTTTCGCTATGTCAGGTACTAGGAGATTGGGGATGAGGCTGGTATAGAGGTCGCCGGGGCCAATAACGATGGTATCGGCGCGGCGAATGGCACGAATGGCCGGCACACAACCAGGGGCATCCGGTGGTAAGAGGCGTAATTGCTTGATGGGTGAAAGCTGCCCCATATTATTGATGCCCCTGGTATCAATCTCCGTTTCGCCACAGATAGTCGTGCCGTCTTCAAGATCAGCACAAATAGATGTTTGCGCCAATGTGACAGGCAATACACGCCCCGCCGTATTGAGCAATTCCTGGGCATCCTCGATGGCAAGCAGCAAATCACCGTTATTGATGTCCTGTAACCCTTTTAAAATCAGATTGCCCAGACTGTGACCACTCACCCCGCGCTGCTGCTCCTCTTGCTGTTCACTGTCTTCGTCGGCAGGTTCAAAACGGTGCATAAATATTTCGCGCCACAGTGCTCCATTACGGGCTAAGGCCACTAGCGATTGACGTAAATCGCCCAGTGGTACCTGGCGGCGGAATTCGTCCATGAGCCGACGAGAACTGCCACCACTATCCGACATTGTCACAACAGCACTAATATTGAGTCCGTATTTTTTCATATGAGAAAGCATGGAAAATGTTCCAGAACCTCCGCCAATGGTGACTACGCGTCTTCCTGCAAATCTATCTCCTGTTCGATAGGGTTCTGACATAGGTGCTCTCTTTCGCTTGATTTCAGTTTCGTCCCTCACACTACGCGTCCTTTTCCAACATTTTTAGCCATTCATTTGTTTGAGAGGTGTTTTGCTTTCAACAGTCTATCATTAGCTATTATCCTATGCAAGCTAAAATGGACTTTTAGGAGCACTTTTTGGACTTTTGGAAAACTCGTCGCCAAAACACTTGACAAGAATGCGATATATCGTTATTATTAATACATGGAATACGATATATCGCTAGCGATAGCGAGAAGGGAAAATAAAATGTTTGGTAAACATTTCGCATATGAGTATGCAGGTTCTAATGAAGAAGGTTGGACGCCTCCTTGGTTGAGGCGCGAAGGCGATTGGCAAGGTCCCCGGCACCACCAGCACGGGCATGGAGGACATAAGCACGAACATCGGCACGAACAGTTTGGACATGGCGGCCCGTTTGGCCCAGGTCCGCGTTTCTTTATGCGGCGTGGCCCGTTTGGCCCAGGGAGACCCTTTGGACATGGTGGCCCTTTTGGTCCTGGTGGTCCGCACGGCCCAGGAGAAGGCTCCCGTTTCTTCGGGCGTGGCGACATCAAGTTTGCACTCTTGGAGCTTCTGCAAGAGCGACCTATGCATGGCTATGAGATGATGAAGGCGTTAGAAGAGAAGTCTGGTGGTTTCTATACACCCAGCGCCGGTTCGATCTACCCCACGTTACAAATGCTGGAAGATCGCAGCTTTGTGACTGTGCAAGAAGTCGATGGCAAGAAAATCTATAGTATCACCGATACTGGACGTGCCTTATTGGCTGAGCGCCACAAAAATGATGAAGAGTTCGCTGGCCCACCCTGGATGCGGCAGCGCGGCTTTGGTCGGCAGCGTTTCTCGCCAGAATTGCAGGCCTTGAAAAGTGAGGCAGTCGAAGTGATGCGCTTGCTTACCATCGCAGGTAAAATGTCTTTCCAAGACCCGGAGCAGTTGGGACGTTTGCGCGCTATTATCGAGCGCACACGCAAAGATTTGTCTGATATGATCTACACTTCTACACCACAATCAGGGCAAGCATCTTCTCCCACCAGTGGGCAAGAGGCAAGTGGTCCCGCAGTTGAAGAGGCATAACTAGTAGGCAATCACTTTTGCGGTAAAAAGATAATGAACAGAAATATATTTCTGTTCATTATCTTTTTACCGCAAAAGTCGTATAAAAAGTCAGGGTCTGTGAATTATTGCTGGGTGAACCTCCCTTGCAGAAGGAGAGCGAAAGCTTTAGAGGGATGAGAAGCGAAATGTCGTCGGGAAGCGGCAATCTGAGAGGACCCAGTGCGATGGATTAAGGTGATGGCAAGGTT
>JBBQXY010000061.1:0-29427 GCA_038209195.1 Ktedonobacterales bacterium | reverse complement strand
CCGCAAGGGTCGCCCCTACTATACCCGAGGCGGCTCTGCGAGCCGCTTTGCAAAGAGAAAGGCCAATGGTATATAGTAGGGGCGACCCTTGCGGTCGCCCTGGAAACTGCGATCTTTGGCTTAACTTAATGCCTATGGGGCGCGGTAAACCGGCCCCTACAGACCATTTATACTCCTTGAATTTGGCTTCACTGAAATGTAGTACAATGAGAGAACTTGCTAAAGTTCTAGAGGAGGATTCTTTTAGAGATGCTACAAAAGCCAAAACATCTTGCACCCAAATATGGCGAGCAATTTAAAGACCTCGGGATCGTGGAGGCATATCCTCTTCCCATCCTTGCCAGATAATATAAAGCAAAGCAAGAAACCAGGAGGATTCTGCTATGAACGAACAAGAGCAGGTGGTACCGCTACAGCTACAGCCACCTTCACCGCCTGTTTCCTATCTCTGGCGCAGGGAACCCGAAATTGACCTGGAACGACAAAAGACTCTTGCTGCATATCGCACACAAGTGCCGGATGTAAAAAAGGAGATCTACCCTTTTCAAGGCGTCAAACTCAGCCGTGCTGATGTCGAATGGCTCCTGGTGACACATGATAATGGGACGGGGCCAGTGGATTGGGATGATCGGAAACAGCGTCAGCGCAAAGGGCTGGATTTGCGGGGCGCCGATCTGCGCCAGGTGAATCTATGCGATTTACCTCTAGCACAATTCTCTGGTGGACTGACACGCGACGAGTGGCAACGAACAACGCTTCAGCAGCGCGATAAGGCGGGAGTGCATCTGGAAGGTGCTGATCTGAGCAATGCACATCTGGAAGGGGCTGTTCTGGAGGGTGCGCACCTCTTTGGCGCGACACTGCGTGGCACTTTCCTGCAACGAGCCAATCTTTTTCGCGCCGATCTCAGAAGTACGTATCTGCGCGATGTCCATTTGGAGCGAGCAAATTTGCGCGGAACACGACTGGAGGGTGCCTATCTTCCCAATGCCCATCTTCAGGGCGCTGATCTGCGCAACGCCTTTTTTGATGGAGGATCCAACCTTGAGGGGATTGCATTGAGCGATGAAAAGGTTGGCACCGCTGTCTTGGCAGATGTATCCTGGAGCAATGCCAATCTTGCCCTCGTAGACTGGTCACGGATTGCCCACCTGGGTGACGAAGTGAAGGCCAATCAATTACGATCGAGCCAGGGCATCGTCAAGCAAAGAGCCAAGCAACTGGAAGATTATCGCGCAGCCGTTCGTGCTACGCGACAACTGGCCAATGTGATGCGAGCACAGGGCATGAACGAGGAGGGCATACCCTTTGCTTATCGAGCACAGGTACTGCAACGCAAAGTGCTGTGGCGACAGGTGCTGTGGGGAGAAGCCGATCAGCCAAGTACTGGACAAGGGGGAGCGCGCCAGCAACTGCGAGAAATCGGAAGCAGGTTGCGCAAGTTAGCCGCCTTGATCTTTTCATTCTTCCTTGATGCGATCGCTGGCTATGGCTACAAACCAGGACGAACCGCCATCATCTACCTGCTGGTGATTGCCGCTTTTGCCCTGTGCTATGCCACTATCGGGCATCTCAATTCAGCCGAAGCCTTGATCTTCAGCATCACCTCTTTCCACGGTCGCGGTTTCCTCCCCGGCCCATTTACGCTAGGCAGTCCCGTCACAGCTCTGGCTGCAACTGAGGCAGTTATGGGTCTCTTTATCGAAATTAGCTTCATCGCCACCTTCACCCAACGTTTCTTTGGGCGCTGAAAAGGCTAAATCAAATCTTTCTGCTAGGCCAAGATGAAGATGGACTGCAACGAGCTTATACTCCGCTACGTGAGAGCATCCAAGTTATCAAACAAAAATATGACCTTGATGCTGACTGGTTGAACTATCTTGCACAGATGCTTATGTACGATGAAGTGATCGTGCCTGATGGCAAGCTGTGGAAACGATTTGGCCCACTCCATGTCTATGCCCCAGCCCCTGGGTATATCCTTGCACTCAAAATCACCGCGGGACGCCAAAAAGACCTTGATGATTGTGCTATACTACTATCGGAAACAAAGATACGTACACGTCAACAAGCTCAACAGTTATTGGATCGGTACATCTTACCAAGTGGGCAACAGAATAATGCCGAAAGTATCGAAAACGCTCTGAACCAACTTTTCGGGAGATCACGATGACCATGAAATTTGAAACCCTGCGCATAATGGCACAAGATTATGCTGATCGGCACAAAGAACCGCCATCGCTCCCCGCAACGATCGATACCATGACGTACGCCTACCAACGGATTTGCCAGGGAGAAGACCCCTGGACAGCCCTAGGAGATTTTTCCAATGCCTGGTACGGCTACGCAAAGCATATCCGACCCAACCTCGTAAAAGAACCTTTGGTCAAGCCAAAGCAGGAAACCGAATATATCCAGCGTTGGGGAGCTTTTTGCGCCGCCTCTGTTGAATACCTTTGTGGTCTCCATCATCAACCTTGCCCAGAGTGGGTATACGACTCCTTCTATATTCTCAGTACTCCCTGGTGGTATACCCAACGTGCGGACGATGTAACTATCCGAGAACACACGAGGAGAACGACACCACCACCTTTTGCTCATCGCAACATCTTTTGCAGTAATCGGCTCTATCAAAATAAATACGAGATGTACGAATGGATTCAGGAAGCCATTGTCAAAGGCATAACGGATGTGCATGAGATCCAGCGCTATGCTCGGCAGAAAGAAATCAGCTTGTACGGTGCCTGAGTGCATATAAGAAACTTCTGCGGGATGAAAACCTGCTCATAATGTAGGCACATTGGCAATATGCCTTGGCATAAGAACATGCTAAAATAGCAGTATTGTCGGGGTATGAGGGAGGCCGACGTGCCTCTACACACATTTTAGGAGCCGGAGACAACCATGGGCTATCGTTATGCTGTTCTTGGTGCTGGTAGGCAAGGCACTGCTGCCGCGTATGATCTGGCACGTTTGGGCGAGGCCGATTTTGTATTGCTGGCCGATCAGTCGTTAGCGCAGGCGGAACGGGCGGCGGCGCGGGTGAATGCCTTGAGCAGGCGACTAGTGGCGCAACCTGTGCAGGTGGAGGTGCAGAATGAAGAGGCGGTAGTGCAATTGCTCACCACTTTCGGCATTGAAGTATTTATTTCTGGGGTACCGTACTTCTTCAATCTGCAACTGGCCCATGCCGCTATTCGTGCCCATGTTAGTATGTGTGATTTTGGCGGCAACACTGACCAGGTGCGTGAGCAGTTGGCACTCGACGCCGCGGCAAAGGCGGCTGGCGTTACATTGATACCCGATTGTGGACAGGTTCCGGGTCTTGGGACATCCCTCTGTGCTTACGCCATGACATTGCTTGACGAGCCGCGTGACATTATTATGTATGACGGTGGTATTCCTCTGCATCCCAGAGCCCCCTGGAATTACATCCTGACCTTCAATATCGAGGGGTTGACCAACGAATACTTTGGCACTACCCTCTTCTTGCGTGATGGTAAGCAACTGACAATGCCTTGTTTTGAAGAGTACGAACTGCTGGACTTTCCTGCTCCCATTGGTCAACTGGAAGCCTTCACTACCGCTGGTGGTACCAGTACCATGCCCTGGACCTACGCCGATACCTTGCGCACATTGCAAAATAAAACGCTGCGCTGGCCCGGACATTACGCCCAATGGAAAGCGTTTAACGATGCTGGCCTCTTTAGTCTTGACCCGGTTGAAGTCGATGGTGTTGCCGTCATTCCGCGCCACATCCTGCATACGCTGATTGAGTCGCAGATTCTTGCGCAGCCGCACGAACATGACCTGGTCGTCATTCGCATTATTGTCCGTGGCTTAAAAGATGGGCAGGAGCGAGAAGTCACGGTCGACCTCTTCGACCGCTACGATGAGGCTACCGGTTTCACTGCTATGGAGCGCACGACAGGATGGCATGCCGCCATTATGGCTGGCTTCATCGCTCGCCAGCAGACTCCACGCGGGAGCGTTCCCGTTGAACTGGCCGTCCCTGGTCCGCTCTTCGTCGAGGAATTTCGCAAGCGCGGCTTTGACCTGCGTGTCTCGGGGACTGCATCCTTGCAGGGTGATTGATGAGGACGGGCCGATAAATCGGCGGTGGCGGCGATAATGCAGATTAACGAAATAATCTGGATATCCTGGTACTGGGACGGGCCGATAAATCGGCGGTGGCGGCGATAAATCGCGCCCTACGGGTAGCCTGGATACTTTCTTAAAGTTCATTATCGGCCCCTACGGTTGTTTGCTGTGTCCTTGTATAGACTCCCTTTTTTGGGTATACTGTATCGAGACAATAGAGTATGGTGAGCATTTGCTTACTCACTATGATCTCCTACCATCCTTCTTTTATACCGTTGAGGGCCGTTATGCCGCGATAGGTTTGTATCAGCGCATAGCCACGGCTAATCAGTGCGAAGCTGATGTATTTACTCTTCTGAGGTGCAACACATGACAACCCTGGCTCGTTCCGAAACCCCCTTTGTCTCGACACTCCCTGGTCGCTATTACTATGACGCGGCAATTTATGAGCAAGAGATGGAACGCATCTTCTCCCAGATGTGGGTCTGCGTGGGTCGCGTCGAAACGCTCTCTGACCCCGGCACGTACCAACTGGTGACGCTTGGACAGGAAAGTATCATCGTAGTACATGGTCGTGATCATCAACTGCGGGCTTTTTATAATGTGTGTCGGCATCGAGGAGCACGTTTATGTACGGAAGTGGCAGGGCAACTCAAAGGCTCTATTCAATGTCGATATCATGCCTGGACGTATGGGCTTGATGGGCAATTGATTGGCGCACCGAATATACTGAACGACGAGCAGTTTGATCGCGCTACGCGTGGTCTTTTGCCGGTCGCATTAGAGGTCTGGGAAGGTCTGATCTGGCTCAATCTGGCCGATTTTCCCACGCCAATCGCCGACCAACTGAACGAGACAATCATCGAACGGTTTGGCAGTTACGAACCTTTTCGACGCTATGAGGTCGGCAAGCTGAAGGTTAGCAAGACCATTGTCTACGAATTGCATGCTAACTGGAAAATCTTGCTTGAGAACTTTATGGAGTGTTATCACTGCTCTCCGATGCACCCCGAATTCTGCCAATTGTTGCCAGCCTTCCGCGCAGGTATTGGCGATTATGTCGATGGTGAAGCAGCCACCTTGAGCGAGTCGGCTGAGGCTTTTACGATAACTGGGAAAGCGAGTCGTCCGCCTCTGCCGGGGTTACATGCCAGCGAATTGCGCCGCTACTATGGGATTGTACTGAACCCCAATATCCTGCTGAACCTGCTCGATGACCATGTCGTCATCCACACACTTTTGCCACAAGGCCCTGACAGTACCCTTGTCACCTGTGATTGGTTGTTCGATGCCCACACTATGGCGCAACCGGGCTTCGACCCCATGGATGCCGTCGAACTCTTTGATATCGTCAATCGCCAGGATTGGGAGGTCTGCGAACTGACCCAGCAAAGCATGAGGTCAAGAGCCTTTCGCTCCGGCGGCATTTACGTGCCTACGGAAAGCCACATCCGCAAATTCGTCGATTTTGTGCTAGAGAGGTTGGAGGTATAACAGCTCACTTCTCATCCCTGAACAGTTATACTGTAGCTATGAAGGACGATACTGGAATAACTCATAGAGCACAAAAAGAACGTGAAACCACAGAAAATCTTTTCGGCTGGGACCCCACGACGGGGATTGTCTCTGTCTGGGCGAATCGCGAGGGACGTGCCGTCGTGTGGCGGCGGGAGCAAGGGCGCGTTCTCTGCACCACCGAATATTTTCGCCCCTGGCTCTTTGCCACCTCTCTGGCTGACCTCAGTCATATCGGACATTCCCTCGTCTCTGCTACTGCCACTGGTGCGGAGAACGCGTTGGTAAGCTATCGGGAACTGGATGGCCCGGAGAACTCGTATCGGTATGTGCTTTCGGCTCGCGATGGACGCGCTCTTGAGCGCATGCTGTTGACAGGGGCAACACGGCGGCTCAACCGCTCGGTCACAAATCTCAATGACCTATCCGATGACTATTACCGCGTTGGCCCGGTCGAACAATATCTCATGCTCACCGGTAGGGTCTACTTTCGTGGCATGGTGTATGACGATTTGCACCGTTTGCAGTTTGACCTTGAGACTACAGCGCTTGATCCGCATCGTGGACGTATCTTTATGGTGGCACTACGCGATAATCATGGATTGGCAACAGCACTCGAAGCACCCCAACCTGAAGACGAGGCCCGGCTGATCAATGATCTTTGCGCTTTCATTCGCGAACGCGACCCCGATGTGATAGAGAATCACAACTTGTTTGGCTTTGACCTCTCTTTCCTGGAACAGCGTGCGGCGACATTGGGTGTTTCGTTAGTCATGGGGCGGCAAGGCGGGCCTGCATTGCTAGAGAAGCGCGAAGAGACGCTGGCGATTGGGCCAGAAGCGCGCAAGCGCGTCCGTTTTAGTGTGGCTGGGCGCGAGTTGATCGACACGATGGATGCTGTGCGCCGCCACGATTTTGTCTTTCGCGATATGCCCAGTTATCGTCTTAAAGAAGTGGCGCGTTACTTTGGCATGGCCTCGCCCGACCGCGTTTATCTGGAAGGTTCCACCATCTTTGAGACTTATCGCACAGACCCGGCACTGGTGCGCCGCTATGCCCAGGACGATGTAGTAGAGGTCGATGGCTTATCGCGTCGCTTGTTGGGCGCACCCTTCGCGCTGGCTGGCATGGCACCACGCCGCTACGAACGACTGGCCTCGGCAGGGCCAGCTATGGGTATCCTTGAGCCCATGCTCGTTCGTGCTTACCTGCGAGCCGGAGCAGCTCTGCCGCATAAATCCGCCAATCAGGATGGTGGGGCAGGGTTGCACGAAGGTGGGGCTGTTCACCTGTTTGCCGAGGGCATCGCTGCACAGGTGGTGAAGGCCGATGTGGCCTCGCTCTATCCTTCGTTGATGCGCACATTCCAGATTGGCCCCGCGTGTGATCGCTTGGGGGCGTTGCTTGGTATACTGAGCCAACTGACGGATTTGCGCCTTGCCCATAAAGCGGCGGCAAAGGCGGCAGTTCCGGGCTCTATCGAGGCCAACGCGCACGAGGCTACGCAGGCGGCTATGAAAATACTCATTAACGCGGCCTATGGCTACATGGGTGCTGGCTCCATGGCCCTCTTCGCCGATAACTTTGCCGCCGGAGAGGTGACACGCCGCGGTCGTGAGGTGTTGAACCAGGTCTTGGATGCGTTACGCCAGCGTGGTATGGCTCTTGTGGAGGCCGATACCGATGGCGTGTATTTTGCCGCGCCAGAGGGGTGGACGCAGGAGCAGGAACGCACCCTGGTGGACGAGATTGGCATATCGTTACCAGCAGGTATTCGGCTCGAATACGAGGGACGCTACCGCGCCATGTTCAGTCACGAAGTGAAAAACTATGCCCTCTTGACCTATAGTGGGCGCTTGATTGTGCGTGGGGTCGCGCTTCGTTCCAGTCGGGCCGAGCCATTCGGGGAGCGTTTTCTACGGCAAGCCCTCTTCTACACCATGACCAATGATATTCCGGCTTTGCGTAACTGTTATCTGGAGACGGTTGCGGCCTTGAGCAATCGCACCCTACCAGCCACCGATCTGGGAGCGCGTGTGCGCCTCTCCAAAACGCCAGAGGCCTATATGGCCTCACGCGCCACCCATCCCGAGCCGCAGTACGAGGCCCTGCTGGCTGCTGGTCGCACGCGCTGGTTCCCTGGCGAACGCGTGCGCTACTATCGTGTGCGCGGCAAAAAATACGTCTGGTTGCCAGAGGAAGCGGATGAAGCCTCTGTAGCCCACGAATGGGGAGAAGAGAGCGGCGATAGCGAGGATGAATTACCAGTAGACGCCATCTTCACTATGCCTGTCAAGCCAACAGGGGATATACTATCGGCCTCGACACGTCGTGCCGACATAGCTGAACGGCGCGATTACGACGTGAACCACTACCTGCAGGTGCTGGTTACTTCTTACGCCGCCCGCCTGCGCAAAGCATTCTCGCCCGCCGACTTTGAACAACTCTTCCGCTCCGACGGTCAATCCGGCCTCTTCGATTTGCCGGTAGAGGATATTCAGCCAAGATTGATTCAAATAAGTGCTACCACTGTCCGTTAAAACACGATAGTCTTGTTGTGCGAGACCAGCACGCGATCCTCGATATGTAAGCGCACGGCTTCTGCCAACACGCGCCGTTCCACATCACGACCCTTGCGCACCAAATCGTCTGCGCTATCGCGGTGGTTACAATGGATGACATCCTGGGCGATAATCGGCCCCTCATCCAGGGACGCTGTGACGTAGTGCGCGGTGGCGCCAATAATCTTGACGCCACGTTCAAAGGCACGTTGATAAGGATTGGCCCCGATGAAGGCCGGCAAGAAACCGTGGTGGATATTGATAATCTGGTGTGGGTAGGCATCCACCAGCAATGGATCGAGTATCTGCATATAGCGCGCAAGAATGAGCATATCTACTTTGCCGATCAGATACTCAAGGATGCGCTCCTGGTCTTTGCGGCGAGTTTCCGCGTGAATAGGAAAGCAAGCATAAGGGATGTCATAGCTTTGGGCAACAGCTTCCAGGTCGCGATGATTGCTGATAATACACGCGATATCCATATCCAACTCACCATTACTCCAACGCCAGAGCAGATCTCGCAGACAATGGTCGAGCTTTGAAACAAAAAGGGCTGCCCGTTTGCGTTGTCGGGAATAATGCACGCTCCAATCCATATCGAAGGTCGTGGCAATGGGCGTAAAAGCACTGATAAGATCGGCTTGTGATAGGGTGAAGCTGTCCTCCGCGAAACTGATACGCATAAAGAATGTGCCCTGATGGAGATCGGTCGAATGCTGATCAGACTGGCAGATGTTGCCATGATGCTCAAAGATAAATTCAGAGACCCTTGCCACAATGCCCGGTTGATCCGGGCACGAAATGAGCAAGGTGATCGTTGGATTTGGATTTGGATTTAGTGAAGACAAGCTGCTGTTTCCTCTTTTCAATGGATGAACTTTTCATATCGTTAAAATTTGGGCGATATCTTTTTGACCATTCTATCATACTGAAACAGATGATTAGAGATAATAAACTATTGTCTAAGATAATGAGCGAAACAAAAAGCTATGCTATCGCGTGATGATAGTGTTCTGTCATTTGACAGTTTACGGAAAATACAAAATAAGGAGAAATAGAATGTTCCGAGAGGCACTGGTTGGTGTTGTTGCTGGAGCCGTAGGCACAGCCGCCCTCAATGTAGCAACCTACGCGGACATGGCGATCCGCGCACGCCCATCGAGTAGTGCTCCATCCAAGATGGTTGGCATCCTGGCGGATAAAGCAGGTGTTTCTCTTTCCTCTAAAGGGAAAGGGTCTCAAGACGAGGAGGCGCAGAATCGCGAAAGCGGATTGGGTGCCTTACTAGGCTACGTGAATGGGCTTGGTATGGGAATAGTTTATGGGCTGGTACGGTCCCAACTTGACGATGTATCCGTACCGCTTGCCAGCGCCATAGTTGGGTTGACAGCGATGGCGGCCAGCGACACACCGCTCGTAGCATTGAAGGTAAGTGATCCACGAACGTGGGGAGTAGCTGGCTGGGCTTCTGATGTCATCCCTCACCTGATCTATGGACTCGTCACGGTTGTTGCCTATGAACTGTTAATAAACCAGGATTGATAAACGTTCAACATTGAACAAGCCGCTCTGTATCCCTATATACCTCTAATGAAGGGAGCAATAGCCTCTCACCAGGATTGATGCTGATAGTGTTGACGAAATCGTTCAATACTTGCTTTCTTTAGTGCTGCTAGCCCAGTAACTCCTGCTCTATGCGTGATTGAAGAGCATCGCGTACCCGCCGATAGACAGCTAATTGGTTCTCTTCACTTCCTGTTGCCTGTGAGGGGTCTTCGAGTGACCAGTGCCGTTGATGTACTGCCCCAGGAAAGAAAGGACATGCTTCTGCCGCCGCATCACAAACGGTTATGACCTCGTCAAATGGCTCGTTGAGGTAGCGGTCGAGGGTTTTTGACTCTTGTTCTGCGATATCTATGCCAAGTTCAGCCATGGCCTTTATCGCTAGCGGTCGTACGTGTGTTGCCTCAGTGCCAGCACTAAACGCTGCAAATCTCACTCCGCCAAGAGAACGAAGCAATCCTTCAGCCATTTGTGAGCGGGCGGAATTGTGCGTACAAAGAAAAAGGACCCGTTGTTTCATTGGGTGTTGCCTTTCTGACGTTCGATTAGGGTAAGCAATAGTCGAATACGCTGAGCTAGTTGCAGACTGGTTTGTTCAAATGCACGATAGCGTTCCTCCTCTGTCCCCTCAACAGTGGCTGGATTGGGAAAACTCCAATGAATTCGTTCAGGATCAGCGGGAAATGTTGGACAGACTTCCAGCACCCGATCACACAGCGTAATAATGTAATCAAATGACTGGTTGAGAAACTCATCAAAGTGCTTTGAGCGATACCCAGAGATATCAATGTTTATTGCCGCCATGACACGTATCGCATATGGATGAATGGAGGAAGGATGGCTACCCGCACTCACTACATCAACTTTCCCGTGGCTAAGGTGGCGCATTAGCGCCTCTGCCATTTGTGAACGCGCACTATTTTCCGAGCAGAGAAAAAGGACCCGTATCTTTTTCGCCGGGAGATGTGCTATTGCCTCTTCAACGGCGCTATCCAACCGGCCTAATGCTGGATGGAGAGAGTCGGCAGTACTGGCATAGAGCATCTGAAGCGTAGTAAAATCCAGACTGTAGTAAATATCTCGACTATCGGCAGTACTGCGCCGCTCTGTCACGATATGATGATTGCGTAACTGTTTGAGGTGATAGGAGACAAGGTTTTGTGGTTGTGCAAGATGATGAGCGATGTCTTGTACACAATAGTCACTATTACTGAGTAAGGCAAGAATGTTCCAGCGCACATCGTGTGCAAGCAGCTTGAGGAACTCAAGCGAGTTGGTAGTTGAAATGGTAGTATGCATCATGACCTCTCAACCAATTTTGTATCAATTTGCTTTGATGTAATTTTACCTGCTGAATCAGAAAAAAGCAAGGGGTTAAGCAGAGGGATTGCTTTGCGTCCTTTTGGATTTTTTTCCGTCACTATGCATGAAAAGATTATGTGAGCTATCATAAGGTAATAAAGCTAAGGAGAAATGCATGTGGGTTTGACGACAGAAAAAGTATGGGAAGAATTTCAGCCCAGGCTCAAACAATTTATTCGCACGCGCATTCCGGATGACCATAACGCGGAAGATATTCTCCAGGATGTCTTTCTCAAAATCCATACCCGTATTGACGGTTTGCGCGACGGGGAGAAATTGCAAAGTTGGCTTTATCAGATCGCTCGCAACGCTATCGCTGACTACTATCGCGCCCATAAAGCTACCGTAGACCTTTCAGAAGCCAATTTGCTTCCCGAAGAACCTGTCTACGATGATGATGTCGTCAAAGATTTATTGCCCAGCGTCAAGTTTATGGTAAATAGCCTTCCTGATGAGTATAGAGAAGCCCTTCTCTTAACAGAATATGAGGGGCTAACGCAGAGGGAACTGGCAGAAAGGATGGGGCTTTCCTTGTCTGGCGCAAAGTCACGCGTGCAGAGAGCACGAGAAAAACTAAAAGGAATGTTGTTAGACTGCTGTCATTTTGAGTTTGATCGCTTAGGGAAAATCATCGACTATCAGCCCAAATGTGCTTGCTGCACACATCAAGGGTGCGATTGTGAGAGTGGCAAGGTTACATGAAACGTGGCACCTTCGCCTTTCTCGCTCTCCACCCATAGCTGACCACCATGACGCCTGACAATTTGACAGGAGATAAAGAGGCCGATGCCGAGACCTGGGTAGGTCTTTTCCTCGTGATCAGTGACCTGGTAAAAGCGCTCAAAAATCTTGTGCTGATGCTTCCTGGCAATGCCAATACCAAAATCTTGGACGCTGATGTGGGCCTGGTTGTGTTCCTGCGCAACATGTACGCGTACGGTGTCCGCGTTGGAGGAATACTTGATGGCATTATTGAGGAGATTAATGAGCACTTGCTCAATACGGTCTCGGTCCCCCAGCATCTCGCCCTGGACTTGTCCCTCAAGCAGCAAATGATGTGTCTCTGTCGTTCCCTGTATGTTTTCTACTATTACGCGGCAAGAGGGCCCCTGGCTTGAGACATGGGGCCCTCTTGCCGCTTCCTCTTGAAATGTCTAATAGAACATGGTAGAACATCCCCATGAGAACCTTTGAGTATCGCCTTTACCCGAATACAGAACAATCCCATTTGCTCATGCAGTGCCTGATCGAATCTCGACATATCTATAACGAAATGCTTGAGACCATGAAAGCACGCTATGAGCACGATGGAACATTCCTGAGCAAGTATGAACTTGAAGCGATCTTCAAAGGGCATGGTGAACATGTCCCCGCGACAACCGTCCAGATGTTGGCAGACCGCCTCTCGAAATCCCTCAAACGGTTTCTGGCGGCCAAGCAACACAACCTCTCCGGTAGTGGTTTCCCTCGGTTCAAGAAGGGCAATCAGTGGCATTCTATCCAGTTGCGCCAATACGGCAAAGATGCGTATCTGCATGAGGATAAAAAACACCTGATCATTCCGAAAAAAATGGGCAAGTCGCTCAAGATCAAATTGCACCGTCCCTTTGAGGGAACCCCGAAAACCGTCCATCTGGTCTTGCGTGCTGATGATCATTGGTATGCCTTGCTGGTCTGCGAGACGGAAGCACCAACCGAGCATCTTCCTTCCTCCTGTTCCCATCCTGACATTGGTATTGACGTTGGTCTCACGTCCTTCTTGACCGATAGCGAAGGTCAGACCGTTGAGAACCCGCGCTTCTATCGCACCTCTCAGCGCACCCTTCGACGCAAACAACGCACCCTTTGCCGACGCAAGAAGGGTTCCCACCGCAAGCGGAAGGCTGCGAAGAATGTTGCGCAACGCCACTTGAAGATTGAGCGACAGCGTCGTGACCATCATTTCAAGACAGCGAAACCCTATGCTGAAGGCTATCATCACATCGCGGTGGAAGACCTTCAGATTACCAACATGGTCAAGAACCATCACCTGTCCAAATCCATCCTGGATGCCAGTTGGGGCGCGTTTCTCGCCATTCTTGAAGACAAGGCTGCAAGAGCTGGTCATCAAGTCATCCGCGTGAACCCGCGCTTCACCAGCCAGACATGTTCCCACTGTGGGGAGATCGTGCAGAAATCTCTCTCGGTTCGTACTCACATGTGTCCTTTCTGTGGCTATGTGGCAGACCGTGATGTCAATGCCGCGCAAAACATTGTACAACGTGCAAGGCCAGGGCATGGCCTTCAGGAGCCAACGTACACCGCTGGGTGATGCGTTTCCTGAGAAGCCCCTGCGTTCACGCATGGGGAGTTGTCACGATTTCTTGTACCAGTGCATCCACGTCAAAGCGCTCTTCCCGATAGACAAGTTGACCCGTCTGCATCTTGGAAATATCGAGTAGATCATTGATGAGGTTGGTTAATCTATGCACTTGTGCGTCCATGCGCGTAAGGCGTCTCTAGTTTCAGCAAGTTGCTAGATTGTGCAAGGGGAAGAAATATTAAGCGATGGGCAGGGAGATGAAAAATGTTGACCCTTCTCTTTCGCTGCTTTCCAGACAGAGTGTGCCGCCATGCCGCTTGACAATTTCTGAGGAAATGTATAATCCCATTCCCAAACCTGGAAAGGTATAATCATCAGCAACTGAGACACGATAGAAACGATCAAAAATTTTCTGATGATGCTCCTTTGGAATCCCAATGCCATAATCTCGTATACTCACCGTCACCGTGTCGTAGGATGAAGTAATGGAAATATCAATCTGATTAGCCTGCGGAGAATATTTAACTGCATTACTTATCAAGTTGATGAAAACCTGTCCTAGCCGATCGCTATCGCCCAGAATATGTGTATGCGCTGCCCCATGGATGGTAATGGTGTGTGTTGTGCTGATTTGTTGCATCATATCAACAATATCGTGGACGAAGGCATCGATATCAATCGGCTCTGTGGAATAGTCTAATTGACCAGACTTGATTTTGGACACGTCCAATAAATCAGCAATAAGATGAGTTAATCGCGTGAGCTGGGTGTCCATTCTGTCAAGCATCGCCACTGGCTCTGCTAATCCTTGTTTCTCAAGTTTCCGTTTCAGCAGTTGGGTGTAGCCTTTCAAAGAAGTGATTGGTGTTTTCAGTTCATGGCTCGCCATACCAATAAACTCATCTTTGCGTTGTTCAAGCTCCATGTGGATGGTGAGATCGCTAAAGATATTCACGACCAATTGCACCTGCCCTGTTTCATCAAGAATGGGGCTTGCCTTCACAAGTGACCACAATGAGTGTCCGGTGTGCTTATCTCTATAGTTGATAAGTGTTTCCGCGTAGTCCTGACCTTGTAAGGCTTTCGTTGCAGGAAGTTCAGCAAAGAAGAGGATTTGCCCAAACTCATCCTTCATTTCAATCCGCTCTAGCAGGTGGGCACGTAACGTGTCCACATCGAAAGCCAGCATTTCCTGGGCAGAGTCGAAACCGGAGAGTTTTGCGCCAACGTCATTTACATAGATTACTGCGCCATTCTTATCCTGTACCGTGATGCCATCAGCAATATTTTGGAATATTACTTCGAGTTGCTGCTTTGCTTGCTTGATTTCTGCTTCCATTCGCTTTTGCTCTGTGATGTCTCGTGCGATGGCGGAAGCACCGATAATCTGGCCTTCGCTATCATGAATAGGAGAAACAGTGACAGAGACAGGAAGGATGGTCCCATCTTTTCTTACTCTCGTCGTTTCAAAGTGCTCGATTCGTTCTCCATGTGTAATCCGCTGCATAATGGTGACAAACTCATCTTGTCGGTTTGGTGGAAAGATAAGCGTCACTGGCTGACCTAAAGCTGCCGCGGCGCTATACCCATACATGCGCTCTGCCGCTCTATTCCAACTGATGATGATGCCTTCTGGTGTTTTGCCAATGACGGCGTCATCAGAGGACTCGACAATGGCAGCAAGCCAAAGCGAGACTTCCTCGGCCCGTTTTCGCGCGGTTATATCTTTTGCCACTCCAATGAAGCCGATAGCCTCTCCCTCACTCGTGCGCAGCAAGGTCGTCTTAATATCGATCCAGATGGTTGTTCCATCTTTGCGCCGCCCTTTCCACTCCCTAATATAGGCTTTGCCGGCTCGGATGCCCTCTAAGTCAGCTTGAAATTGATGAGCCTCTGTTTCGGGATATAAGAGGGCGGGGCTTTTCCCCAGCATGTCCTGGGCACTATAGCCGAATAAGGCAGTGGCTCCTTCGTTCCAATAAACAATGTTTCCTTGCAGATTAGTGACGATGATACTCTCGCTCAGATGCGCTAGGATAGCGGCTTGAAACAATAGCTGTTCGTTGGCTCGTTTACGGGCAAAAATGTCTTGAAAAAAAGTAAAGGGCCCTGGTGAAGACAGTTTCCCGAAAGTTGTCTCAGACATAGTGGGTAGAGATCCTCCCTATGTTGCCATTTGCATCTTATGTTTGGTAGTAGATTCCACACTTGTTATTTGGAACGCCAGTTCAACTTATTTCAAAGAAGTTACGAGACTTCTTCCAGAATTATACCATTGTTCGGGCTAGTTGTCTTCTTTCCCAATGGAGCCAGAGAAAAGCGTTATAGAGTTGTGTCTGCCACACGATCCAGGAGTGAAAGCCGCTCTGAATATCGAGATGGTAAGGGATATGAAGCCTGTCAAGCTCCTGCACAAATTGCTTGCTATCGCTATAATAGGGTTGGTCTTTGGTGGCTACACCTATATACATGTGCAATTTCCATGCACCTTTATTCGTAGGAAGAACGTCAAGTGGGCTGTTCTCGCGCAAATACGCGGCATTTTCGCCCCAGATGCTTCCTTCAGCACGATAATACCCGCCAAGCGAGATCACAAAGCCGAAGACATCAGCGTGATGGACGGCGATATTCATGGCGCCAAAACCACCCATGGAGAGTCCCCCAATGCCCCGATACGCTGCTTGCGCTATTGTGCGATACTTTTGGTCAACATACCTGACCAGGTCAAGTGCGACGAAGGTTTCCATGTTTTGACGATGATCAAAGCTGTTGCCCCATTCACTTGTCGTCCCTGCTCGCCCATTGCCATCGGGGAGAATCAGGATCACTTCGGGCATCTTGTTCAAGGCAATCAATGTATCAGCGGACTGATCTGCTTTGCCGGCAGAAAACCAATCGCGCTCACCTCCCGGTGAGCCATGCAGAAGATAGAGTGTGGGGTAACGCTTCTCTCGTCCCTGAACGGTATTATAGGAGGGAGGCAGGTAGACAAGAAATGACCTTTTCTGCATATTGAGTGCCGGACTGACAACCTCATCCTGCACGATGGTGCCGTGTACGGGTCCACTTTTGGTGTGCAGCAATGGTGGCGTATGGAGACCGTTATCGGGAGCATAAATGAAAAACTCGCTCGACCCGCTGGCAAATAGGATGAGGCTCAGCATGATGAGCGTACCTAGCCAGGAGCCAAATAGCTCTTTCACGCTTGGTGTGTGGGTAGCATGTGCAGACGCCATTGCTTCATTACGTTGCATTATCTTGCGTACACGCACGGGTCCATAGCGTTGCCAAGTGAGACGAAGCAGCCAGTAGGGAGGATCGAGCACCACCTCGCCCAGTGCTTTGCCCACTGCTGCTCCCACGAAGGCACTAAGTAGGGCAAGCGCCACCATCTCACCGGCGGTGTAAAGCAGTGCGCCACTATTGAGCGGCTCGAGGATGCCGCCTGGATCGCGAAACGGCTGAAGTTCGCTTTGGATAAAGGCGGTAAGGTAGCCAAAACTGAACATGCTACCTGCGCCGAGCATCGCTCCCACTTTTCGGCGTCCGCCAGCCCCGCCAAGCAGAGCAGCACCAGCGGTCATGATGAGGGCCGCAATCAGTTGTGCCCGTTGCTGATCGAGGCCAGTGTTAATGATGAAAGAAACAAGGTTGCTGATGATGAGCCCGTTGAACAGCACCACACCACTCACGAGTGCCAGCAGAAGTGACACGAAGACTGGGAGGAAAGCTGTGAGCCGTCGTCTGTTCATCGCCAATAACTCTCTTCTCTCTGTGTCTCAAACATTCTCGCTCAGGAGTGTGATGGCACCCTGGCTAGTTCGCCTGTGCTCCTGGATGTGGCGGGGCGTCTCGGTTGTTGGCTGCCAAGGAAACGAACGCATGCGCGGGGTAGGGACACATCGTGTTGATGAGCGCGAAAGAGTGCCCAGCCTACGGTGGGAAGTGTCAGCGTGTGAGAGTAGACGAGGTAGCGACTCTCCCACTGTGGCTGAAACTTTTTCTTAAACGTGAAAAGAGAGTGATTCTTTGCTGGATTGCCAAAGTGGTGAGTCAGGAAATCGATGCTCGTTCCCACAAAGGTCTCACCCGTGTGATTGCAGTTGCTCAAAGGTGCAAGCCCTAAACTGATTCTATCGTAGCCTTCCTTTTTGAAGTGCTCAATCGAACGCGCGAGTAAAAGTTCCATCGTACCCGGGGCAGCCTCTTCAGCGCGGCGCATCAGATCGAGTCCCCAACCATGCCCTCCATAGATTGGTACAAAGGTTACAAAGGCATGCACCTTGTTGTCGTTATCAACGGCCAGGGCATAGATTTGTTCATTATCACCATGCGGATCGAAATGGCCCATGCTGAAGCCCATCTCCGCACTACCTTTGCTCGCTAACCACACCTGTGAAATGTGCTCCATCTGAGCTATGTGTGTACTATCCTGTACCTGCCCATGGGTTATAACAACCCGCAATCCCTCCTTCTCGGCCCGCTTCGCGCTCGAACGCACGTTAGCCATAGCATTGCCCGCGAGCGTAAACGTGTGTGGGGTAACGATGGCATCCTCGCCAATTTTCACCAGATGCAATCCAGCCTTACAATACAGCTCGGCTGTCGTATCACAGACCTGCCAAAAGACAGTCGTCCAATCCTGCTCAGCGCAGAAGGCTAAGAATTGCTGGATGGTTGTAAGCATCTCTTCCTCTGGCCCAATCGGATCACCTGCGACAACCGCGACCCGTCCTTCCAGCACGTAGCTGATGACCGATTTCCTCGAAGCAGAGAAGAAGTACGATTTGTCCGATCCCAAGGCAAAGTAGGAGATGGAGTTTTTGCCATACAGGAGGGTGAGTCCTGCAACCGCTTGTCGTGTCTGTTCATCAGAAAAGAGTGTTGCTGCCACTGGACGCAACACCTTCACAATTCCATACAGTACGGCACTCAGACAGAGCATTGGCAATACATGTCCAAAGACAAAGGCCTGCGTCCCAGGCGTGAGGTATAAATGGGTATGCGTGAACAGGCGCAGAAGCACTTCTTCAAAGCCATAGTGATCAATCACAGGCTCAAAGTCTTTAGACAAGAGGAGAAAACCACCAAGCGTATAAAGGAGGACAATGCCCAAGCCGCTAAGCAGCGCAAGATAGCCACGCCATATCGAGGGGGGATCACTCTTTGCTTGAAAGAAGCGAGAGCAAATCACGAATAGCGTAACAAGTCCGCCGGTGATAATGCTCATGAACATTTGGCTTCCGTCCAGCAGACGAAACAGCGTTGACAGGAACAAAAAGATCACTACTATACACCATGCTTCATGCTTTCCACGCGTCAAGCCGGGGAAGAGCATGAGCAAGAAAAAACCACAGACAACGATAAGCTTAGGCATGCCCAGGTGCATATCGAGAGGCCACGAACTCAGCACCATGTCCCAATTAGGTTTGGGGCTGATGATCGATAGCATATTCATTAAACCAGTCAATCCCGCTGCCAGAGCTAAAGTAAGCCGTACCAGGTTACGGGGACGATGGATCTGTAGCGGCTGAGCAACGTGTATCCTCGTTTTCATAGTTTTATTCCATGACTATTAATATTTTTACATGATTGATTGCGAATATACCTGATCATCTACACAAGCCGAGTATATATGCTCTCCATGAGGCGAACATTAAATTCAAGATGAGGCTATCTAGGTGATGATAGCTTTTCAGTGTGGACAACAGCCCAATTTTTAGCTTTTAGCGTCACACGACGTTCGGAATAGTACTCGGTATTAATACGCAGTAGAAGGGTAAAATTATCCTATGGCTTTCTCGTTCTGGGGAACCGTGCGAGTTATTTGCCTTGGTTCAAATTGATGGAACCAGTATTCGTGGTGAGGGTTATCGTGGTGGTCGGCGAGTTACCCACATCGCCATGGACCTCGCTGCCCAATCCTTGCTTGCTGGTAGGGGAGACAGGAAAATCCGAGTTGAATGAACCTGTGTCGGTCTTGGCATCGACATGAAAGGACGAAGCAGGCGGCAATGTCACATTCACAGAGCCGGTATTGGTGGAAAAGACATAGTTACTGTTCTGCGCGATGGTGCCGTTAAACGTGACTGAGCCAGTATCGGTTTTGAGCGTTGAAGCACTGGTGAGGTTATCTTGCTCTGCGGTAATGGAACCAGTATTGCTTTGCAGTGACATCTGACCAGTAACACCGTTGACATTTATGCTGCCTGTATTTGACGTGAGATTCAAGTCAATGGTACTGGGTACGGTAATATCAAGGTTGACCACTGGAAAACCAACAAAACTAGGGCCGTTATCGACAGTGATGGTGACAGTCTTCTGGTCACTTGACTCTGAGTAGTTAAGATGAATGTTATTGGGGTTGCCGCCAAAACCCTCGGTGAGTTTTGTGGCACGAATGGAAACGGTACTTCCCGTGGCACCAGAATGGATAGTCACCTGCCCCGTGGGATCGTCAATCACCAATTTCGGGCTTGCACTGACCCCAAAGGTGCGGCTTTCAGTAATGCTTGGCCCAAAACTGGGGCCACCGACGCGAGTAAAGGTAAAGCCAATGCCAGCACCTAGCAGGCCGAGCAATAGTAAGGTGGCAACAACGGCAATGATACAACCCCTTGGGCCACGTCGCTTGCGCCGTTGCGGCTGAAGTTTTTCTCCGTATATCTGTTCGGGCATCGCACCCTGCCATGGCTGCTCGCGCGGGTCATTATAGATGGGCTGTTGATTGGGTGGCTCATATTCCTGATTATTCATCATGCCGATGGCTCCTTCTATAGTCCCTTTAGAAAGAAGTATGTTTTTGCTATAAGTGGATGGTGGTAGATCTACTCGTGCTGATTGTTTTGCCGATTACTATACGTTTAGCGGGGGATGATAGTTGTGGGGAAAGGGTTCACCAGAAGTTATTCGCACTGTGTACCACGAGAATGCCTGCACGAAAAACGCTGACCCTTTCCTGTGTAGACCAAACCAGCTTGGAAGGAAGAGGGTCAGCGTTTTTGCCGGAGAAAACTTAGCGCAACTTCTCCTTCAAGAAGTTGACAGCCAAGGGCCACGCTTCGGCGGCAGCCTTTTCGTTGCCCATGCCGTGATCGGGATTGAGAAAGGCATGACCGGCATCATAGACCTTGACCGTGTGATCTTTGCCAGCTTCCTTATACATTTTCTCGATCTTTTCCACTTGTGCCATGGAGATGCTACCATCTTGCCTACCAAAGAATGCCAGCACGGGAGCATTGACCTGTGCCACGTCGGCTGGTTCGGGATCATATCCACCCGGATAGAATGGGACGACCGCACCCAGCTCATGATAACGCGCAGCAACGACATAGGTCAACATGCCACCGACACAGAAGCCCATCAGGCCGAGCTTTTTCGGTTCGACGTTAGGCATGGCTTTGACCGCTTCCAGCGCACCAATAATCTCTTTAGCCGCTCGGTCGATGTTCCCCCCGATCATCATCACCATCTTCTGAGCATCGTTTGGCTCGGTGGCAATTTTGCCATGATAGAGGTCGGGTACGGCGACGACAAAGCCTTCCGCGGCCAGTCGCTGCGCCAGATCGCGAATATGAGGTTCAATGCCCCACCATTCCTGTATCAAGACCAGACCGGGGTGTGTGGCGTTGTCATCGGGCTGTGCCACGAAGGCATAGGCATTATCCCCATTGACCTTCAAGTCAACATTGGATGTACGTACTACTGCCATAAAGCAAACTCCTTCAAAATAGTAGTGTTTTTGCTGCTATTGCAACATTCAATAGTATATCCCATTATTTCAGACGGTAGGAAGACTTTGCACCTTCCATCACAAACTCTCGATAGCGTTTTTCAATTGGAGCACTTCGGTGTCGAGCGGCGTCAGTTGCTGGCGAATGGCGACAACCTTTTCTTGCTCGGCCCGCACGAAGCGGATGTAGGGGGCGAGGGCATCATATACGCGCTGGATCGAGCTATTGAGTTCTTTATTAAACTGTTCGTTCATCAGTGCGTGCAAATGCTGGCGTAGTTCTTGCATTTTCTCGTCGAAGTCGCGCTTGGCTCTGGCCTTACGGGCGGGCAGTATAAAGAGGCCAAAAATGACGGCGACGGCTCCCGCGGTGATGCCCGTTACATCCAGAAAGGTGAATCCTATGGCAGCGGCCGCTACCGCGCCGATAGTGCCAAGGGTCAGCCCACCTGCTCCAAAGAGCAGGGCCTGTACAACGGTGCTCTGTAATCCTTCTGAGAGATGCTGCGCTTCCGCCTGCTGATCAAAGGCTTCCACAAGTTTGCTGGCTCGTTCAAAGACCGCCCGTAGCAGCGATTGCCGGTTGTAATCAAATTGTCGGTTAATGGTGCCAATCATCTGATCGTCGCGGATACTGCTCGCTTTGCGCCTCTGATCCAGGTAGTCCATGATGTTTTGGCGCAATTTCTGTTCCTGGTCCGCCAACCAGTCCGTAAGGTCTTTGACGGCGCTATCAATCCGCGACGCGCTATCGCCAACTACAGCCTCTTCAAATTGACGACGAATCTTGTCGGCCCTGACCAACTCAAGCGTGTGGCGCAAACGGATGGTGTCGTCAAAGAAGCGGTCGCCACGCTGGCCCATCTCCAATACGATATTCTCAATTTCGCCCAATCGATGGGCAAAGTTCTGTTCCATCTCCTTGCGAAATTGCTGTAAGTTGGCCTCGATAGCATTCACCGTGCGATTGTCTTCAGCGAGCAGATGCGAACGCTCCTCCACGGCTCCCTGTATTTCCACGATGAGACGCTGCATAACCCCCAAAGGGCTGAGCAGTTTCAGACGAGCGCGTTCGCCTTCATCTAACTTGTGGAAAAGATAGTTTTCGAGGGCTCCGATGCGACTGCTCTCCCATAAGCGAATGGCATCATGACCGATAGCCGAATACGATTGTTGGGCTTGCAACACGGAAACGGGGAAAATTTCCGGTTGGAAGCCGAGCAGACGCTGACAATTCTCGGCAATAAAGGCCATTGCTTTGGCAAAGTCAGCCTGTGTCCGATACAGGTCAGCTTTGTTGAGCACGATCATGATTTTTTTACCCC
Source organism: Ktedonobacterales bacterium (assembly GCA_038209195.1). Classification (GTDB taxonomy): domain Bacteria; phylum Chloroflexota; class Ktedonobacteria; order Ktedonobacterales; family Ktedonobacteraceae; genus JBBQXY01. The sequence continues at coordinate 6,966 of JBBQXY010000061.1, read as the reverse complement.
AACGCTGAATCCCCTCCAGGAAAGCGCGTTCGCTCTCCGTAAAGGGACGGTCGGCAGAGGTGACGAGCAGGATGAGGTCGCTGCGCGGAATAAAATCTTTCGTCATGCGTTCGTGTTCACGTACGACGGCATTGATGCCAGGGGTATCGACGATGCTGATATTTTGTAAGAAGTCAGCGGGGTAGAGTTGCTCGATGGTGTATTGATCAAGCTGCACCTGGCGATTTTGTTCGCCGTAGCGTATTTTGGTGATTTTGGCGGTGGTGGGCGTGACACCTTCTGGCAGGACGGGTGAGCGCAACAGGGCGTTAATCAACGCCGATTTGCCCGCGTTGAATTCGCCCACAATGACCAGCAGAAAGAGTTCGTCCAGCGAGGTGATGACTTGCTCTAATGTTGAGGCGTGAATATCCAGCCCCTCGATGTTGACCAGGCAAGTTTTTAGCGCATTGGCTATCTGCCGCTCTCGCTGTAATATTTCTCGTTGTTGGGTATGTGCATCAATTTTTGGCATAAACTAAACTCGCTCTCACGTTCTCAAAACAATGCTAACTCTACCCGACAATCCCAAAGTGGGCACTATGAAGCGGGATAGACATTGAGATTGCTAAAAATAGCTTCTCCGGAACGGTCTTTATTATCATAGCATGCAAAGCCTAGATCACCAGTGGTATACGTGGAGTCCATAATCTCTGGTTTGAGAAACATCCCGTTAATGTAGAACTTGAAAACATTATTGCTGACGATCACTTGTAAGGTATTGCTACTTTGTCCGGGACGGATGCTCGGTGATGGGGTCCAGCCCTGTAAGTCTTTGCACGTGCCGCAGTCAAGAACCGAAATTTTATACGTACCTTCGCCAGGGCTTACTTCAAAGAAGTAGCTGGAACTATTCGCATCGCTTTGGACATGAAATAACAGACCGCCAGAAGCAACGTTGCTTTTGATCACCATATTGACAGTGATCGTAACATTCTGGTAACTTTGCTTGCTTTCCAAACATGGCTGTGGCTGTACTGTGGGGTCCGAGGCTACGATATGATAGCCATCCTGTTGAAATTTGCAATTACCATTGGTGCCATCAAGACCATCCCAGGCGGCACTTTGCGTAGCATTATTGTTGACACTATTGAGTGAGTCGCTATAAGTGGGTTGACCAGCGGTGGCAGTTTGGATAACACCAGCGGTTGCTGTTGCTTGGGCTTGTACGATAGCGACGGCGGTAGCAGTAGCGTGCATTTGGGCGATGTGCGTTGCGGTAGGGGCAAAAGCTAGAGCACTCGCGGTGGCAGTCGCTGTAGCCTCAGTCTGGACCTGTTTGGACCATGCGAAATAGAGCGGGATGGCGGCACTTACGATAAGGAGTAGTGCTAGAGCCGTGATCAGTATCTTTTTGAACTTCGATGAGCGAGTGCGCACCGTCGGTGGGGGAGTATGGATTGTTGGCGGGAGAGTAGGGACTTTGGATGATCTGAGCAATTTGGCTTTCATCTTGTCCGGTATGACAGTGAGTGTGACGATGATCGCACCTCTGGAGCCATCGTGGTGCAGCGTTCCCTGACCAGGCAGAGAGATACTTTGTCCATTCTGTGCAAAGGGAGGTATAGAGACTTGAACAGGGTGGCCGCCAGGAATGTCTACCTTTGTCGTGAGACCTGCTTTTGCCTCAGAGGCTGTGATCTGTAGTGGAACATGGACTGGTGGAGGTGGTTCAAGAATCGCCGCCTGAAGTGCTTCAGCAAATTGCGTGATCGCTACCCAACGATCAGCAGGTTTTTTCGCTAAAGCGCGCAGGATAACAGCGTCGATAGCGGCAGAGAGCGAGGGTTTGAGCATGCTTGGTGGCAATGGAGCGTGCTGGCTATGCTGTCGGTAGAGTTCTAGCGTATTGCCGGTAAACGGCAGATTGCCCGTGAGTAGTTGGTACGTGATAATAGCTAGCGAGTATTGGTCGCTAGCTTTGGTAGGATGGCCTTCCCACTGCTCAGGTGCCATATAGGCGAAGGTGCCAACGGCCCTGGTAGTCAGGTCTATCTCACTGATTTTAGCAATGCCAAAATCGGCGAGAAGGATGTGGGGATTGCTCAAATCGCTGCTCTTATTGTCAATGAGAAAATTAGTCGGTTTCACATCGCGATGAATGACGTCCTGATTATGGGCGTACTGCAATGCGTCGGCTGCCACGCGGATGATTGCGGCGACGTCCTGCAAAGGTAACATGTGCCGAAAGCTCCCTGTACGTTGCTTCACCCAACGTTCCAGTGTGCCATCTTTGATGTACGGCATGACAAGATACGTATAGACCATAGCGTGCTGGATTTCTTCGCCATATTCAAACAGCGGCAAGATATTGGGGTGACGGAGGCTGCTAACGATCTGCGCCTCTTTCTTGAATTGGTTGACGGCTTGCTTGAGGTCACCATCGGTGGAGAAAGAGGCGAGATCCGATTGTGCAATTTTGATGGCTACCTCACGGCCCTGCAAGCGTAAATCATCCGCGAGATAGACATCGTTCGCGCTTCTCCCGATAAGTTCTTTCAGGCGAAAATGGCCGAGCTGCATTCCTGTTAGCAACATGCGGTATTCCTATCTACAATAAGTGAAATAAAGTGAAGTTGTCTAGCTCTCTCGAAGCGTACTATAGCATATTATCTATCTAATGCAAAGAGCATCATACATCAGCCTCTGCACCCAAAAGCCTTGACAAAACGCAACATATACGGGTACACTTGTAGCACGAAACCGTTATCCTCATTAACGGTTGTTTGACTACTGTTTCCCATAAAATACAAGAGGACGACAAGCGTGACGCATACTCATTTTCATACTGCATTCTATATTATGCCTATGCTTACTCTTTGCGACGCCATGACTATGGTGTGGCGCAAAGTGTCGCTGTCCTCTGCACGTGTATCACCTATGCTTACTTGATGAGCATCAGCTTAACCACACGAGACGTACCAGGGGGTGCAGGCGACAGGCCTGCACCCCCTTTCTTTTTAGCTAGACAAACATACTGAAAGTATACAGAGGTGAGAGATGACGACGACGCATGAAGATGAACCAGCGCGTAAAAGCTATTACATTACAACAGCCATTGATTATCCTAACGGGCCACCGACGATTGGACATGCGCTAGAAAAAGTAGCGACGGATGTCGTTGCGCGTACCCATCGCTTGCTGGGTTACGACACTTTTTTCAGCAGCGGTGTAGATGAAAATAGCCAGCATGTGATTACCGCAGCAGAGGCGCATGGTATAGAGCCTGGCGCGTGGATCAATCGCATGGATGAAGCTTTTCGGTTGGCGTGGTCAAAGCTCGATGTCGATTACGATTACTGGGTGAGAACGACGGAGGAGCGGCATGTACGCGCTTCCCAGGAGATGTTTCGCCGCGCCCAGGCCAATGGTGACATTTATGCTGGCAGCTACTCTGGCTGGTATTGCCCCAATGACAACACCTTTTATAACGAAGACGAACTGATCAATGGTAGGTGTCCTATCCATCCTTCGATCGTGCCCGAATGGTTGGAAGAGGAGAACTACTTTTTTGCGCTCACGAAATATAGTGACCGTTTGCTCGCTCATATTACCGAACATGCAGACTTTATTGTGCCTTCCATCAGGAGAGCGGAAGTCGTGGGATTGCTGAAGCAAGGGCTGCGCGATTTCTCGGTGTCGCGGCGTGTGCGGCCCGGGACGCCAGCCTGGGGCGTTCCTGTGCCGGGTGATGAGCAACAAGTCATCTACGTGTGGTTTGACGCGCTGACCAACTACCTGACTGCTATCGGCTTTCCCGATGAACAGAAGAAATTCGCACGCTATTGGCCCGCGGACGCGTATGTGATTGGGAAAGATATCACGCGCTTTCACTGCCTGTATTGGCCTGCAATGCTGCTCTCGGCGGGCTTGCCACTGCCACGCCAGATTGCGGTGCATGGCTTTATCACACTGGATGGTCAACGCATCTCGAAGACGGCGGGGAACGTCATTGACCCTGTGGAACTGGTGGACGAGTTCGGCGTAGATGCGGTGCGCTACAACCTGTTGCGCAACTTGTCGTTTGCCGCCGATGGAGATTTTTCGCGTAGCGGCTTTATCCGTCACTATAACGATGAACTGGCGAATGACCTGGGCAACCTGCTCAACCGCGTGGTTTCGATGATTCAACGCTACCTCGGAGGGATTGTACCCACTGCCGGGGAGCATGGTGAGCGGGAGATAGGGCTGCAACAGGTAGCGAGCGACGCGTTCCAAGGGACAAAGCTCGCCCTGGAACATTGGGAGGTTGGCAACGCACTGAGCAGCATTTGGAACTTTGTGCGGCGCACGAACCAGTACATTGAACAGAGTGAACCCTGGCGACTGGCGCGACAAGCAGGGCAGGAAGGCCGCCTGAACACCGTGTTGTATAACGCGGCGGAGGCTACACGGCTGCTGGCAATCTACCTGGCACCGTTTCTTCCGACGGCGAGCCAGCGTATAGTAGCGCAACTTGGCGCGGAGCTCATCGAAAAAGGAGCCTGGCTTAAGCAAGGAACATGGGGTAGTGGAGTTTTCACTCGTATCACACTGGGACCAGTTTTGTTCCCACGCATAGAAACCGTTTGACGAGGAGGGAATCATGTCAATCATTGAGGTGCATGGCCTGGAGAAAACATTTAAGATACGCGAACGTGAGGCGGGGTTGGCAGGCAACCTGCGCTCATTTGTGGCACCACAGTATCGTACCAGGGAGGCCGTTAAGCGTATTAGCTTTTCTTTGGATGCTGGCGAAGTCCTCGCGTTCATTGGCCCAAATGGCGCGGGGAAGTCTACCACCATTAAGATGTTGACAGGAATTCTCTATCCTACTGGTGGCAACGTGCAAGTGCTAGGCCTGACGCCATGGAAACAACGTCGCCATCTTTCCTTTCATATAGCTTGCGTGTTTGGGCAGAAATCGCAATTGTGGTATCACTTGCCGCCACAGGACACCTTTGATTTATTGGCGCGCATCTACGAGTTGGATATGAATGAGTATCGTAAACGGCGCGACTTTTTGATCGAGGCGTTCGATATAAAGGATTACATTCGCACACCTGCACGCAAGTTGAGTTTGGGGGAGCGTATGCGCTGCGAACTGGCGGCGGCATTGCTGCACAAACCAGAGATGCTCTTCCTGGATGAGCCAACTATCGGCTTGGATGTTATCGCTAAGCAGCGTGTTCGTGACCTGATTGGTCAGTTAAATAGCGAGGAAGGTGTAACCGTCTTTCTCACATCGCATGACGCGGGGGATATCGAGCAAGTTTGCCGACGGGCTATCGTCATTAACCACGGCGAGATTATCCTCGATGCCCCCGTGACGAAGATGAAGCGCGATTACCTGAAGACCAAAACGGTTGACCTTTTGTTGCAGGAACCAGCGGATAGCCTGCTGAAAATCGACGCGGAAAGTGGAGAGCAGCGATTAAGGGTGCAGTTGCCCACGTCTATTCATGAGGAAGTACTGGTAGTAGAGGGCGTTAAAGTGCTGAAGGCCAAGGGGCATGGCTTGAAGTTGGAGATTGACACGTCGCGTTGTCCCCTGGAGCCGATCATCGCTGCTGTCATGCAGCACTGTCATATCCTCGATATGACGATTGCCGATCCCCCGATGGAGGAGATCATCGCCAGGATTTACGGGGAGAAAGGTCGAAGTAGCACTGATGAAGTTGTCAGAGAAGAGGAAGAGCCGGACGAGGCTATCATACCAATGATAGCTGGAGAGTGAGAATGCGAAAGAGGGAAAGTAGACCATGAGTATGATCGCTTTGGGGAAAAGAAGAAAATTTGGGGTTACGTTGCGCAAGTATGTAGCAGTGCTACGCGTGAGTATCGCCAACAATCTGGCATACCTGACAGAAGTCATTTTTCGCACTCTATTCCTGGCAGGGTTCATCTATATATTCTTACAACTGTGGACGGCTACGTTTGCGGCTAAAGGCGTGCATTCGGTTGGCGGTTTTAGCATTAGCGATATGATATGGTACCTGGCGGCGACTGAGACCATTGTGCTATCGCTGCCGCAACTGACACGTCTGATCGATCAGGAGGTGCGTTCGGGTCAACTGGCGTACCTGTTGGGAAGGCCGTGCAATTATGTGCTGTACCATTACGCGGAGTACTTGGGTGGTCGCTTTGTGCGGCTGATTATGAACTCGGTAGTTGCTTTCGTGCTGGCATGGCTGTTTGTGGGGCCACCGCCTTTTACGTGGATGGGATTGTTGGCGTGGCCACTGGTACTCTTCCTAGCGATCAGCATTGATTTTGTCGTCTACTTTAGCATTGGGCTACTGGCCTTCTGGACGGAGGAGACAACGCCGTTTTTCTTAATCATCAATCGCATGGCACTGTTGTTGGGTGGCGTACTGGCACCGTTGGAGGTCTTGCCACAGCCGATTCGTGGCATTGCGCAGGTGTTACCGTTCAGTGCGGTGGTGTATAGCCCCTCTCGGACACTTGTGCACTTTGAACTGGCGAGTTTTGGCTGGGTGTTAGTGCAGCAGGTAGTGACATTGGCTGTGGGTGGCGCGCTGATGCTGGCGTTGTATTGGTTGGCGACACGCCGCGTGAATATCAACGGAGGGTGAAAAAGATGGGTTTCGTCATGAAATTCTTGCGCACAGTGCGCTTTATCGGAGCCTACACTATCGCCAATGTGCAGGCGGCGATGGAGTATCGCGTTTCGTTCTGGATGCATATATTCACGATGCTTGCCAATGATAGTATGGGGCTATTCTTCTGGTGGGCATACTTTCACCAATTTCCGCTGGTACATGGCTGGCAGAATAGTGATATTGTGGTGATCTGGGCTGTCTCTGCCTGCGGCTTCGGTATCTGCATGGGTGTGTTTGGCAATGCACCTAAGCTGGCAGCGTTGATCATGAATGGGAGCCTGGATGCATACCTAGGGATGCCGCGCAATGTTCTGCTGCATATCTG
>JBBQXY010000060.1:0-29503 GCA_038209195.1 Ktedonobacterales bacterium | reverse complement strand
TACAGTGTCGTCAGAAAGGTATCAAGATCTATCATGTTAGCTCCTTTTCTTCGAAAAGTTCTGGATATGCTAACTATAGGTTCCTTTTACCTTTCTTTTCAAACTCTTCCTCTCTTTTCTAATTCACACCAAACGTTTAATTATACAAGAGCATTTTATTCGGAGCGCGAAGCCTGATGGAAAGTGCTATGCAACAGTTTTAACTCTTTTACGCGCTAACACACAGGGTCTACGCGAGAATGAGATATTACGAGCAACTGGCTATTCAGTACGAGCGGTACGAAACATCTTCAATGATCTGGAAGATCAAGGTTTGATAAAACGTGATACTAAACAACCCATCCATTATGCATTGCCGCGTTCAGGGCAGGTATCATTTGCAGATTACGACTTGGTGCGAGAGCAAAAAGAGCACGAACTAAATGATATCAAAAATTATGCTCAAACACAGAGTTGCTACACAGGTTATTTAACGGCATACCTCGGCGATCAGCCAGGGTATCTGTGTGGCACATGTGGACGTTGCCAAAGTTTAGCACTTCCACTAGTTACACCTTCAGAAAGAATATTGCTAGCAGCAGATCGTTTTCTGACAAAAGATTTTTTACCACGCATTGAAAAGCGAGGCACAGCTAAAATGCCGGCCCATGAAGCGGGTTGGTCTCTTTCCTATTATGGAGGAAGCTATATTGGCAAGCTGGTACGTTTAAGTAAATATGAGGAAGGTGGTCCCTTTGCAGAGGAGCTAGTGTCGCTAACGGTAGAACTACTACGTCAACGTTATCCAATACATCTCATTGATGCTATTGTAAGCGTACCACCAACCAAAAGTGGTACACTAGTAGAGATATTTGCAAGAAATATCGCCAAAGGGCTAGGTATCACCTATGTTTCTGCTTTAGTAAAATTGCGTTCGACAGGAGAACAAAAGAATTTTACAAACCGCGTACAGAAATCTGATAACGTAAAGGGCGCATTTGCTGTTCCTTTTCCAAACCAGATTACTGGACGTACATTACTACTAATAGATGACATCTATGACTCCGGACAAACAATACGTGAGGTAGGGCAAACGTTGATGAAAGCAGGAGCAAATGCAGTGTATCCTTTTACCCTCACACGTACGGCCCACTCAGATGACCAGTAAAGAGGAATACAAATGGAACGAGATTTACAAGAACAGGCCTGCTGGCTTTTGCTGGCTTTTGAGAGTGGGCTTCCTACTCGTATTATCAATGGTATTCTTGTAATCTGGTGTAAGCAACTTGGGAGAACTCTAAAGGATTTTTTTGCTGCAAGTCCTGCAGAATGGGACGCATCCTGCCATCTCAAAACGGATATGGTACAGAAGTTGGAACAAGCTAGAGAGAAACTTGTTGCCCAAGGATTTCTTGTAGAGCAATTATTGCAAGACAATATTCATTTGTTGACAGTACTAGATACTAACTATCCTACTTTGCTCAAGAAGGCTCTCGATGTCAATAAGATACCGCCCGTTCTTTTTTATGCCGGTAACCTGCATATTTTACAGCGAAAGACTATAGCAGTCATTGGTTCACGCAATGCTAGTGAAACCAGTCTCTCGTTTACGAGAGCTATTGCCCAGGAACTTGCCAAACAAGGTGCAAATGTCATCAGCGGTTATGCTCGTGGCGTTGACCGTGCTGCGTACGAGGGGGCAACCAGTACAGACGGCTACACGACTGTCGTATTGCCACACGGCATTCGCAGACTAAGCAAAGTGCAAATACGGGACCTACAACCAAGAATAGATTCTGGCAATGTTCTGCTAATGAGTCAATTTCATCCAGACGCTCAATGGTTAGTAAGTCGTGCAATGGAACGGAATAATGTTGTCACGGGATTGGCACAAATAGTGATTGTTGCAGAATCAGACAGTAAGGGTGGAACATGGGAGGGGGCCAATGGTGCATTGAAGCAAAACCGCAAATTGTATGTACGTCAAACAGAATCGCTCGATTCGTTACCTGGCAACAAACTATTGTTAGAAAGAGGTGGAATTCCTTTAAACTGGCCAACAAAAAATCTTGCTTCTGTAGTTCTGCCTTTACTTGAAAAAAGTAACCAGATACTTGAGCATCAGCAAAAAGCATCCATGCCACCGAATCAACTTTCACTACTCGCTACTTCATATGAATAGTAAAGGCTTATGACCACTCTTGACTTGCGTGGGCGCGACCTTATCATTACGCCTCCTGACGACTTGCTGGCTCTGCCAACGGATGATTTGCTGGCGATATTGTTTGGAACACATCTGCCGGAACAGATACGGGCAAAGATGGGGCGTGATAAACACTTTCACTTTTTGCGTATACAGCCCATCCATTTTACGATGGTGAAACGGGCATTGCGCCAGCAGGGAACGCCCTTTACTGTCGCCTTTGAGGAACAACCGGAGTTGCCCTTTACGACCACGTTGAAGATGGAGCCGCGCCCATACCAAGAGGATGCCCTTACGGCGTGGCTGGCAGAGGGCAGTACGGGCGTGGTCATCTTGCCAACTGGTGCGGGGAAAACGTTTGTCGCTGCTATGGCTATTGCCGAGACTGGACTTTGGACATTGGCGGTTGTGCCCACGCTCGATCTGCTACAGCAATGGCGGGTCGCGCTCTCCGCGGCACTCTCCATTAGCGCGGACGAAATCGGCATCTTTGGTGGTGGCGAAAAAGAACTCAAGCCGATCACCGTCATTACCTATGACTCTGCCGCCCTCTATCCCCGTGAGTTGCGCAAGTTCGGGCTACTGGTCTTTGACGAATGTCACCATCTTCCCGCACCAACGTACCGCCTCATCGCCGAAAGTGCCTTCACGCCGCTACGCCTCGGCCTCAGTGCTACCCCAGATCGCAGCGATATGAGCCATACAGACTTGGAAGAGTTGATCGGGCCAGAGGTCTATCGCCGCTCACCGGCAGAGCTGACTGAGAAACGCTACCTCGCCCAGTACCAAGAAGAAATTATCGACATCGTCTTATCGAGCGAAGACGAGGCTCGTTATGCCGAACACCGCCGCATCTATCGTTCGTTTTTGCAACGCCGCCACATTAGTATCCGCTCGCCCGAAGACTTCCAACAAAAGCTTATCTTCCTCAGCGCGCGCGACCCCGAAGCGCGTGAGGCTATGCTCGCCTGGCGTGAGGCACGTAACATCGCCATGAACGCGCCCGCCAAGTATAGCGAGATCGAGCGTTTACTGCATAAACATGCCAGCGACCAGGTCTTGCTCTTCTCTGAATACAATCCAGTGGTGGATGAGGTCAGTCGCCGCTTTTGTTTGCCCAGTATCACCTACAAGACGGCGACCGAGGAACGGCGCACCATCCTCGAACGCTTTCGCACAGGCCAATACAGCAAGCTAGTCACCGGACGCGTGCTGAACGAGGGCGTCGATGTACCTGACTGCCGCGTCGCCATCATCGTCAGTGGCAATAGTACCAAACGCGAATACATCCAACGACTGGGTCGAATTCTGCGCCCCAAAGTCGCACAAGCCCTTTTATACGAACTGGTGACAAGCGGTACCACAGAAGAAGAGATGTCACGACGCAGAAAAAAGTAGCGTTTACCCTTTAGCTAGTATATGGATTGCTTTCCCCAGTGCGTTATCTACGCTTTCTGGTACCATCTCGCTCAATCCAGGATGGGCATAGATAATTTCTGAGAGGTCAGTCAGCGTCGCCCCCATCTCAATCGCCAGTGTGGCCTGCCCGATCAGATCACCGGCACGCGGCCCCACGATGGTAGCTCCCAGCACGATCCCATCCTCTTTGTTGGCCACAATTAAAGCAACACCGCTATCGGCGGCAAGGGTCAATGCGCGTCCGTTCGCCGCCAAGGGAAAGCGTCCTGTCGTCACAGTATAACCAGCCTTACTGGCCTCTTCGGCTGTATAGCCGACAGTCGCCACTTCTGGCGTGGTATGCACAACCAACGGCGTAACGAGCGGAGCGAATTGGACGCGTTGGCCTGAGAGAACCTCGGCAGCCACTTTGCCCTGCTTGATGGCTAGGCTGGCTAAACTTCGTCCACCTGTGCAATCTCCCACGGCGAAAATAGTGGGAACACTGCTCTGCTGCATCGTATTGACGGCAATGCCACCGTTTTCTGTGAGCTTCACCCCGGCAGCATCTACATGTAGCCCGGCAGTATGGGGAGTGACGCCGCGCGAGAGCACCAGTGGTCGATCACTTACCTGCTCGAGAGCGGCCTTCGTCGTTACCTGTATCCCCATCTTGCGCAAACTCGCCTGCACCAGTCGCAAAGCCGCGGGATCAAAACCTGCCAATATCTGTTCACCGGGAACGCACAGTTTGACTTTCACCCCCAGGCGAGCAAAGAGCGTTGCCAGTTCCAGGGCAATATAGTCATCACCAAACACGTTTAACGTCTCTGGCAGTGTTTGGAGTTGCAACGCCTGTTCAGGAGTAAGCACCTGCTTGCCATCCAACGGAAGACCAGGGACTGGAGTAGCATCGGCTCCAACTGCCAGAATGCAATGGGCGAATTTGAAGCGGTGTGAACCGTGTTCGCCCTCAACCCGCACCTCCTGCTGATTGATAAACCAACCCGTACCAAACACATAGTCGATATGGTTGCCAGCCACCAGTCGGCGCACGCCTTCCGTCAGACGATCCACCACGCTCTGTTTCCAGATTTGCATACGCGCCCAATCGAACGAAACGGCTTCAGCGGCAATGCCCATACTTGTCAGGTCTTCCGAGCGCATCTGGGCATAGCGTTCGGTAGCTGAAAGCAGTGCTTTCAAGGGAATACAGCCTCGATTGAGGCAAGTCCCTCCCAGTGGGCCCTGATCTATCAGGGTGACATGATGCCCAAGTTGCGCCGCACGAATCGCCGCCACATACCCTCCTGGCCCCGCGCCCAACACCAGGACATCTACCGCTGTGGTCACGTCTCCAACAACCATGTGTTCTTTTCCTTACTACGTTGTCATACCATGTCCAACATCAATTGGGCAGGATTCTCGACCAATTCCTTGAAGCGCGCCAGAAACTTACCGCACAACGCCCCATCGATGAGTCTGTGATCAAACGAGAGAGCCAACGGCATCATCGGGCGCACAATGACGGCACCCTGCTGCACTATAGCCTTTTCTTGCAATCTTCCCACCGCCAGTATCGCCACTTCAGGATAATTGATGATGGGTGTGCCACTACTGCCCCCAAAGCTGCCCACATTATTCAAGGTAAAGGTGCTTCCGCTTAACTCAGATAGGGTCAGCGTCCGCTTACGCGCCCCCTCGCTTAATTTCTCCAGTTTGCTAGCAATCTCTAAGAGCGTGAGACGATCAGCATCGCGCATCACCGGCACCAGCAATCCCTCAGGGGAATCGGCAGCTACGCCGATATGATAGGAATGCTTGTAGATAACCTCGCGTTTCTCCTCGTCGAGGCTGGCATTAAAGATGGGAAACTCTTTCAGCACCGGTAACAAAAGTTTTATCAGGATTGGCATATAGGTCAGGCGAATACCGCGCTGCTCAACCACAGGTTTCAGTGCCGAGCGCAATGCTATCAATGCGCTACCATCTAATTCATCAAAAGCGGTCGCATGAGGGACAATGCGCCATGAGTGTTCCATATGTTCGGCGATGCGCTTACGCAAACCCGTCAACGGCTCTCTTCTATCCTCGGTCGGTGTAGCAGCTTGTCCAACTTTTTGTGCAGTACCTTCTGTTGTCGGCGACACGCGCTGTGCCACCGTAGTGGTAGCAGCAGGAGTCTCGCTGGCAACGCCATTCTGCGAGGTGGCTGGCGTTGCGGTCCGCGCTTGTGCAGCGTAAGCGCGCACATCATCCAGCGAGATGCGCCCACTAGCACCCGACGATGTCACCTGCTCAAGGTTTACGCCCAACTCGAAGGCCAGTTTGCGGACAGCAGGGGCAGCTTGGATCCGCGATCTGGTATTCACCGCAACAGGCAGTGCCACAGCGGAGGTGGGCTCTGCTGGCGTTGCCGCAGTTTCCGCAGTTGTGGTACTTGCATTTTTCGTGGCGTTGTCGCCATTGGCAGTGTTGGCGGTCTCAAAAATGATTAATGTCTCGCCAACTTTGGCGACTTGTCCATCTTTCACACGAATCTCGCTGACACGACCTATAACGGGTGCGGGTAATTCGACGATGGCCTTGTCGGTTTCTACTCTGGCAATCGTCTGATCAAGCTTAGTCGTGTCGCCTTCCTGAATGAGCCATTCGATTATTTCCGCCTCGTGCATCCCTTCACCAAGGTCTGCCAGCTTAAATTCATACATGGTCTGTTTCTCCAAGAATATTTGTTCACTTAAACCTAGGGATTGGAGAACGTAGGGACAAGGGGCGGACTTGGCGGCAGATGGGGGGCCTATTACCTGCTCCAGGCAGGATGGCTTGTCCTCGTCCTGTGGGAAGTCCAGAACCCCCACCAGGACAGGCACAAGGCCCCCGCGTCCACATCCCCTCGTCCCCCTGTCCCTACAACTTTTACGCCCCGTCAGATGAAATTTGACAGAGTATTTAGGCCGATCCTATTCGGGTTCCATGACTTTCTGGATGGCGGTGAGCACTTTGGCGGCGGTGGGCAGGTAATAGTCTTCCTGACCGGGGACGGGATAGGGTGTGTCGTAGCCAGTTACGCGCCCAACGGGTTTGAGTAGCGAATAGAGACAATGGTCATTGATGATGGCTATGACCTCCGCGCCTACGCCACCAGCACGGGCTGCCTCGTGAACGACGATAGCTCGTCCTGTTTTACTGACCGAGTTGACAATTGCATCCTCGTCCAGAGGCCAGACGGTACGCAGATCGATAACCTCGACGCTGGTTCCTGTTTCTTTCTGCGCCTGTTGCGCGGCCTCCACGGCGACAGGCACCATCGCGCCATAGGCAAAGATGCTGACATCGGAACCCTCTTGTAGCGTTTTTGCCGAGCAAAGTGGCACGGTATAATAATCCTCTGGCGTCTCGGCACGGAATGAACGGTAGAGTTTGATGTTTTCCAGGAAAAGCACCGGATCGGGATCAGCCACCGCCGAGGCCAGCAAGCCCTTGGCGTCGTAAGGGTTGGAGGGAATGACCACTTTCAAGCCAGGGGTCTGCATAAAGATGCCTTCGAGGCTGTCAGAGTGTAGCTCCGGTGTGCGCACTCCACCACCGTAGGGCGCACGCACGACCATTGGACAAGTGTAGGCACCAGCACTACGAAAACGCATACGGGCGGCTTGGGTCACCAACTGGTTCATACAGACAAAGAGAAAACCAGCAAACTGTATCTCGGCAATGGGGTGCAAGCCAAAGACAGACATGCCAACCGCACTACCGATAATCGCCGATTCCGAGAGGGGAGTGTCAAAGACACGCTCTGCACCAAAGCGTTGTTGCAGATGCTCGGTTACACGAAAAACGCCGCCATTGGCCCCGATATCTTGCCCAAAGACCACCACCCGCTTATCACGAGCAAGCTCCAGGGTCAGTGCCGAATTCAGGGCTTCTATCATCGTCATTTGCATATACGTAGATCCCCTTTAGTGCTGTTTAGGCTGGACATAGCGTAGTAGATCAGCCCGTTGCTCCTCTTGGCGCGCCGAAAGCGAGGCAGAGGTGTAGTCAAAGAAGCTATCAGGAGCCATGGGCGGCATTGCTTCGGCAACACGCACGGCCTCGTTGATTTCTTCTTCAAGTGCCTCGATCAACTGCTGATCCTGTGTTTCAGTAAGCAAATCGCGGCGTAGCAAGAACTGGCGGAAGCGCGTAATGGGGTCTTTGGTACGCCATCCCGTTACCTCTTCCGCGTCGCGATAGCGCGTGGGATCATCGGCTGTGGTGTGCGCACCGATACGATACGTTAGGGTCTCCACTAAGGTCGGACCTTGCCCGGCACGCGCACGCTCGATGGCGCGTTGCATCACCGTATAAACCGCCAGGATATCGTTGCCATCCACCAGTTCCGAGGGAACACCAAAGCCAAAGCCGCGAGCCGCGAGTGTCGGGGCCGCGCTCTGTCTGTGGCGCGGCACACTGATAGCCCAGCCATTATTCTGTACGACGAGCACCACGGGAGCCTGAAAGACGCCCGCGAAATTCAGAGCCTCGTTGAAATCGCCCTCAGAGGTCGCTCCATCGCCACACACGCCCACGGCTACGGCCTTATCGCCAGAGATTTTTGCCGCCATAGCCAGTCCAACGGCATGGAGCATCTGCGTGCCAATCACGATCTGAATGGGCAAACAGTGGTTCTCTCGGCTATAACTTTCGGGGATAAAGCCACGAAACGAATAGGTGAGCGTGGCCAGTGGCAATCCCCGCACCATTAGCGAGGCAAGTTCGCGGTACGAGGTTGCCAACCAGTCCTGTGGTTGCATAGGAGCGGCTAAGCCGACGGCAGTCGCCTCCTGGCCCATGAGTGAGCCAAAGGTTGTGGCCCTTCCCTGCCTCTGTAAAGCAATGATCTTGTTCGAAAACGCCCGCCCCATTTGCATATAGCGGTACAGCGATAGCAACTGTTCCGCGCTAAGATCGGGCATTTCACCCACCAAGTTCCCCTCGATATCGAGTATCTGAAAAGGAACCATGGCAGAATCAATCTGTTGAATAGTCATTCTGCGCTCCTTCGTAATGAATACATCAAGCAACCCATTCCCACTTGTCTCAGCAAACTAATTTTCTGTATCCGTTTTCTGCTCTTCAAACAGAAAAAGTTGCGGCCCTTGTTTGAGGCGTTGCTGCTCTTTCTGCTGCAACTGCTGAATACTCTCCTTTAGTGTTGGCAAATCCTCTGGCATCGTTCCGCCCAATTCTTTAATGGTTTGTCGCACTTTCTGACCTACCTGATGATGAGTACGATTTGCTGCATCCTTGCCCCGTATTTGTTCACGGCGAATTTTCTCTTCGGTCTGTGTTGCGCGAAACAAGTTAGCAGCCAACTCAGTGCTACCCATATGATCAAGAATTTGCTGATTTCTCTTCAAGCTCTTACGAGCATGAATATCCCTGGCTTTGAGACCTCCATACAAACCACTATAACCATGATCTTGAAAAACGGCGAAATCAGTGGGCCTCACTACTCCAGCATGACTGGCAGTTTCAGCAAGTTGCCGATTGTGATCAGATAGTTGTTCACGCAAGAAAAGGCGTCTCTGCTTTTCATTGAGACCAGCCAGTTCATCAGCTTGCTCCTGCCGACGTGTCTGTACCGCGAAATAGGTCTGCCCTAAGGCCACAATAGGTTTAGAAGGGTCCGAATTTTGTATCAACAAGTAGCAAGCATATCTAGATAAATGAACATCGTTCACCTTTCTTTGAGCTCCAGAGCCTATGCCGACCATTTTCCCCAAGTGGAGAAAATGGTCTTCAACAGATTGTCCACTGTTTTGACAAGCTTCTTCTGCCCTCTGTATAGCATTGTTAAACTTTTCCCACTTGGCGTACCCAAGTATCTTTGCCAGGTCACGGGCAGACCAATACTCAATACCCTCTTCGCCTACTTTACGGATGCTCTCGAATGGAGAAACGTAAGCAGACGAAGAACCATCTGTATTGCTCACGATTTCGCGCTCCTTCACAATTTTTCAGGTGGGAAATTTGGTTAACGGCTTAGTGGCTGAACACCCAGGGTGCTTCTTGTTTCCTGCGCTGCTCATAGGCGGCAATTTCGTCGTTGTGCGATAGGGTCCAACCGATGTTGTCGAGGCCACTGAGGAGAGAACTTTTGCGAAAACCGTCGATCTCGAAATGGAGAACGCGCTGACTGGGCGTCGTTACCGTTTGTGCGGCGAGATCAACTGTGAGCGTATAGCCCTCTGTCGCCTCGGCCTCCGCCATCAGGCCCTCGACGGTGGCGACATCGAAGGTGGCTGGTAGGATGCCATTATTGAAGCAGTTGTTATAGAATATATCCGCGAAGCTTGGCGCGATGACGCAGGTGAAGCCGTACTCTCGAATAGCCCATGGCGCGTGCTCACGCGACGAGCCACAGCCAAAGTTATCGCCCGCCAGTAAGATGCTAGCCCCCTGGTAGCGCGGCTGGTTGAGCACAAAATCGGGATTGGGTTCTTGCGTAGTGCCAATGTATCGCCAGTTCGCGAAGAGGGCTGGTGCGAAGCCAGTGCGTTTTATCGTTTTCAAGAAGCGGGCCGGGGTGATTTCGTCGGTATTCACATTTGTGCGGTCCAGTGGCGCGACAAGGCCAGTTAATGTAGTAAATGGTTCCATGCTTTCTATTCTCCTTTAGCTGAGTATCCCATGTGATGGGGTAGCAAGAATTTTGTGTTAGCAATGGAATTTGCAGCCTAAGGCTGCAAATTCCATTGCTAACACAAAATTCTATACGTCGCCTCTGGCGACGCGAGTCCTAGGCAATGATTATTGTTCGTTGCGAATATCTACAAAGTGGCCTGCGACTGCTGCTGCTGCCGCCATAGCCGGGCTGACTAGATGAGTACGTCCACCTCGTCCTTGGCGACCTTCAAAGTTGCGGTTACTGGTTGAGGCGCAACGCTCTCCCTCGGAGAGGCGATCGCCATTCATAGCGATACACATGCTACAACCAGCCTCACGCCACTCGAAACCAGCTTCGCGGAAGATATCGGCAAGGCCTTCCTCTTCGGCCATGCGCCCAACGCGCATTGAGCCAGGCACAACCATTGCGCGTACAGAGGGAGCGACATGCTTGCCCTTTACGTATTGAGCGGCCATGCGCAGGTCTTCCAAACGCGAATTGGTGCAGGAGCCTATGAAGACTGTATTCAACTGAATATCCGTGATCTTCTGGCCGGCCTGGAGGCCCATGTACTTCAATGCGCGCTCGTAGGCTTGTCGCTGCAAGGGGTCTTTCTCCTCGGCGGGATTGGGAACGGAACCATTCACGTCGGCGACCATACCAGGATTGATGCCCCACGTCACCTGTGGACCCAGGCCTTCCACATTGATGTCATAGACGGCATCGAATTGGGCACCGGGATCGCTGGCCAGTTGCCGCCACGCGGCTACAGCCTGCTCGAACATTTCTCCCTGCGGGGCATAGGGGCGACCTTTGATATAAGTAAATGTGGTATCATCGGGGGCGACCATACCGGCACGCGCTCCCGCCTCAATCGCCATATTACAGAGTGTCATACGCCCTTCCATGGAGAGGTCACGAATAGTAGAGCCACTGAACTCGATAATATGGCCCGTACCAACGCCTGTACCCAATTTGCCAATAATTGCTAGGGCCAGGTCTTTCGCCGTCACGCCAGGAGCCAGCGTTCCCTCGACGCGAATATTCATAGTTTTGGGTCGTTGCTGCAGAAGGCACTGCGTCGCCAGCACATGCTCGACTTCGCTCGTGCCGATGCCGAAAGCCAGAGTACCCACCGCTCCATGAGTAGAGGTGTGAGAGTCGCCACATACGATGGTCATGCCTGGCAGGGTAATGCCCTGCTCTGGCCCAATAATATGCACAATCCCTTGCCGGGCATCATTCATTTTGAATAGCGTCAAGCCGAAATCAACGGCGTTCTGCTCCATGGTGGTAATACAGAGCGCGCTCTCTTTGTCCACCACATCCAGCATTTTGCGTCCTGCCACGGTTGGCACGTTGTGGTCAAGCACGGCAATGGTGGCGTCAGGTCGCCGTACCGAAATCCCTGCTTGCCTTAGACCTGCGAAAGCCTGAGGCGAGGTGGCCTCATGTACCAGGTGGCGGTCGATGTAGAGGATAGTTGACTCGCCTGGGGCTTCATGTACCGTGTGAGCCTCCCAAATTTTATCAAACATTGTCTTTGGCATAGTGCCTTTGTCGTCCATATACATTGTCCTTCTATGGGTAAATACAACCCTTCATTGAGCTTTCTTGCCTTTATTATCTCACATTTTTGGGTGATTGTGGGTTTATCATGGGCATACAGTGAGGAAAGAAATGGGGCGAATGACACTGCTTCCCTGGGATACTTTCGGCTTATACTCTACACAGAAACATGCAAGCGTTCTGTTAGCATTAACCAGCCCTTGAAACGACCAAGAAAGAGAAAGAGGTTTCCGATGCAATCTTCTTCATCCTCTCCTCGCATGGGTGCGCTAGTCAGTCTGACGGGAGTGATCCTGATCTTGCTTGGGTTCTTCCTTCCGATGTTCACCCAGAGCAATCCCCAAGTCCCTGGGAGTGCCCATCCTGTCTATGAATGGCAAATCGTGCCTGTCAACTCCGGCTTCGCGCTGTTGGCGTTATTTGCTGTTCCCGTCGCGCTTCCCTTGCTGGGGATGCTCATCATTCTCGCCGCAAGTGTAGCAGCATTGTTCCCAGTGCGTTTGCCGAGGCTGATCAGGCTGAAACGAGCGGCAGCCGGAGGGGGGCTGGCTATTCAGCTCGTCTTTGATTACTTTGTTTTTCAGCTCCTTTCGATTGGGTATGCCCGCACAGATATTGCGTGGGGCTTCGTGGTGATGCCCATTGGCTTTGCCATTACGGTAATTGGGATATTTGTCGTCGAAGCGCGCTAAATGGTGAATCCTGGTGTGATTGGAAAATTGGCTTGCATAGGCTACACTTCATTGCAGAAGATACGAACTGCTCAAGGGTATGCAGTTTCATCCAATGAAAAATTGAAAGAGTAGTAACTATGACGAAGCATTCAACACAGTCAAATGATTCTCTACAAGCGAAAGATCTCAGAACGCCTCCGGCTACCAAGGGTATGCCATTGTGGGTGACCATTGTTGTTATCCTGGGTGCTTTATTGACGATTACTGGGGCCGTGATTAGTAAGGTGAATCCCACAATGCTGACAAACGGTAGTCCCATGACTTATGCGGTGCGGGTCTATGCAGACTATGTGTTCGCACGAAATCTTCCGCTGGCGATCATGTTGCTGCTGCTACTCGCTTTGAGGGCTCGGCAGATGCTAGCAGGGTTCATGGTGCTGATCGCTTTCATTCAGATTATTGACGTGTTAAACGATCTGGCTCGCGGCGACTATGTGCTTGTGCCGGGCTTGCTAGTGTTCGCCATCGTTTTCCTACTGGGAGCGTGGCAATTGTTCGGGCAAGCGATCTGGCATGGTGATGCCTGGCGTTGACCGAAGAGGCATTCTTCTAAGTTTTGACAAAATGATTGGGACATTTAGGACTTTGGGACATTTAGGACACCTCTTTTTTTGATAGTGGCGGCTATGAAAAACTTAGGTTGATGCTTTGTTGGTGATGGTTGGGACATTTAGGACTGCGGGACATTTAGGACTGCGGGACATTTAGGACAGTGGGGACACTTTTTTGATAGCAGTATTGGTGGTGGAGCTTTACAGGGAAAAGTTCGACGAGGAAGAGCTGGTTTCAGGTGGGGTACTCATCGGGTAATGGGTTTCTTTTTCTCCTGAGACATTAGGAAAAGTATAGCATATTCTTGAGAAGCAAGCAAGGGATAAAGGGGGGATAGCAGGGGAATAGTGTGCATTTTTGTGCCATTCCCCTGCCGAGCTCCTGTCCTTTGCAGACATTAAAGTGGTATACTTTGCACACGCTCAATGAACTGAGCAGTAATCTTTTCCTGACGACCTGAAGGAGGTACGCAATTGGACGTAGTTGTCAAAACCCAGCATGGTGAGGTGCGTGGCAGTGCGGTTGAAGGTGTGAATACCTTCAAAGGAATACCCTATGCAGTGCCACCATTTGGTGCTTTTCGGTTCCGACCGCCGCAGCCGGTTGAGGCTTGGAGCGGCGTGCGTGATGCGCTTACGTATGGTCCAACAGTATTAAAACCGCCTTATTTCCCACCATTTGATGCGCTTTTACCGGAGCCCGCTATTCCCGGTGAGGACTGTTTAAACCTCAATATCTGGTCGCCCGACCTGGGAGGGGCAAAGTTGCCAGTCATGGTCTGGATCCATGGAGGTGCCTTTGCCAACGGATCTGGCGCGATAAACACGTACGATGGCAGTCATTTTGCCCGCGACGGGGTCGTTTGCGTGACCTTTAATTACCGCTTAGGGATAGATGGTTTTCTCTATCTAGGTGATAGCAATGCTAACCTTGGTTTGCTCGATCAACTTGCCGCCTTGCAGTGGGTGCAGGAGAACATCGCCGCTTTCGGTGGTGATCCCAGCAACGTTACCATCTTTGGCGAGTCGGCTGGCGGTATGAGCGTCGGCACACTACTTTCCATGCCACGTGCCGCTGGCCTATTTCGTCGCGCTATCGCCGAAAGTGGGGCAGGCCATCACGTAATTTCGTCCGAGACGGCCATGCACATTACCCAGTACCTCACTAAAAAGCTGGGTATCGAGCCAACGCGGGATGCCATCGCGGCGGTACCTTTCAACCAACTGCTGCAAGCCCAGGTAGAGTTAAGTGGCGATGTCTTCAATAATCCCAACCCGGCACTGTGGGGTGAGGTTGCCGCCAACCTGATGCCTTTTGAGCCAGTGATCGATGGCGCTGTGCTTTCTGCACGCCCGATTGACCGCATTCGTGCTGGAGCAGCGGCAAATATTGACGTGATGATTGGCACGAACGCTGAGGAACAACGGCTCTTTTTGGTGCCCAACGGTGTAATTGGGTATATTACCGAGGAGGTCGTGGCTGGCACAGCCGCCGCCTATGGACTCTCCGCCGAAACGGCACTGGCAACTTACCGCGCTATACGTCCTGATGCTAGTCCTGGCGATCTGCTCGTCGCCGTCATCACTGATTGGTTTTATCGCATTCCCGCCATCCGTCTGGCTGAGGCACATATAAAGAGCTCTGCGGCTACCTATATGTACGAATTTGCCTGGCGTTCGCCGCAGTTCAACGGCCAACTCGGTGCCTGCCATTCGCTTGAGCTCGCCTTCGTCTTTGATACCCTCGATAAAGGCGAGCTTGAGCCGGTTATGGGAGCCAATCCGCCGCAGCAGATTGCCGACACCATGCATGCTGCCTGGGTCGCCTTCGCTACCAAAGGGGATCCCGGCTGGGCGCAGTACGATCTGAACCGCAGAGCAACCATGCGCTTCGACACAACATCGGAAGTTGTGGACGATCCACGCTCAGCAGAACGTGCATTGTGGGAAGGTTTGCGTTAACTACTCTTTTTGGGTCTTATGAGGAGAGGAGGTTATATGGCTGGGCATCGGACACCCAGCCATATAACCTCCTCTCCTCATAGTCCTGTTAGTAAGATTCTGCTACTTCACGATGGATACGCAGTAGGTCAGGGATGGTCTCAGCAGGCCGTCGACCAAGCCCGCATTCAGTCGCAACGCCAAAGTCTGCAACCACGCGCTGTGCTGCTTCGATACGCCGTCGCGTTCCCTCAACTCCATCAGTGTAATGCACTAATCCCAGATAGAGTTCCGTCTCAGGATGAAGCTGTAGGTTCTTGAGCGGTGCGAAATAGGCTTCATCGCTCCGATTGCGTGGGACCGGCATGGAAATCCAGTTGAGAGAACGCTTGAGGCCAGCAGAGATGCCATTGGCGACATCGACCATCTTGGAGGTGTCTTCTGGCTCCACAAAGTGCTTGTGATCGGCATCGCCATAGCAGAGATGATATCCCAGCTCCACATCCATCGGCACTTGATTTCCTAGCCGCACGAGCTGTTCAATTATATCTGCTTTGACATGCGCGTAGCTCGTGAATGCAACGCCTTCCAACAACCCGAATTCGACGGCCACATCCCACTGGATAGCCAGTTCATGGTGTGGAATACCAGAGGCGATTTTATCCAGTTCGGCTATCATAGCCTTATTGTAAGCTGGTAGCACAAGAGCCTGTTCTTCTTCCTCCACAATAAACGCCGCGATAGGTGCCAAGGGCGTCGGCAGGCTGACCTGGAAGCGACACTGCGACGGGATACTTCCAGCCTGTTTGAGTTGCGAGAACACCGCGTAGGACGCAAGAGCAGCATCGGCATAGCCTAGGCGATCAAAGACAAGTTCGTCAGCACTGGCCCCAGGGCGCAATTTGAAATGCGGTAATGCAGCATAGATAGTGGGATCAGGCGGGATCATTTCTAAAGAGGGGTTGCTTGCGAGAACCTGGAATTGCCAGCCAATCCAGTTTGTGCGAACACCAGTCTCGCCGTCTGGGATGCGATGAAGACGTTCGCCCAGAATGGAACTGGTCACACGGAAAACTTCCTCGGCATTTGCCAAGGGTATACTGCCATTAAAATGAACGCTACGCGATGGTTGTTGATCTGACATCAAGTCCTCCAATTCGTGTGGGCAGAGCGCTGCTTTCTGTAGAAGCAGAGATGCTTCAGCTTTGATAGTGAAGATTATATCACGTAAATTACCACGAACCTTGCTTGACAATCGGTTTATCCCCTTCTACAATGATCTCAATTAGCACTACAACACGTTTTCGATATTCATTGAAGGATACGCCTTATGATGCCTGATTTGACGGGTCAACAGTTCGGTAACTATCGGCTGGTGCGCCTGCTGGGAACTGGCGGATTTGCCAGCGTCTACCTGGGTCAACATGTACGCATTGCCTCGCAACAGGCCGCGATCAAAATCTTGCACCTGTTCGGTGTCGATGCCCAAGCATTTCAGCAGGAAGCAGAGACGACAGCCTCACTCGACCACCCGCATATCGTTCGCCTGCTGGACTTTGACCTGCACCAGGGAACGATGCCTTTCCTCATCATGGGCTACGCCGCGCAAGGGTCACTGCGCAACCGTCATCCCAAAGGCACGCCACTACCACTGACCACGGTTATTCAATATACGAAAGAGATTGCTTCAGCCCTCCAGTATGCCCATGACAACAACATCGTTCATCGCGACATCAAGCCGGAGAACATCCTCATCGGGCGGCGCGACGAACTCTTGCTGAGCGACTTTGGCATCTCCGTGCTTTCCAAAACGGGGCGCACCTCCCTTGAGGGCAGCTATAATATTGGCGGCACAGCGGAATACATGGCACCAGAAATGTTTCGCGGCAAACCCGAAAAAGCCAGCGATCAGTACGCGCTCGGCATTGTGGCCTATGAGTGGCTCTCTGGCACACCCCCATTCACCGAAGGCAATCCTATCCAGCTTGGCTTCCAGCATACCCACGAGGAAGTCCCGCAGCTACGAAAAAAACTGCCTTCGCTTGCGCCTCGCCTGGAAGCAGTGGTGATGCGTGCCTTAGCAAAAGATACCAAGGATCGCTTCCCTTCTATCCAGGCATTCGCCGATGCCTTGGAAGAGGCAAGCGTGGTAGCACCTCTTCAAGCGGCACCCCCTAAAGTATTGCTGCCAGCCAAGCCAGCTACACCGATTGGAACACGGTTGTTGACCTATCAGGGACATACAGGCTTTGTATTTGAAGTGGCATGGTCGTCCGATGGAAGACAACTAGCTTCGAGCTCAGGCGATAAGACAGTGCAGGTGTGGGATGCCAGCGACGGTCGGTTATTTCGCACCTATACTGGCCATTCAGATGGCGTGCGTTCGGTAGCGTGGTCACCAGATGGAAAGTGGTTAGCATCATGTTCCTATGATAAGACAGTACAAGTGTGGGACAGCAGCAACGGTCGGTTGTTACTCACTTATACTGGACATTCAGGCGCGGTGTTTCAAGTAGCATGGTCACCGGATGGAAAGCAGGTGGCCTCGGTCTCTCATGATAAGACCGTGCAGGTATGGGATGCCAACAGAGGAAAACATCTCCTCACCTATAGTGGACATTCAGATAGCGTGATGGGAGTGTTGTGGTCACCGGATAGGAAACGACTGGCTTCGAGTTCAGTGGATAAGACGGTGCAAGTATGGAACGCTAACAATGGGCAATTGCTCTGCACTTATAGGGGTCATTCAGATATTGTATTTAGCGTGGCCTGGTCACCCGATGGGACACGAGTGACTTCCAGTTCACGCGACAATACGTTACAAGTGTGGGATGCCAGTAACGGGATATTGCACTACAAATATACAGGTCATTCAGACGGTGCGGTTGGCGTGGCGTGGTCACCCGATGGAACACGGATAGCCTCAGCGTCTTGGGATAAGACGGTACAGGTGTGGCAGGCTGTGTGATGGGGGAGTGACTTTGTAATATAGTTGTGGTGGGGCAAGCCAAATGGTGCATATTAAGGGATTGCGATGATGCCAAACGAAGTTTACCTCGTGAATGCGGATATCATGCCCAACGGGACGGGCCGATAAATCGGCGGTGGCGGCGATAAATCGCGCCCTACGGATAGTTCATCATCGGCCCCAATTGGATATCGGTAACTCCAAAGACAACCATCATAAAAATGGTAGTATGTATTATTATGTCTTGTAATAGCGTAGAACGTTTGAGGAATTGATGAACCGGGCCTTATTGCTCCAGCGTGTCTGGAGTCTTTCTCCGAAGGAGATTGCGACGTCCCAGCGGGAGACGCGGCGTCCTGCTAACTTGACACGGAGCACTAGCCGCTTTCTACCACCACAGTTGCTGATCCTTTTAGCGATGGTCTCGTTGCAATTGGGCGCGGCCTTTGCGAAAAGTCTTTTTCCGGTTGTGGGTTCAACGGGAACGGTATTTTTGCGGTTGGCCTTTGCCGCTATTGTTCTGATGGTGATGTGGCGGCCCCGGTTACGGGGCTATTCACGCAAAGAGTATATATCAGTCGTGCTTTTTGGCGTAGTTATGGCTGGGCTTAATGGCTTCTTCTATGCCGCGCTGGCCCGGTTGCCACTTGGCATTGTTGTCACGCTGGAATTTGTTGGGCCGCTGAGTATCGCGCTATTTTCATCACGGCGTAGGATAGATGTCTTCTGGGCTTTGTTCGCGGTGGCGGGTATCGTCTTACTGGCACCTATCAATGGGGCAACGGTCGATACGTTGGGAGTGGTACTTGCGCTGACGGCGGGAGCATTCTGGGCGGCCTATATTTTGCTCAATGTGCGGGTTGGGCAGGCTTTTCCGGGCGGATCAGGGTTAGCCTTGGGCATGAGTATTGGTGCGTTGGTAACGCTACCATTTGGGGTGACGAGTCTGCCGGTGATATGGCATGATCCTTCTATCTTGTTGATTGGACTGGGGGTAGCGGTCCTCTCTTCGGTGATACCATTCTCTTTGGAGATGGAAGCGTTGCGGAGGATATCGGCGCGCGTCTTTGGAGTGTTGATGAGCCTGGACCCGGTGATGGCGGCTCTGATTGGCCTCGTCGTGCTGGGCGAGACAGTGGGTTTACGCGCACTGATTGCGATGGCTCTAATTGTGATCGCATCGAGTGGGGTGTCGTTCGGTGGTAAAGTGGGCAACCATCCTGTTCAAGATGATGTGCATTTAGAGTAACACTGTCCCTCACTTGGACAGACAGATGGCCCAATCAATGGTGCATAAATCGTCTGTAGGGGCCGCTTTAGCGCGCCCATCGCCGATTTATCGGCCTGTGCCCACGTCGGATTCGCGCCGATAAATCGGCGGTGGCGGCGATAAATCGCGCCCTACGGTTGGTTGCTACATCTTTCAAAGATTCTAGGGTATGAGCGGTTTGCCAATTTCCCAGTGATGGCCGGATGGGTCGGCGATGCGGCCTACGCGCCACCCGTTTTCTTCGCTAATGCGTGCAATTTCAGTTGCTCCGGCTGCGACTGCTTGTGCGAAAAGAGTATCTGGGTCTCCAACGGTTAAGATCATGCGCACTGGTAGTCTGCCGCCCAAGGCTGCTGGGCTCGATTCTTCGTCTTGTTGCACCCAGAAGGTTGCTCTGCCGATAGAGAGCTGAGCGACTTCTACACTGCCCGCTTCGTCTTCGAGGCGTTCTACTTCAACTGCGCCGAATGCTGCTTTGTAGTAGTCCACGGCTTGCGTCGCATTGGCTACGGACAGCCACGGAGCGATCTTTGCGGCGATTTGTTGGGTTCTCGCTGGTTCGCTATTCATTTACATCTCCTCGTTTGTAGCTATTCAGGTATAGTTCTCGCGCCGCCTGCGGCGGCCTTTTAAAAAGAATAGCTTGCGTAAAAATGGCGGCGAATGCCGCCATTTTTACG
This sequence comes from Ktedonobacterales bacterium, assembly GCA_038209195.1. GTDB lineage: Bacteria > Chloroflexota > Ktedonobacteria > Ktedonobacterales > Ktedonobacteraceae > JBBQXY01. Next base: position 9,558 of record JBBQXY010000060.1, on the reverse strand, counting down.
CAAGCTATTCTTTTTACCTGTTTCGATCTGTTTGATTATTTGATTTCACTCAGGTATGCCTAACTTCTACTATTATGATGGTATCTAACAAATGGTACCACTATACGCCATTCTTTATACTCACGTTTGCTGAAGAATAGTATTGATTTGACTTTTGGCTTCGTCATGAAATACAAGATGGAATTCTATCCGCGTTTTATCCTTATCTACTTGCGTATCCCATTCTTTTACTAAATCATTACATAGCTGGAACACACTTCTTTTATATTCGGTGTCAGGATTCTCCAAATGACGACCTTTGGTTTCAAGAACGAGAATCTTATCATAATTAGTAACATCTTCTTTGCCACGTTTGCCTATCACAAAATCTGGATAAATACGCCCTTTTTCCCATCCTTGGACAAAATAATCAACCCTAGCAAAGTTACGATCCCACCACAGGATAAACTGTTCTTGTCGATCCAGGTGAACTGCTACATCTTGCTCTTGCTCGTTGAGTTCGTCTTCGGGTACAACCGTAAACAGGCTTCGCTGAATCGGCGTGTTATCGTGGCGAACAAGCTGGCGACTATTGCTTCGCACTTTAATACTATCTGGAAGTAGATAACCATGCTCAATATTGAGCAAGAAAAGAACTTTCTTCTGTTGAACCAAATCGTGAAAAATATCACGGCATTGCTTATCACGTTCGTTCATCAAATAAAGCTTTAACATATGTATTATCAGCCCTAAATCTGTTGCTACCCTATCGTAGTCATACAGACGTATCATTGCATCTAAAGTTTCTTTTGCGATACTGTAAGCCATCCAGGAGTTAGGAATAATATCAATTAATTGCAACGCGACAAAAGCGGGATCAATTGAGAGCTGTACTTCTCGATTCTCTCCACCAACCTCTTCAATTATCTCATAGCCTCTTTCACTCATATTTATTCTCTTTGTCTGCACCTGCTGAGAAAAAAAACTTGGCATTGAGCTGAGGCTATGAATATCTACCCGACTCCAATCAATTCTACTCAATATATCCATTTCGTAGCTAAGTGAACGAGTCTCATCACCATCTGTGTAAACAAAGCGCGGAAGATATATTTTCCCTGCAAATTTTTGAAATTCAGGGCGTAAATGAACATCCACTAACGAGCTTTCATCTTCATAGACATAAGCACGATGTGATAAGTCGCTCAGCCCTTCCTCATCAAAGCCACGCCTGATAGATTCTATTAGGTCATTAGCTCTACGTCTAAAACAAAATACGTAGCTTTCATCAAGCTCTTTGATACCGGTCTTTCGTGCGTAGGGTTGACGTAAAATTCTTCCTATCAATTGAGTTATAGCTGTTTGGGAACCAGGGTTAGTTAACACTGCTAAGATATAAGCAAAAGGACAATCCCATCCCTCTTGTAAAGCCTGCTTTGTAATAATAAAGCGAACAGGGCAATCCATGGACAGTAAATCCATATTTTCCAATCCGTCATTTTCACTACTTTTGATAGCTATATTACTGGGATCTATCCCTCTTTTAATAAGCTCAACTCTAGTCTCTTCTGCATGGATAAAGTTTCCTCCACGCTGATCTTTCCCAGTACGCTCTACTTGAATGAGGCAAATAGGACGTATGTAGTTCCCACCATTAAACTTATGCTCGTTTGCTTTTTCTTGTAGTTCATTCAATCTTTGGATTGCAGATGTTAGAGTATCTTTCCAGTCCATATATGGCATATTGATAACGTTAAGGTCTAGTTTTATCATCTGCTCTCGGTTCAGATCTCGACCACTAACAGTGTACAGAACATTACTTGCTTCAGTAGGCGTTGCTGATAACTCAAGTACAAAGCAAGGATTCAAAGATCGAATAGTGTCTTGTGAGGTCGTACTATATGATTTATGGCCTTCATCTACAATCATAAGAGGTTTTAAAAGACGCAGCGTATTTCCCAAACTGGTTATTATCGAGCCATTCATATCCCCATAATAAGTTATGTTAGGAACACGAGCAAGAAGTTTTTTATTGGCTACTGGATCATCTTCAGGTGGGAAGAAGTCTTCAAAACCGCTTGTATCTTGAAACATCCTGAGCGTTTCCTTGTTCCTACGGTTTGCAGATGGCAGCATAAGTAGCATCACAATCAAATGTTCCTTTAGCTGTATAGGCGTAAAGCGATCGGTCTTTTCTAAAATGAGTGTCCGTCCTCCACTTGCTCTATCCAGGTTTTGCCGATAGGGATGCTCCCGATTACGCAGTGCAGATAAGGTTTGCCGATATATTGCCTCGGAAGGCACAATCCATAATACTAATGTACTAGGAGATTTCGTGTAGTAAGTTTTGATAAGATCGATAGCGAAAGTAGCAAGAAGAGTTTTCCCACCACCAGTTGGAACTTTTAGGCAAATTTGCGGAATGGCTTCGCCAAGACCATTCTTACGCGTTTGATAATTTCTTTTTTGCGTAACCTTGTACCAAGCTTGTTCAAACACATCGATATCTATATGTTCCTGCGCTAGTCTTTGTGCAGTTGCGGCATAAGTCTCCAGTGCTTCCAAATATTCCTTCAACCGATTCAGCGTTTGTTGCTGGTATTCTTTAAGTTCCATCTAACACAACCTTATAAGGCTTCTACAGCTGATAACGAAAGACTTCAAAAGGTATTTGAACAAATTTCACGTTGTACTTTTCCAGGTGATCGTTATCTAAAAACTTACTGGGCGCAAAAACTAAACGGGTTTTACCGGCAACTTCTGGAAGGGTTTTCACTACATTAAGTGTAAGAGCTACCTTTTTCAAGTACTCCAAATCAGGCTTATATATGAGATAGAGTACATACTGAGAGGTTTCTCCAATATAATACTCCGCTTCATCAACTTTCACAGGATCAAAGGGCTCTCCAGTTGCAGTATAAAAGAGATAACGAGCAAGATCAGAATAAGAAGGCATCGCGTCACCTGATAACATATTGGCAATATCTAGCTCTTTACCAAGCCTAAAAAAACTAAAAGTACCCTGTAGTTTTTTTATAGAGGTTGTATCGGTTCTGTTTGGAATACCTTGTATCAGTCTACGTAATCGTTCTGCCGTTACCTGCTCAGCATAATTTTCCATTTCAATCAGAATAAATTTTCGGTTCCCGCCATCTTCTTGGTTAAGTTCTAAAACTGCTTGACCTGTTGTACCTGATCCGGCAAAAGAATCCAGCACGATGTCGCTATCCATTGCTACCTGACCTATAAGCTGCTTCACCAAGGAAAGCGGTTTCGGGTAGGGAAAAGCGTCTTCCTCAAAGATTGTTTGCAGCAATCTTGTCCCTTCTGAATTTAATCCTGAGAATAAAGAGAAGGCTTCGCTAGTACTGATTTCATCTTTTGCTTTTTTGTTCTCGGACGCCTCACGTATCCAAGTTGATATAGGGTTAATATCTGTTTTCAAGTTTTTAAGGTACCGCTTGTACATTGGGCGGCCTGTCGGGATATCTGGGAAGACCACTTGTCCAGCAGCTATTTCTCGTTCCATACTTTCAGGTATAAATGCCCAGACTCGCTTAGAATTTGCTGGATAGGTCATTCCTGTCTTTGGATCAACAAGATCATAATATTGATTAGGCCGTTGCTCCTTACCCATGCCAACAGTCAAATCACCCAAAGTCCAAGGGCCATTTGGATCATTATCTGGATTAGAGTATGCTTTGTGATCTTTCTTGGTACCTAAAAATTGTTCAAATCCACCATTATGATAAGCGATGACATATTCGTGGTCAACTGAAACCATGTTTTGAGCTAAAGCAGAAGATGCTCTTCTTTTCCAACAGAACGTAGCAATATAATTCGTCTCAGTAAATACCTCATCCATTAACATCCGTAGATGATGAACCTCGTTATCATCAATACTAACAAAAATGACTCCATCATCCCTCAGCAAGTTTCGTAGAAGATAAAGACGCGGCATCATCATACACAGCCACTTATCGTGGCGTATCAAATCCTCGTGGTCAACAGGCTTATTCTCCTTGAGCCATTGACGCATCATATCATTGTTCACATTATCATTGTAACGCCAACTTTCGTTCCCTGTATTATAGGGTGGATCAATATAGATACATTTGACTCGTCCGCCATAATTAGGCTGCAAGGCCTTGAGAGCTATGAGGTTATCTCCATGTATAACCAAATTGTCATTCAAACTCACATGCCCAGTCAAACTTGCAGCTTCATCAGGTATAAGTTCGTGATACTTAACCGCCAGGTGATGATTTTGAATGAGGTTTTTACCCTTGAAATATAGCTTTGGCATTTTCCCTAACTCTTTTCCGAAAGCAGATGGTTCACAAGAATACTATGAGATACTGAACAGAGTACTGTATCATTCCAAAACCTCTTCACCTTATCATATGCGTCAAAACATCCACTGCTTACATCTTCTTTAATGAACGCCTCTATATGGTAAATGTATCATACAGTTAGCATCTCTCGCTAACTAGTGTGACGTAAGATTACCTCTTCATGTAACACTATAGCTTTCTCTCTGCAAAATCGTGGGAGCCCTATCCGCATTCGCTGCTAATGACAAAGAAACGGACGCCATACCGAATGTTGTGTAATGGCATAAAGCGAGAATGTGTTAAAGCCAGGCCAGTCCTAGCTTTGAGGCAATTCTGTAATTCACCGTTACACAACATTCGGTATGGTATCCTCTCCGGTCCTTCAGAGGGATTTCTGAAAAAAAATGAGGGAACACCCCGGCAAAGGGCAGCCGCCATCTGTACTCCTGCTTTCCCCCCCAAAGAAAGGAGAACAGAGTGAGGCTATCACAAGATAAAAGGAGAGTTCCCGCAAAAGAAAACGAGGACGAGCCAATTAAGTTCACTCCGTCGTTTTCTGTGTATGCCTCGTATTCCTCACTCCGTTATGGCATTTGTTGTAATGATTTCGGTACTACTCAAGAAGCATCACTGTCTGCGCAATGTAGCGCATATCCATTTCTTCTAGCACTCTTTTCTTGCCGAGGAGCAGTTTGGCCATTTCGAAGGCGTGGTTGAGCTGCTCTTGCTCTAATTCATAGCCGAGATCACGCATCTGGGCGGCGAGGGCGGCCCGACCTGAGAGTTTTCCTACGTGCATACGGCGATCGGCACTGGTTAGGCCAATGGATTCGGGTGTCATGATCTCGTAGGTACGAGCGTCTTTGAGGACGCCATCCTGGTGGATGCCGCCACCGTGTGCAAAGGCGTTGGCACCGACGACCGACTTTGTCCACTGTGGTTGCATACCTGAGAGTTTGGCGACGAGGCGGCTGGTGGGAATCAATTTGGTGGTGTCCACGCGCACATCCATAGCAAGATCGGCTGAACGAGTGCGAATAGCCATCACCACATCTTCCGTGGCGGCATTGCCCGCCCGCTCGCCCAGGCCATTGATACAGGTATCGACACGCTCAGCACCGTTGCGCAACCCTTCGAGCGCGTTGGCGACGGCAAAACCGAGGTCGTCGTGACAATGGGCGGAGATACGCGCCTGGGGAAACTCCCGCTTGACATCAGCGATCAGTTGCCCAAATTCCCAGGGCAGCGCAAAACCTACAGTGTCGCAGATAGCGATGAAACGCACCCCCTCTTTGAGCAGGGCCTCACACACTTCAAGGATGAAGTCATGCTCGGTTCGGCTTGAATCTTCCAGGGCAAAATCGACTCTTTCAGTGTAGCTGCGGGCGCGTGCTACTGCTGTGCGCGCCATTTCGCGCACCTCGTCGCGTGTCTTGCCCAGCTTGACCTGTCGATGTAAGGGCGAAGTGCTGATAAATGGATGTATGACGGGCATGGCGGCATCCTTGACGGCCTCCCACGCCAGGTCGATATCTGAGGCATTGGCGCGCGCAATCGAACAAATTTCGGCGGTGCGCACGGTCGATGCAATGAGTTGGATGCATTCAATTTCGCTAGGCGAAGAGGCGGCGAAGCCACAATCGAGTGTGTCAAAGCCCATTTCTGCCAGTGCCTGGGCAATGGCAAGTTTCTCTGCTGGGAAATAGTGAACGCCTGGTGTTTGCTCACCATCGCGTAATGTTGTTTCAAAAAATTTGATGATGCGGGGTTCGGTTGTCATGATTCGATTTCTCCTTCCGAAACATCTTTGTTCCGACTTATTGGCATGTTTGACCCCCATTGTCTGTAAAAATTATACGCATTCGCGGTAGGAAGTGCAAGAAGCTTCCTACTGCTTTGTTTCTCTTCCTTTGACAGGCCGCCTTCGGCGACAGGGGAGGGAGGGAGGGAGGGAGGGAGGGAGAACTAGGGCGCAGCCCCATACACATGAAGTTAAGGATTGATAAGCACTTCAATTTTCAGCCAGGGCGACCGCAAGGGTCGCCCCTACTATACACGAAGCGGCTCTGCGAGCCGCTTTGCAGAGAGAAAGGTCAATGGTAGAGAGTAGGGGAACCCTGTCTGGGGGACAGGTATACCCTTGCGGTCGCCCTGGAAATCGCGCTCCATGGCTTAACTTCATGCCTATGGGAGAACTAGGGCGCAGCCCTCTATTACCTGTCCCCCGGACAGGGTGCAGTCAAGAGGCGGCGGCCCCTTACATCCCCGCGGGATAAGACTGTGGTAGCTTATCAACTCAATTGTAAAGCATCTTTGCTTATGGTAGAATTATCCGACCAGATTATTGGGGATGGAGCATCAAATCAATGGATAGCAAACAAATAGAACACTACCTCTCAATGTTAGGTGAAGAGTTGCAGAAGCAATGAATATGAGGAAAGCTATCAAGAGTGATATAAAGGAGTGCAAGTATGAAACTGGATAAGCTTCATACAATATCTGTTGCCTTTCAGGAAATTTGCGATGGTGAGGACCCATGGGTTGCACTAGGGAATTTCCTAAACTATTGGTGGGACTATGTTAATGAACGACGCTACGATCTGGTGATCGATCCACTACCTGAGTCACCACTAGAGTATCAACGTTGGGCGGCTTACTGCGCTTCCTCGGTCGAGCATCTTCGTCACAAGTATGGAGAATTCTGTCCACCATGGGTACATGATCCCAAGTACATCCTGTCAGAGCCATGGTACTATCATCCGAAAGAAAAAGTCAGAAGCTGGCTTGTGAACTCTACACCTGATGAATTCAAAAAACGAAACATTTATAGCGGCAACAGAATGTTTCTCAACAAGTACGAATTGGTCGAGCAGCAAGTTCATCTGCGCACTGAAATTGCTCGTGAAGTTATCACAGCAAAGTGACGTTCTTGATTTCCTCATTGTTATACAGGACTATTTGGCCGCCAATACTCCATCAACCATGATACTTTACCTGTTCTTGTGGTTAAAAGCGTCTGTAATTCATGAATGGGGATGAAAGTCGCCTCACCCGTCGATGGAGAACCACCTTCCACTTTTTCGCACTACGAATAGAATGGATAAGTAGCTCTCTTTGCGCACTTCGCACATTTTGCACACTGACCCATCATCTACTGCTGGCACATGATCTGATTCTGTTGTCGGCAGCATCACTGGAGGAAGTATAGCATGTCCAATAGACCGGCCATTTGGGCCGAAGGGCTTCAAAAACATTATGGGAAAACACATGCCCTTGATGGGCTTGATTTAAGTGCCGAGGAAGGCACTGTTCTTGCGGTTCTTGGCCCCAATGGCGCGGGCAAAACCACTGCGGTACGTATTCTGACGACACTTTTACGTCCCGATGGCGGACGAGCTGAGGTGGCAGGCTTGGATGTCGTCAAGCATGCTGATACACTGCGGGCGCGTATTGGCTTGACAGGCCAATATGCTGCCGTCGATGAAAACCTCACCGGATACGAAAACTTGAAAATGTTCGGACAGCTCTATCATTTAGCGGGAGCGGTGGCGCGTCGACGAGCGAACGAACTTCTCGAACGCTTCGATCTGGTGGAAGCGGCAGGTCGCACGGTCAAAACCTACTCTGGTGGTATGCGCCGACGCCTCGATCTGGCGGCGAGCTTGATTATGTCGCCACCTGTGCTTTTCCTGGATGAGCCCACCACAGGTCTTGATCCACGCGGTCGACTCGCCATGTGGGATGTTATCAGTAACCTTGTCGCCGATGGCACAACTGTGTTACTCACCACCCAGTACCTGGAGGAGGCCGACCAACTCGCCACTATGATTGCCGTCGTCGATCATGGGCGCGTGATTGCCAAAGGTACTTCTGATGAATTGAAAACCCAGGTTGGTGGCGAACGACTCGAACTTACCATAGCGCGCAATGGCAACCTGGACGACGCTATACGAGCGGTAGGCCCATACAGTCTGAGCGAAATTCAGGTCAACGCGGAGATGCGACAGCTTATCGTGCCGGTAGCTAATGGTGCGCAACTTCTCCCTGCTATCGTGCGCGATCTCGATGCGGCGCAGGTGCCTCTGGAAGATTTAGCACTGCGCCGCCCAACGCTGGATGATGCCTTCCTGTCACTGACTGGACGGGCTGTCACCGGTGATCTGCCTGTAGTTAGCGATACACCAATCGCCGAGCCGACTGTAAGGAGCGCACGTTGAACAGCACCAACATCCACAAAACCGCAGCATTGAAGCCACTGGCGCGCCCAGCCCTCTACTGGACGTTCGCCGATGCCCTGGTCCTGGCAAAGCGCCATTTAGTGCAAATCCCCCGTATCCCGGAGGAACTGATCTTCGCGACGATTCAGCCAATTATGTTCGTCCTACTCTTCCGCTATGTGTTTGGCGGTGCAATCGCGGTCAGTGGCACAAGTTATGTCAATTTCCTGATGGCTGGCATTTTTACTCAGACCGTCATCTTTGGTGCAACGACCACTGGTATCGGGCTGGCTACCGACCTGCAACGCGGCCTGATCGACCGTTTCCGTTCATTGCCCATGGCGAAATCAGCCGTGCTCACTGGACGCACCATCTCTGACCTGGTACGCAACACGTTCGTCGTGTTTGTGATGTGGATGGTTGGTCTACTGGTTGGTTTCCGACCTGAGGGCAATATCCTTTCCTGGTTGGCGGCGGCGGGAATGCTCCTGCTTACCAGCTTTGCCTTCTCGTGGATTTCGGCAACCATCGGACTGATCGTGAGCAGTGTGGAGGCAGCCCAGTCTGCTGGTTTCATTTGGCTCTTTCCGTTGACCTTCGCCAGTAGCGCATTTGTGCCAACGCAGAGCATGCCCACATGGCTACGAACCTTCGCGGAACATCAGCCAGTCACGCTCATCGTCAACGCGGTGCGCGGTCTGCTGCTCAACCAGGCCAATACCACGACAATTCTACAAGCACTCGCCTGGTGCATTGGTATACTCGTCGTTTTCATCCCTGTCTCAGTATGGGCGTATGGAAGAAGGACGGCAAGGTAGAAACTGGCTCCTCAGGCCGACTGGCACGGGCCGATAAATCGGCGGTGGGCGCGATACATCGCGCCCCCATACGCATTAAGTTAAGCCAAAGATCGCAGTTTCCAGGGCGACCGCAAGGGTCGCCCCTACTATATACCATTGGCCTTTCTCTTTGCAAAGCGGCTCGCAGAGCCGCCTCGGGTATAGTAGGGGCGACCCTTGCGGTCGCCCTGG
>JBBQXY010000059.1:0-29835 GCA_038209195.1 Ktedonobacterales bacterium | reverse complement strand
TGCGAACATGTCAAGACTTCAGAAGAGCGACACAAAAACCTGGCCTTGTGACCAGGGGTATGTCTTGTGGTGACTTGAGCATTCTCGCATATTCGCTCATGCTTGTCAAGGGGTTTGGGGGCGAGTTTTTGGGGAGGTGGATATTGATGAAGAAAAACAGGCCTTTATTTATTGGCGTAAAATTGAGCATGATTTGTTGGGTTCTGGTACGTTGTAATAAGAGGATGCATGAGCTTTTGTTATAGCTCGTGTACTGAAGAATGTTAGCTCACCTATAAGTAGGTATGAAGGAGTTTTTTTATGCCAGGTATTCGTAGCGTTATCTCAACGTTGACAGGCAACGGCGAAGAGGTCATGGGACCTGAAATCTTGCTCTGGCACTATCCTGAGAATGATATCACCAATGGCTCGCTGCTCACTGTTGAGAGCAACCATTTCTGCGTACTGAAGTCGCGTGGTGCCATTTTGCAGGTCTACGAGACGGGCCAGTACCCCGTGCAGACGACTGATCGACCGATCTTTGGTAATGTGCAGCAGGCTTTTTATGGTGGGCAAAGCCCATGGCAGTTCGAGGCACTGTACATTAATCGTTCGAAGCTTATCTTAAAAACCACCGGCATGGCGCTCTCGCGAGAGATGGCTGAGATGGTGTATAGCGTCGATTACTATATCCATGTCGAAACCCGCGAAGCGGCGGTGCGCCTCGTGCAACATATGCCCTATCGAGGTCATGCGCTGACGATCCAGGAAGTCAACACTTACGCGAGCCCAGTTATCGAGCAGGCAGTCAACCAGTTGGTGCAGATCACCCCACTGGAGTCGGTCAACGAGAAAATCCACGACCTCTCGCTGGTTGTCTATCAGCACCTCCAGAAATTCCTAGTTGATTACGGTATCACGCTGGACACGATCAAAGTCCTCGTCTTCCCACGCGATGAGCGCATGAAGGCGTTGATTTCGCTCAAAGCATTTGGTCTGAGTGAGTTGGACGCGGTACGGTACTATACGGCTATGATTATGGCGGAACGCGGCATTGTCTCTGCCCCCAATATGGCAATTGGGCAGCCGTTCTCGATCAATGGTGTGCAAACCACGGCCAGTACCGATCGCTACACCATGTCAGCACCACCATCGTTGCCGAGCAAAACTGTGTAACAATGCTGGGCGATAGAGATACGGGTTTTTGTTGAGTGTGATAAAGGAAAGGAGAAAATCATGAGTTCAGGACCATCGTATGATCCTGTAATTCAACAGTTGCAGCTCCTACTCACCACGGGCTACGGCTATAACTTCTATAGCACGACCAACCAGGCACGGGCAGACGATTTACTGGTGCGCGAACGCGCCAGTTATTATCTAAGCCAGGCGGTAGATATGTTGGCGACGTTGCGTGTGGAGTATCAGAGCCGCTTTATTCCACCGCTGACGCGTGCCAATCCTGATCCGCCGCAGGAAGTTATGGCCCAGGCACGCGAAATAGAGGCGGGGCAACAAGCTCTTTCCAATCTTGAAGCACATATTCGTAGCATGGCTGTGCCCGGTCAGGATAGAATCTGGTGGCGTTTCCGCCAGGAACAGGGTCTGTTGATGCAGTTGCTCAACTTTGATCTCGGTCTGGTGCGTAGCAGTGAGCAGATTTACCAGTATGTGTCGCAACTGACGCCTGACAATTGGAATAATCAGGGCAGTGTGCCGCTGCGCCAGATGGTGCAACAGTTGACGCAGCTTGGGCGCGAACGGGAACGTTTTTTGTTGCTCCCGATGTGATTAAAGTGAAGGCCTGATGCCCGTACCGCGCCTGATGCCCAATACAGTTCACTTAAGGCCAAATATCCATCTCCATCCCCACCAGGGTACCGCAAGGGGCACCCTGGGGCGGGGCGGTGTCCGGCTTACGTGAGTTGTATTGGGCCTTGTGCCTGTCCTGGTGGGGTTCGTGACTTCCCACCGGACGAGGACAAGCACAAGGCCCCCCATCGACCGCCTCGTCCACCCCTTGTCCCTACGCACACCACTCCCAAGGCTTGGCTCACCACAGGCCAGCCACAGGGCATTTTCACTGACACCTAACTAAGCCTTGTAGTTTAGCTGGTGAGGATGGTCATGTAGTTGGGTGGGAGAGTACAGCCGTTGTAGAGGCGGGCCAGCAATTGTTCCTGGGTTGAGACGGTGGTCGAACCGGAGGAACAGGACATAGTGAGCGTGGGTGATCTTTGTGACAAGTCCTGGCGCAGAGGTTTGGGCTGGTCGTTGTTATTGCGAATACCCATGGGCCAGAACTTGCCCTGGCTATTAAAGTCCCTGGCACTAAAGTAAAAGAAGGGGACTTTATAACGCATGGCGGTCTGTACATCGGTGATGAGCGTGAGGATATGCGAGACGGCGACGACGTAGGGGCTGGCGGCGTTAATACCACAGCCGTAGATACAGCCGGTGCCCTCGATGACCCAGAGGTGCTGTCCTAATGCTCCGCTGTTCAAGTCCACGCCAAATTGTTGCGACCAGAATAGATAGAGGTAATAGAGGCTATTCGTCGCGGCATTGGGATAGCCGTTATGCCAGCTATCGATCAAGCCGACGATTTGCGAACGCCAACTCCAGTTGCCGCCGGGATGCACCGAGGTATTCATGGCAGACTGCATTTGATCAAGGTAATGGACCTGATCAAGGAGTGGTTGATAGTCGATGCCGCCGACATGGGGGTCGAGTGAACCAAGAATAATGGGAATACCAGGGCGCATGGCGTGCATGGCTTGCCCACATAGGTCGAAGAATTTAGCAAAAATAGGGGGGGATACGTAGCGGTTGTATTGGCCCGTTTTCATTTGCTCGTTGCCGCATTGCACGGCGTCGGCTGCGCCTTGGGCGGCGTCGTTTAGGATACTCATGTCAAAGAGACTTGAATCGGTGGCCCATTGACAGACCGAGAGCATGACGCGCACTCCCAGATGATGAAATTGGGCGATAGTGTTTTTGAGTGCCGCCCCTTTGGTAGTGCCAACGCAGGTGGTATAGCTCACGCGTACCCAGGGTATGCCTTTGAACGGCGTTTGCGTATCGGCAACGACGCCGAGCACCTGGGAGGGCGGTACGGCGGGTAGATAGCCCGAAGTAGCTGTTGCGGTAGTAGTTGGTTGCGGTCCTGGCGACGAAGGTAGGGGGGTCAGAGTAGCGCCGATAGCCTTGAGCTGTGCCTCCTGTGTGTTCAGGAGGAGGTTGTACGACAAGGCTGCCAGCGCAAAACTGCCTATCAGCACCACGGCAAAGACGACCAGAAAGCTAGTTTTTATATTTCTCAATGGATTCACGTTCTTCGCATCCCTCTCTGGGTCAATCAGCTCTCCAGGATACCGATATAGTTACCTGGCAATTGGCAGCCACCATACATGCGAGCCATCAATTGCTCCTGACTTGATACCACGACGTGACCGGAAGGACAGGACATCGTTAAGGTGCGGGCTCCCATCCATAGGTCTTGCCGGAGCGGCTTCGGATGATCATTTCTGTCACGTATGCCCATGGGCCAGAATGTTCCCTGCGAAAGGAAGTCGCGCGCACTAAAGTAAAAGAAGGGGACTTTATAGTTCCTGGCGGTCTGCACATCGGTGATGAGTGTGAGGATGTGCGAGACAGCCAGGTCATAACTATCGGTGGCAATACCACAGCCGTAGATACAACCTGTGCCTTCGATGACCCAGAGATGCCTGCCTAACGCTCCGCTATTCAAGTCCACGCCAAACTGTTGCGACCAGAAACTAAATAGCCCATACAGGCTATTGACGGACTGGTTGGGGTAGCCATTATGCCAGCTATCGATTAGGCCAACGATTTGCGAACGCCAACTCCAGTTGCCGCCGGGATGCACCGAGGTATTCATGGAGTACTGCATGGAGTTGAGATAACCCTCTTGTTGAACCAGGGGATAATAGTCGATGCCGCCGACGTGGGGGTCGAGTGAGCCAATAATGATGGGAATACCGGGGCGCACGGCGTGCATGGCTTGCCCGCACAGGTCGAAGAATTTGGCAAAGATAGCAGGGGAGACGTAGCGGTTGTATTGGCCCGCTTTCATCTGCTCGTTGCCGCATTGCACGGCGTCTGGTCCGCTCTGAGCGGCGTCGTTTAGGATACTCATGTTAAAGAGATGTGAATCGGTGGCCCATTGACAGACGGAGAGCATGACGCGCACTCCCAGACTGTGAAACATGGCGACGGTGTTTTTGAGTGCCGCCCCTTTCGCGGTGCCAACACAGGTGGTATAGCTCACACGCACCCAAGGAATGCCTTTAAACGGCGTTTGTGAATCGGCAACGACGCCAAGCACCTGCGAAGGTGAGACGGCGGGTGGATAGGTTGGGGTGGGGTCGGGGGTTGGCGGTGGGTCTGGTGTGGGCGAGGGGGTCGGGGTGGGGGTGGGGGTGTGTGTCGGCACTGGAGTTTTGGCAACGGTCGTTGTGCCTTGGGAGGAGCAAGAAGCCAGAAATAGGCTCGTGAGTACTATGATGGTTAAAATTATAAGAGTTTTGCGCTCCAATTTACGCTTACGCTGTACATGCATACTTACTTTTCCTCTTTAATAGTTTAATTTTACAAATTAGCTCTCTGATCACATTCATGTGACATGCCGCCTACGGCGGCAGAAAGGGAGGGAAAACTAGGGCACAGCCCTAGAACCCTGTCAAGGGGCTGCTGCCCCTTGCATCCCTGCTTTACTAGAACTAAACTTATTTTCCGATACAAAATTGGCTGAAAATCTTGTCTAATAGATCGTCGCTGGCGGTTTCTCCGGTAATTTCGCCCAGGGCGTCGTAGGCGGCGCGCAGGTCGATGGAGGCGAAATCTAGCGGAAGTTTGTGTTCAAGCGATGAGAGTGACGCGTGTAGGTGTGCGGCGGCGCGACGCAAGGCCTCCTGGTGGCGTGCGCTGGTAACAAGGACACTGGCACTATGGAGTGTTTTGCCCGCCAGGACCAGGTTTGCGACTGTCTCTTCCAGGGCGGGCAAGCCTTCGCCTGTCAAGGTCGAGGTTACGACATAGGGTGCCTCTGGCCACATGCGCTGAACCTCCGCTAGTGTCAGACGCTGCACGCAATCTGCTTTGTTAAGCACCACGATCACTGGTCTGCGCGTAGTGGTTGGTAAGGGAGTTGCGGTTGAATCTGCTGTAGATTGGGCGGCGGCACCTGGGCCAAAGCCCATGGTGTAGAGCTCCTCGGCGATCTGGCGATCTTGTGCGTGCAACGGTTCTGAGCCATCAAAGACGAGAAGTAAGACGTCGGCACTTTCCGCGGCGGCGCGGCTGCGCTGCACGCCGATCTGTTCAATGGGATCGCTACTGGGCGTGATGCCGGCGGTGTCAATCAGGTGGAGCGGTATGCCACGCAGGTTCGCCACTTCTTCGACGGTATCACGGGTGGTACCGGCGATGGAGGTTACGATGGCGCGTTCACTGCGTAAAAGAGCGTTGAGCAAGCTAGATTTGCCTACGTTGGGCCGGCCTATGATGGCGGTACGTAAGCCCTGGCGATAGAGCCGTCCTTGTTGGGAGCCAGCAAGCAAGGTGTCGACGTGCTGCTGCGCGCTGGCAACCAGGGGAGTCAATTCCGCTGGTTGGGGCGTTGGAACATCATCTTCCGGGAAGTCAATGCTCACTTCGATACGCGCTACTACGGCGAGGATGGACTGGCGCGCCTCCTGCACTTGCGCGGAAACGCGGCCGCTGAGTTGTTGCACGGCCAGGCGTTGTCCGGCCTCGGTTTGTGCGTCAATCAAGTCCATGACCGCTTCGGCCTGGGCCAGGTCAAGTCGACCATTGAGAAAGGCACGCAAGGTAAATTCGCCGGGGTTTGCCAAACGCGCACCCTGGGTTAAGACCAGGCGCAAGATGCGTTGCAGGACGAGCGGCCCGCCGTGTCCCTGTATCTCCACCACTTGCTCACGGGTGTAGGTATGGGGCGCGTTCATAAAGGCCACGAGGACCTCGTCCACTATTTCTTCGGAGCCGGGGTCTACAATCCGCCCATAGGTGAGTTGGTGTGAAGGGGGGATAGTACTAGCACGGTGCCCCCCGCTCCCGCTCCCGCTCCTCGCTTGCCGGAACAGAGGTTGAACCACGGCAAACGCGTCTGACCCACTCACACGGATTACGCCGATCCCCCCGACGCCCGGCGGTGTAGCAATGGCTGCAATCGTATCGTTCTGCATAGGGGGATTATACTATAGGGGGGCAAGGGGGGGAAGAGGGGGGAAGGTAGTGATGCTTTATTTCCCAACAAGTTCATGCAATATGAAGCTGTGGATTTTCCAGCAAAGTCGCTTTTGGCCATGAACCCAACTCATCTTTGCCATACTCTCACATGATCAACTCTTTCTGTAGCAGGAACAATGAGTCTAAGCATGCATAAATTCGAGTACACGTTGATTAAAAATGTCTAATACAAAAACGTCGCCGTTGGTATCAACAGACACTGCACCTGGACCATGGAAGGTAGTGGCCGTTGTAGATGCGTTTTGAGTGCTATAAGACGGTTGACCATAGATACCTGTGGCGGGTGGGTCGTTTGCAGCCGTCTGTATGGCAGGAGCGTAATACAAGATGCGGTTGTTGTTGCGGTCGGCAATGTAAAGTGAACCTTGTGAATCAAGAGCGACACCTGTAGGATTATTCAATGTAGTAGCTGTGGGATGCGCATTCCCTTGATTGGCCTGTACCGATGTTGGTGCAAAGTCGGGTTGACCGTAGACATAATCCGCGCGAGGGTTGCCGAACTTGTAGTGAGTGACGCGGTGATTTCCGGCGTCGCCAATATAAAGTCCTGTGCGATTAATGGCAATGTCGCGTGGTGTATTGAGACCGGAATCACCAGCCCCACTCGCATTGGTAGTGAAGCTGGACGGGCTATTGCCAGGAATGCCTTGTCCATAGACGAAATCGGCTATCGTGCTTGTTGAAGGATAGTGAAGTACACGATTGTTACCCGAGTCGACCACATAGAGACCTGTCTCGTCGGTGGCTAGCCCCTGTGGAAGAGTAAGCGTGTCTGGCCTCACACTATTGCTGCTGCTCGCTTTTGAGACAAAGTTAGGTTGTCCATACACACGATCAGGTATGGTACTGCCCTGTGGATAGTGAAGAATGCGATTGTTGAACATATCAGCAATGTACAGGCCACCTGCGGCATCGACAGCAATGCCATGAGGATAGTTGAGTCCAGTAGCACCTTGATGGGTAGCACCCGATGCGTAGTCGGGCTGTCCATAGACTTGATCTGCCTGTGGTCCAACTCCACTGACTCCATTTGCGGGGAAGTGCAAGACGCGGCTGTTGCCGTAGTCCGCGACGTAAAAGCCCCCATGTGTATCGCTGGTGATAGCTCCGGCATTTCTCAGGGTATTTTGGCCCGTGGGATAGAGGGTAGACGTCGTGAAGTCTGGTTGTGCATAGACTACTTGTGCAGCAGTTAACAGACCTTTAGGAGCAGGTTCAAAGGTAAGAGGACTTCTGGTAAAAGTTGGCACGCTGGTAGAAGCGGGAAACGTAGTACCAACAGTGCTGGAGCAAGCGGTCTCTATAAGCAAGATCGTAAGGAGTATGAAACTCAGTAGGAAAATATGGGTATTGTTCGAATGTGCTAGCATACTTGCATCCTTTCATACCGAAATCTTTACTCACAGCACTATACATTTTTCTTCATTGGCAACATCCCGGTACTCTCTATTTTCTTTTCGCATGTTCTTGTATCACATGCCATACAGCAGGCGTTTTGGGGCTGACTTGATAGCTTCCTTGTGACAGTTCATCCCCCATATCCCAAAAGACGAAGCCTGATACTCCATTCCCTTCACCAAGGGTATAGACGTTCTCAAAGAAGTGAGCGCGGCTGGTAAAGATTCCGTTATATGTTTCACCGGTCGTTGCAGCATCTCCCATGCTTTGTGGCAAGCCAAACTCTTCATCGACTATTGGCTTTTTTAGCTTCTGAGCGAAGGCAGAGATAGTAGGAATGAGGTCGAGGTCTTTTTGCGAGTAGGTTTTGAAAGCGATGATATCATTGTGAGGTAATGCGTAAATCTCGTGCCACCAGGGTGTTTGTGGTGTTTCATCTTCCATATGGTTAAAGCCACCAGCCGTGATAAGGTGATGATTCTTATCGGCCTGACTAAGTTCATCGGTAACAGCACGATAGAAATCAACGAGATGTTGTGTGTCTGCGATCGTTTTTGGAGGCGATGGCTCACCAAAAATAGAATAAAAAGCGATGGAAGATTGATCGCTATAATGTGTACCGAGCTTGTCGAGAAAGTCTTTCCAGTTGCTGGCATCATAGGGATCACGCCCTTTGCTCATAAGCAACCAGCGGAAGGCGGAGACGTCCATAACCACAAATATACCGCGCTGCTTAGCGTTGCAAACAAGGTAGTCCATGTTTGACCAAATGGTAGTATCTCCAACCTGCTGGCCTGGAGTATCTTTATCCCAAAAGTCAGTCGGGCGTGCCAAGTTCTGCCTTGCTTGTGCGCCCATTATCAGAGTTGCATCGATCTCCTGGGTGAAATTGGGATTCTGCCAATGAGATGGTCCACGATAGAAGGTGTAACCATAAAAGCGGAGCGGTACATGTTGATAGACGAAGTGTGTTCCATCTTTCTCAACAAAGGATTTCTGCGTTTTATTATCCTGACTTTGAGGGCAACGCAGCGGTGTCGAAAGCGGAGAATTTGCGGCTATCGCTATACTGCCTACATTCGTCTTCTGGTTTGTTGCAGAGTAAAATGGGTTTGCACATGCAGAGAAACCGACAGATATGACGATTAACAGGATAAGGTAGATCGCAACCCGTTGGGGCCAAAGCCCACCGTTCGCTCCATGCTCAGGTACCCAACGCGACGGATGAGGTACACCAGTCTCTCTACGCGTGCGTTTCCAAAACAAATCGTTAATGCTCATCAGTAGCCCCTATGAAAGTTGGCGGCGCGAGATTTTCCCGCTCGTGTGTTCAACGAAGGCAGAAATGGTGTTTTCTTCTTGCACCTTATCCTTTTATATAAGCATATCACAAACGAGTTATTTCAAGTGTGTATGCCTTTTCTTGTTTTTCTTCGCGATGCCACTTCTGAGCGTAGGTGTATAGCTCATGAAAGGCTCGTATGATGACGGTGAACTTTGCTCCTGTTGCGCGTCCGCTCTTGCGAGGAAAGTGGCGCACGCCCAGTTGTGTGTAGGTGTAGCCAAAGCGTTTCAGTTTGTAAAGCATTTCTGTATTGATCATCGCACCACGTGTTTCTAACTGATGCTTGTGCAGAAACTCAGAGCGGTAGAGTTTGAAGGCGCAGTCAACATCGCGTACCTGGATTTTGAAGATAGAAGTAACAAGCAATCTCCAGCTCCAGGCCATGCACTTACGCAGCCAAGTATCCTGACGGTTAATGCGGTAGCCAAGTACAGCATCGTGTGTGTTAATAAGGGAAAAGAATGGTTTAAGATCACGTAGATCAAATTGTCCATCGGCATCCATAAAAAATGTGAGATCTTTTGTCACCGCCCTGAAGCCAGTAACGAGGGCAGCTCCATACCCTTGATTAACAGGATGGGTTATCAGACGCACATGTGGATTAGCATTGGAGATGGACTGGACAATGGATAGTGTTTCATCCGTACTCCCGTCGTTGACTACAATGACCTCAAAGTTCTGCACCCATGAAGGTAGTGTAGACAGAATGATATTCAATGTTAAGGAGATAACCCCTTCCTCGTTATGGGCAGGTAGCACGACAGAAAAACTATGATTTGTGAGAAATTGATGTTCATAGCCATCCCGCAAATGTGATAAATCGGTTTCTACATTCATTGTGGTATTCTCCTCTTGTACCAGGCAAGGAGCGGTAGGGGTCCAATACATCACAACCTTATCGGTAACTACTTTATGCTGTTGCATGGCAACACGAGCGTAGGGCAGCAGACGCCGGCGGGTTGTTCCAGTGAAGACCCAGAGACGCATTCCAAGGTACGATATGATAAAAGTTCCGCTGATAGCTACTACCTTTGCCATGTTCGCCCATAGGATA
Organism: Ktedonobacterales bacterium; assembly: GCA_038209195.1. GTDB lineage: Bacteria > Chloroflexota > Ktedonobacteria > Ktedonobacterales > Ktedonobacteraceae > JBBQXY01. The sequence continues at coordinate 19,771 of JBBQXY010000059.1, read as the reverse complement.
ATATTCATGACAAAGGGATGTGCGGTGGCCGCCACTAACCAGAGTATGAAATTGTTACAGAGGATACCGCATGCGATTATGATGGCGAAACGCATAATCTCCCGCCCTGTTGTAGCCTGTCTTTGCTGAAATGTCCAATGTTTGTTCAGGAAGTAGCTATTGAGCGCTCCCAAGGCATACGCCAGTGAATTGTAGACAACGAGCAAGGCTGCATTTTGCGTAGGAAAGCACAGCACAAGGAGGTTGAATGCAACAAGATCAACCATCGTGTTTAGCACTCCCACCAGGCTAAAACGGATAAATTGCATAATCAGGCTCCCCCCAAGGTTCATGAGATATTGATGGTATCGAAGGTGACGACTCTTAGTGCTCCCGGATTGTGCGATGTGACAGCTAGACCTGCGAGCATAGTGTTCCCCGTATTTAGTGCAATGCTTGAACCGTCGATGAGTATCCAATCGTTATCATCTTTTGATATATAAGCGGTGAAAATGGTACCGCTACGCACAACTTTCAGGTATACCGCACCTTTGGGGATGTCTGGCAATATAGTTTCTCCAGTACTATCTCCTTGCTGCTTGCGATATTGCACTATGATGCCGTGCAGTGGCGTTATGAAGACGCCATAGTAGGGAGAACCTGTATCGGTGTTCGCGCGCAGCATAATTCCTGCTTTTGCATAGTCATTTCCAACCTGCGCATCCAACTCCGTTTGCGCAATGAAGCTAGTATGCGCGCTGAGAGCACCATCACCATTCATCGTTTGCCAAACAAAGTGGAATTGGTCAGTCTTAAAGAAGATGTCGAAACCACCGCCCTGCAACGTCCAGGTGTTGGTAAGCCTGTTAAAAAGCTGACTACCTCTTGGAGCAGCATAGCCAATATCGCCACATGACCACTGATCTGGGCAAGCCGTCGGCGCGATTACGGCTGTATCTGTCGCGCTAAAAGAATCGAACGTGGCGGAACCCATGATGGCCCCATTATGTGATGTTAAGGCCATGCCACCAAGCATTGGTCCTTGCACATCCATAGACACACTCGAACCGCCAAGGGCACTCCAGGTGAGGCCATCTGGCGAGACATAAGTTGTGAAGATGTTCTTCCAGCGTGCCACACGGAGGTATGCTGGTGGCTGGAAAGCTTCGTTAGCCGCTACAACTTGGGCATTTAGCCCTTTAATAGTGCGATAGCGTACTGTGATACCTTTATGAGGGGTGATAAAAGCGGCGTAGTAAGGGGCATCGTCAGCGATGCTTGTGCGCAGCATGACTCCTGCTTTTGCCAGTACGTTTGTCTGCTGTAAAGTAGTAACGTGTGTACTTACAGTACTATTGTTTGTAAGAGAACGCCAGACAAAATGGAATTGATCTGAGGTACCCCAGATGTCCGTTCCTGCACCCAGAAGGGTCATTGTGCCATTGTTAACTATCTGGTTCCCTACTAATGCTGGGTTTCCAACATCGCCACAACTCCAACCAGTTGGGCAGTTTGAAGCGGGACGAGAGGCTAGCGGAATGTTGGTTGGTTTGCTAATCGTGAGGTGAGCATAGGTGGCAGTTCCTAATGTTGCATTCACGCCTGAGCTTGCAGCAAGACCCACTAAAACCTTGTCAGGCATTACTAATGTTACAGAACTTCCTGGTACCAGTGTGTATGTCACACCATCTGTAGAAACAGCGGCCTGAAATTTATCCCTGACGCGCTGTATCTCAAGGTAGTGTGCCTGCTTATCAGCATTTATTGTAGCAAGTGTACCAGTAATAATGGCCGCTCCGGCAAAGCCTGAACGATATTGAACAACGATTCCATGCTGACGCGTCAGCATGATTGAGTAGAAAGGCGAGCCTTGCTCCATGTTTTGTCGCGCCATTAGTCCGACTTGTGACGTGGGGCCAGCCGCCTGTTGCGATACAACCTGTGCAGTGATTTGCATATCACTACTGACACTCTGATTAACAAAACGCACTTGGTCGTAGGAGAGTCCGAGTCCACCGATGCCTGTGCCGCCTGCTGAGATGCTCCATGTTTTCTCTGATAACGCCCCCGATCCATCGAGCCTCAATGTGCCAATGTCCTGGCAGAGCCACTCACTTCGGCAACCCGAAGCAGAGTGGACAATACTGTTGTGCAGCCCAAAGGCGTAGAGATAGCCATCAGTCGATCCCATGTAGATCATGCCGCGCGAAATGCTTGCTGGTCCATAGAGCGTATTCTCTGTCTCATAACTGTAAAGCCGTGTCCCCGTTGCGGCGTCAAGTACCTCCATCGTGGCACCCTCACCATCGATAATGAGGCCATGGGCATAACTTAGCGCAGGCACAATTGGGTAGGGAACGCCATGTTCCCATTGATATTTCCCTGTAGTAGGATCAATGGCACGTACTGAACCGGGGTAGCCAATGCCGTGAATAGTGGTATGTCCCCCAGCCATGTAGAGCATACCATGAGCAAATGCACCCGATGAGACGCTACCTTCACCACACGGCGGGCACTCGCCACCAATACCCGTTTGCTGCTCCCAAATTGGCCCTGCACTTAGATTAGCACGATCAAAGGCATAGGTAAATCCATTCTTATTCGTTGCTGCCACCATCTTATGGTCATGAGCATCTGTGAAGAGAACAGCAGAGTTACCCCAGTCGTAGTCACCACCCGACTGGGAGAGCGGTATCTGCCATGAGCTCTTTATTTGCATAGAGTTGGCATCTATAGTAACTATAGCCTGTGAAAGTGTTTGCCATATCTGATTCTGTGTACCAGTGGTCACATAGATAGTATTGCTATCTTCATCAACTGAGGGTGAGGTCCAGATACCTCCCCCAACCTCTTTTTCATTGACAAACAGCGTGCTGCTTACAACTTGATGAGAGGCCAAACTGACCTTGAGCAACTTGCCCGTAACTAATGGATTGTCGCAATTGCTTGCTATTCCGACATATGCATATCCCTTGTAGATGAGCGGACTCGACCAATTATAGAACCCTTTATCGGGGCTGTTATCGCCTGTAAACACCTTCCACAACACATTGCCCGTGTAGGCATCTAGCGCATACCAGTAAGAGTCGCCGCCACCAACATAGACAATGTTGTTTTGTACCGTAGCGGATGATGTGATCCCAATCAAGGCTGGAAGACAGTTGCCTGTTGTTTTACCCAGATAGGTTTTCCACTTCTGATATCCCGTCAGTGAGTCCAGTGCATACTCGTAGCCATCCCAGGAGCCGACAAAGACGGTGTTGTTTGCTATAATAGGTGAGGCCGCGATGCCACCATCCGTTTTGAACCGCCATTGTCTCCCCAGTTGTCCAGCATTAGTGGGCGAAAGTATAACTTCCCCACTTGCAGCAGTGCGCTGTGTGTCGTGCAGATATGTCGGCCAATCGTCGCCCGGGACAGGTGGTGGTGTACCAGCAGCAGTAAGCAATTGTGGCATATACGTGAGCGCAAGTGCCAGCACCAGCGTAAGTACCATAGATAAAGTAGAAAGCACCCATATAAAGGGTTTACCTGATAGTCGCCGTTTCATATTTGCCTCGCATTCCCGTTAGAAAAGGTACTTCTCGTCACTATCAACATGGGCGTATCGCCAAAAGTGGGGAGAGTATGGGTGAGACCCTTGTGGACGCTGGGCAGTCTATTACTGCTTGCTGAACTGGCATCATCGCATAATGTATGTTGATTGAGAAAGAAGGTTGGCACAGGATGTGTTGGAAGCACTAATCCGTTGCGCTGATACAAGCTCAATCCACTGGGTTCCTCTATATCGCGTGTATACTGCTCGTTAAATGCAGGAGTAAGGTGTTGTGTTACTTGATCATATTTGTTTGCTGGATTGACAATAATCCAGTTCACCATTGAAGATGGGTTATGAAGAGCCTGCTGCCAGAGCTTCCCCGAACCTTCGTAGATAACATTTTTGAAGTCAATGCCCGCTTCTGGGTTAAGTGCGTCGATCTTTGTATCATAGAGGTCTTCAAGGATTTTCCCCCCGTTATAGTGCTGAGCGAGATAGATAACCACCGGATGCGAATGAGCACAGGAAAGGCCAAATTGTCCGTCCTGAAGAGAGATGATGCCAGTAGATGCGGTCCATATCGTCTGCCCAATGATGATGCCCACTAGCACAAACTGTGCTAAACCATGGAAGCGGCGTAAAGAGATATTGCTGATGAATGTAGCAAGAAAGAGTGCTGTAGGCACGACCATCTGTACTCCGTAGCGTGCGTTATAAATCTGGTGCTCAAGGTCGGGTGGGACCGCTCCAGGAACGTAAAGGGCTGCCTGGCCAAGATAGAGCGAGGCTACATAAAAGGCGAAGGGAACCAGAAATACCAGTGTGGCAATCGCCTCTGCACTTCTGCGCCGTCGCACGACAAATACGCCAAAGGCGATGGTGCCTAATATGAAGAGAACAGGACCTACATTGAGCACAGAATCGATCGTGTAATAGCGAATGGACTGCCAGAGATCATGATAGGTAAACAGCACATGAGCGTCGATCAACGCCTTTTGTTGTGCCTGTGATGAGAAGGGACCATGTTGAAAGTAAAGAGCATCTCCAAAAATGAGAAAGCACCAGAGCAGCCACAACACAATGCCTAGCCCACCCATAGAGCAGAAGATGATGACATTCGCCTCGATACGCTTCCAAGGTAGATGTTTCAGAAAGCCAATCAGTAGTATCATCGCAAGCATAGCCAAGAACAGGGCCCAGCCATCATAGCGCGATAGGGTCGCGAGGAAGGTCGCCAGAGCCGTTAAGATCAGGTCATTCAACTTATCGTCCTGTGCCCACGCGAGGAAATAGTATGAAGAAGCTGTGAGTGTGGCGATCAGCACGATCTCACTGAGGGCGGTGCTTTGCAAATACAGTATGTTGGGATTCAAGATGAAGAGTAGCGTACCGATGAAACTGGCACGGCTATCCCTTGTCAGTCGTCGCGCCGCCAGGAAGAGATACACTGCCGAGATCAGGTAGCAGATCATCGAAGGTAACGAACCCGCCAGACCAGTACGCCACAGGTAATCGTTCCAGATGAACGGCAGCATTACCAGATGCGGCAGTGGTAGCCATACTCCTCCAAGTTGCGCCAGCCCGGGCGTCGCGTTATCCAGGACACGTCGCACTATCAACATATGCGCGTAGGTATCTCCGTAGAGTACAATCTGATGCATCTGGAAGAAGTACCAGAAGGCACTGATGCTAGCAATGTAGGCGGTGAGAATGGTCGCGATCAACCACGAGTCTTGAAGCCATAATCTTCTCGTCTGTCGCACTTGCGAACGTGGCAACACTGCCCTGAACTCCTTTGCGGACACCTCTACATCTACTACTGCGGTCGTGATGCCCGAGATGGATTGTCGTGGTCGTGTGCTCATCGTTCCTGCTCCTCAAATAGCCCAAACTGTAATAATATGGTGGCGAGTGGGCCTGGTATTGTAGCAGAGGGTAAACTATCTTTCTGCTGTTCGTGCTCTAATGAAAGTGGAGGAGCTGGCAAGTTCTGTTGACCAATAGGAGCCAAGCGAGGCAAGCGTATCGTCGTCTCGTCACATTCGGAATCGTCGAAGAGCAGTGCTTGTAGAATAGGTTCTGTGCTTGTATGCATCTTCAACCGCACAGTCTTTTCCGTGAGCTCGATCTCAATATCATCATCTGTAACAGAGAGATTTGAGGATACACTGGTTGTGACTAGTTCACCGGTCTGTGATGTAGCGATACGTCCCTTCGCTTGCAACGAAGCAGCGAACTGCCATATCGCTTCTGTCGCTTTGACCTCTTCTGTTATCACGGTGATCTTTGTCATCGAACCAGCTTTATGCAGGTGGAGGCCGTGCTTTGTCTTTTCCCAATAGTGGGGCTTGAAGATAAGTTGTTGTAAGGCCATGAATGCAGCGATACTTGCCATTGCCCAATAGATGGGGATGGTCAGTGTCCATTTCAAGAGACCGTAGTGACCACGCTTCATACAACCGAGCAAATGTGAATAGATATAGAAAAAATTACCGAAAATGAGGCACATTGCTCCCATATACAGTACAGGTCCTGGAAACAACGTATGATAAAGGTCGACTGGACGTAGTAGAATGTAACTTACTACAAGTGCCCACATAAGGGGATTGACGAAGAGCACTCCTGTCTTACCGCCGACAAAGATTTGTAGCGAAAGAAACTCATTTAGGCGGTTTGGACGCAAGTAGACCTGTGGATGCCGCATATAAACCAGGTACGTTTGCATGTAACCCTTGATCCAGCGTGACCTCTGCCGAAGCCAATTTTTGAATTGCGAGTTTGCTTCTTCATATGTTGTTGAGTCCAGTATCGCTGTTTTGTACCCATAGTAGGCCATACGCAACCCTAATTCGCAATCCTCAGTCACATTGTAGGCATCCCACGCGCCCAATTCACGTAACATGTAAGTACGGAAGTGGTTGGAGGTGCCGCCTAAGGGAAGTGGGACACCCAACTTCTGTAGTCCAGGCAGTGTCAAGTCGAACCACAGGGAATACTCTGCTGTAAACCAACGTGTCAACAGATTTTGCTCGGAGTTATAGAAATTGAGTTTCGCCTGCACGCAGGCCGTTTTCTCACCTAGATTAGCAAAGGCAAGGACAGCCTTTTTGAGTTGTAAAGGGTCAGGAATGTCCTCTGCATCAAAGATAACCACATAGTCGCCCGTTGCCTGTAATAGGCCATAGTTACAGGCACGCGGCTTCGTTTGCAGCTTACCCTCAGGAACGGTCATAATTGAAAAATGCGTTGGAAGATGAAGTGATTGAATGGCCATACGTGTCGCAGTATCGTCCGACTCCGTAAGAAAAAGAATCTGTAGCTTTGCAGTGGGATAATCAAGTTTCTTTATGGCCTGCACAAATTGCGGCACAACCTCGACCTCATGGTAGAGCGGGCAGAGAATCGTATAACGAGGCCACTCCATATCTACCAGGGCATTAACGAGAGCATCATCTATCTGTTCTTCTGCCGAGAGATCAAGCGTTTGCGCCGATAGCACAACGGTGATCAAGAGTTCAGCAAGATAAATCACCGATATGAATGCAATAAGCACTACCACCATACTAATGCGGAAAAAAATGCCGCCGAGTAGACAACCACATACAATCACGCTTAGCGCGTATATTTGTCCTCTTGTGAAGGTTTGCAAGGCGGAGAACTCTCGACGAAAAGGAGCAAACAATTGTATTGCTTGATTATTGACATTGGTGAATTGCAATGCTTCATCTTGATACGCTTTGATTTTTTTCTGATCGTTAAGTACACTATTTCGTTCAGCATCCTTAGCAAACCATGCTTTATATCGTTCTATCTGTTCACCCAGAGGAGAAGCATTATCATACTGCTCTCTGCTTGTTGAAATAAGTGGAGGAGCATTGCTAGAAGAGATGGGCGGATATTTCATGCCATTAGACATTCCTCTCTACATCACGCACTAGGGGGTCAACCGTCAATTAACTTGCCAGAGTCATGTCTGCGTTTCTCCTTTGTTAATTGACAAAACTGTTCAATTTGTGTGATAATTAATGTAGACCTTAGACCTGTCCTTGTAGCAACAACCTGTTGAGTCGGTTGTTGCTACGCTGACGACAATCAGAAAAGGGGAGCTCTAGCTGTCCTGTACTGTCTCTGTTTTGGACTACAAAGCAGTATAGGACACGTTGTAACGGTCACCTGGGACGCCTGGATCTTAAGAATCCGGGCGTTTCTTGTACTTAATTCAAATATTTTCTTCACTTTCTCATATCTCTTGTACGATGCAACAATTGCTCACGGTTCGCTCATTTCCCCACACTTCGTACGGAGTGTGGGGAAATGAGCGCGTGCTTCGGGCGGGAGCTTGAACATTTGCTCTACCGAGACCTTCTTCTACGCGGTCGATGAAATCTGTTGTTCAAGCTACTTTCATTGTAAAGGGTGAGCGTTAAAACAAGCGTTAAAAACTCGCTGTTCGCTCATTTCCCCGGCACTCCGTAAAAAGTGAAAAGTTCGAGAGAATGGCTCCGCATTGTGGACATCCCAGCCGATGAAGCGTGATTATAGCTCACTTCTGCTCCCCGATGCTTTCCCTGGACCCGCGTCATGATCACCTACTGCTTACAGAAGCATCGTTTCCCGACGCATTTCTCCACAGGGGGCAATACAATTCATTTTATGCCCGAAAAAATGAGCGGATTGTGAGCAATTTCTTTTGCAATGTGTCTACTTGAACCATGTTCATTACGAGGATTCAGTAGGACGCAAAAGTGTAATGCAGGTAAGAAAAACCATGAAAAGCCACTATATTCACAAACGTCGATGTAAAATGCTGGTTCAACTGCATGAATCCAAGGATGACCAGTTTGGGCACGGATCTCCCTATCTTTTGCTGTGTCCAAAAGATTTGAGAACTAGGAGGCTTCCCTCATCTCCCTGTCTCTTAGGGAACAAAAAGAGGATACTAACGGCTATCGCAGGCCAAATGAAAGGGTGATTTCTGCACAAAAAATGCATAGCAAAAAAGAATTTGTATGTATTTTGAATATGTGTTTTTATTCCCCAACAATTGTGTAATAAATGAGAATTGACTTCTGATTAACCTACGAAGTTGAGCTTTAAGAGAAAATCTCAACCAACCTATCTTTAAATTGTACTTAATGAGAAACAAGAAAGTCAAGACTTTCTGCCTGGATTTCAGGGCTTTTCGGTTTACCCGTTGTGCCGCGAAAGCCTGCCAAACAGCAATTGAGGGGCATCGTGGGGATGAGCGCAAAAATGCCTCATCTGCGCAGCGACGTTGCGCACCTCCAACCAATCCATGATGGCCAGCATGCCTCCATTTAAGGCGGCTAATGCTTGGGGAGCTCCTTTCACCCGAACTTGACAGCCGTCTTCCCCAAGGTTCACGTCTCGTCGATAATGCAGTCGATGCTCAATTCGCCAGTGCCGTTGATTGAGTTCCAGCAGACGCTTGGCACTGGCTTTCTTTCGGGGCAGATTCGTAAACCCATAGACGATTTCCTCTCGCTCTTTTTCCCCTTGTTTAACGTAGCGGCGGATCATAAAGACTTGCGCAATCCCTGCCCATTCTTGCTCAAACCAGGCCTACAAGTAGAAAAACTTCACCTCGTTTGTCCTACCTTATGCAAGTATGATTCATGAAGGACAGCATAGCTACGTTTGGGATCTTATGGTAGCGATCAGCCGCTTGAAGCGTGCCTACAGCCACCTTCGCAGCCTCTTCCTCAAAGGTCCTTCTGGACTGGCGCGAAAAGAGTCACAGCAAGATGCCGTCGTCCATGGTGGCTACCATTTGCCTCACTGGCTGTCACCCTGGACAAAAGACGGAGCGGGCATGGGCTGGCATAGCTTCTCAAGCCGACGCATGCGTATTTGCGCGGCGGCTCCTTCGCATAGGGGATTATACAATAAGGGGGCGGGGGTCTAGCCCATGCGCTTTCAAGGAATAGATTCTTCGTCTGCGGACTCAGAATGACAATGAGTCTGCCGATGTTCGGGTTTGTTATGTGTAGTAGCGATGTATCACAAGGCGTCCTAGGACGTTTGTTTTCATTGCAACTTTCACAAAGTTCGTTCGTCATATATAGAGGGAAGCCTACAAAAAAGAAAAGGCTCGTTACAAACAGCCATCGTTCGAGCGGGTGTTAAGTAACGAAACCAAAAGATGTCACAAGACGTAGTGTGTTTATATTTGGGGAAATATACATACTACTTACATGGGAACGAACACGAGCCTAAAGTACGCTCAGGTACTTGCATAATTTAACGAATAGACACTGACGTTAAGTTTTGGGTCAAATGAACGCTGCGTGTTTGTTCCCAAACTACCTATTAAATACTACCCCCTTGTGATTACGTAATACCGTCATGTAGTTAAACAAAGGCTCCCACGGGGCCTGGCTTGTAACTTGTTATCGTATAGTTACCTTGAAATAACTTTTTGTGCAGTTATTCACCTCATATATCGACGTTTATCGATGCTCCTGGAATAAGCTATCCAGGTCATCACCTATGATTGGCTCGTGATGCTGATGTCATTGAGCAAATATGTTCCACTTCTCTACTGTTGATCATTTTATTTGTTTCGTTCATATTAGTGTTTTGTTTCTCTTCATTTGTCAGGTCGCCTACGGCGGCCTGGAGAGGGAGAACTAGGGCGAAGCCCTAATTACCTGCCCCCCAGGCAGGGTGCCAGTCAAGGGGCGGCGGCCCCTTGCATCCCTGCTCGTCGCGTGAAGAGAAAGAGAATACTTGTTACTAGAGGATACAACTATGCGCCTCAATAAATCAGAGCGTAAAGATGATACTCAGATCTATGTTGATCCCATTGAAGCAAAGATGCTTGCCACAGATACAACAGACACATCCCCATTGTCGCAGTCGGCGTTGCAGCAGTTAACAGCATGGAATGCTACGCAGAGGGATTATCCTCAAGATACCTGCATTCCGCAGTTAGTGGCGTTGCAAGCGGCTGCCACTCCTGACGCAGTTGCGTTGGTGATGGGTACACAAGTATTGAGCTACAACGAGTTGAACCAGCGAGCTAACCAACTTGCCCATTATCTACAGTCACTGGGCGTAGGGCCCAACGTGCTGGTGGGTTTGTGTGTGGAGCGTTCGCTGGATATGGTAGTAGGATTGTTAGGCATCCTCAAAGCTGGTGGGGCTTATGTTCCATTGGATGTGACTTACCCCTCTGACCGCATCGCCTTCATGTTGGCAGACGCACAGGTTCCCGTGTTGATTTCACAGCAGGATGTAGTGACACACCTCTCCGTGCAAGCGGCGAAGGTCATTTGCCTGGATAGCGCGACAACAGAGCTAGCCCAACAGAGTGTGACAGAGCCAATTTCTGCTGTCACGGCTCATGATCTTGCTTATGTCATTTATACTTCTGGCTCTACCGGGCGCCCCAAAGGTACCCAAATCACGCACAGTGGCCTGCTTAATCTTCTATACTGGCATCAACGTGCATTTGCGGTAACAGCCAAAGATAGGGCAACGCAGGTGAGCAGCCCAGCATTCGATGCAACGGGCTGGGAACTTTGGCCTTACCTCACAGTTGGTGCGAGCGTGTATCTGCCTGATGAAGATACGCGTGTCACACCCACGCTACTACGCGATTGGCTCGTACACAACAGCATTAACATTTCTTTTCTGCCGACGGTGTTGGCAGAAAGTATCATGACGCTGGAGTGGCCTGCCCCAACGTCACTGCGTTTTCTGCTCACTGGTGCTGATACATTGCATCACTTTCCACCTTCTAGCTTACCCTTTGCCTTGATCAATAACTATGGTCCTACTGAGGCGACCGTCGTTGCCACGTCCGGGCGTGTGTTTCCTCTTGCAGATAGTAACAACACGGCTGGCGTACTGCCTATCGGACGCCCCATCGACAATGCACAAATCTATATTCTCAATGAAGAAATGCAGCCCGTGCCCATTGGCGAAACAGGCGAATTATATATTGGGGGGGCTGGCGTAGCGCGTGGCTATCTTAACCGCCCCGAACTCACAAAGGAACGGTTTATCCAGCATCCCTTTAGTAGCGATCCCAACGCGCGGCTGTATAAGACTGGCGATTTGAGCCGCTACCTGCCTGATGGACAGATCGTATTCATGGGACGAAGCGACTATCAGATCAAAATTCGCGGTTTTCGCATCGAACCCGATGAGATTATAGCTGTCCTGAACGAGCATCAAGCGGTGCAGACAAGCGTCGTTGTCGCGCGTGAAGATCGTGCTGATGAGAAGCAACTGGTAGCCTACATCGTACCGACGGCTGACATAAACGTCTCAGCCAGCCCCACCCCGGACGCCCACAAGGGGCGTCCCTACATGTCAGCCAGTGCTTTACAAGACATGCTGGCAGAGCGATTGCCTACGTATATGATACCGACGACATTTGTACTGTTGGATTCGCTACCAATTACCCCTAATGGCAAGGTGGACCGCACTGCTTTACCGGTTCCAGACGAGTTCAATACCTTGCACGATGAAGTCGTAAGTGAGCCGAGTACGCCGATAGAAGAGCAGCTTGTCAGTCTTGTGGCTTCCCTGCTCGGCCTGGCAAAAGTGGGCATAGATGACAACTTTTTTATGCTTGGTGGTCATTCCTTGCTCGGTACGCAGCTTATTGTGCGTATAGCAGAAACCTTTGGGGTGACAATGACGCTCCGGACACTCTTCGATGCACCAACAGTGCGGGAGTTGTCCTACGAGATCGAAGAGCTTATTATTGCCAAAGTAGACGCGATGAGCGATGACGAAGTTCAGCATCTACTGGGATAAGGAAAGCAAGGAATAGATTCTTCGCTGCGGCTCAGAATGACAAGGAAAGCAATGCATGGAGTAATGCGAATGACTACACATAAGGGAATTACGCCTAAACCAAGGAAGCAAAGTAATGTGTTGAGCCTTTATCATTTGCTCGACCCTGAGATACTTGCCAACCCTTACCCGCTCTACCATCAACTTCGTACTGAAGACCCGGTTCACTGGGATCCCTTTTTGCACGCATGGGTAGTGACGCGCTATGCAGATGTAATCAGTGTTTTCCAGCGATTCTCAGCCAATCGTACGCCCACGCCCGAACAGTTAACATCCCTCGGCCTGGAAAAGTTAACGCCGCTGGCACGCGTGATGGTGCGTCAGATGCTCTTTCTCGATCCCCCTGCCCATGGACGAGTGAGGGGTCTGGCATCAAAGGCATTTACCCCGCGCCGGGTACAAGTCTTAAGCTCGCACATTCAAGAGATTACCGATAGCTTATTGGACGCCGTGCAGGACAAAGGCGAAATGGATATCATCGCCGACCTGGCTTATCCTCTTCCCGCTATTGTTACGGCTGAGCTATTAGGTGTGCCAACGTCAGATTGGAAGCAACTCACGCTGTGGTCAGCCGATTTCGCGCAGGTGCTTGGCAATTTCCAGCACAATCCAGATAGTGCGGCGCAGGTGATACGCAGTTTGGAAGAGATGATTGTGTATTTCCGCGCAGCTATACACGAGAATGAGCAGCATCCTCGTGAAGGGCTCATCAATGCGCTCATGACCGCTGAACAAGATGGAGATCGACTCAGTGAAGATGAGGTGATTGCTAATACCATTGTGACGATGGTTGGCGGTCAGGAAACGACAACCAATCTGATCGGGAATGGCATACTTACGTTATTGCGCTATCCAGACCAGCTTGCTAAACTGCGCGCTGACCTGTCTTTGATTCCGTCGGCAGTGGAAGAACTGTTGCGCTTCGAAAGTCCCAGCCAGCATACGGCACGGCTGGCTCCTGAAGACGTGCAACTGGGCGGAAAAACTATTCATAAACGGCAGGCGGTGATTGCAGTGATGGGTGCGGCAAACCATGATCCAGAGCGATTTCCCGAGCCAGACAAGCTTGATATAAGTCGCCAGGACAATCGACACGTAGCTTTTGCCTGGGCCAGCCACTTTTGCTTTGGTGCGCCTTTGGCTCGAATCGAGGGTCAGATCGCCTTCGAAACGGTGTTACGACGAATGCCCGCGCTGAGCTTAAAGCCAGGGCCTATCACCTGGCGCGAAAATCTGGGCTTGCGTGGCTTGACGGCTCTACCGGTATCGTTTTAATGGAATAGATTCTTCGGCTGCGGCCTCAGAATGACAATGTGGCTGCGGCCTCAGAATGACAATCCGCGAAACTGAAAACATTTGACCTTTTGGCCTGGGGGAGGGCAAAAAAGATGAGTGAAGCAGCGCTGTTTCTAAAAGTATTGCTGCGAGCCCTTCGCCCCTATACATGGAAGCATTTACATGTTACATACCAAAGATTCCACAGAGGCGAGGCGTGCCTTACTGACAAAATATATGCGTGGCGACCTTCCCAAGACTGCAACACCGCTAGAAAGTATACCGCGACGAACGCAGGAAGGGCCAGTACCGCTATCCTTTGGACAGCAACAAATTTGGCTGCTCAACCAGTTCATGCCAAATATCCCCGTGTATAATGAATGTGTGACCATACACCTGCCTGGTCCGCTCGATGTACCCGCACTTGAGCAGAGTTTTAATGAGTTCATCCGTCGTCACGAAGCATGGCGCACGAGCTTCCCCATAGTCGATGGGTTGCCTGTCCAGAAGATACATGCACCCACAACGATGTCGCTACCCATGGTAGACCTGCGGCACCTCTCTGAGGCCGAACGACAGGCTGAAGCGGTGCGACTGGCAACGGAAGATGCGCGTATCCCTTTCGATTTTGCGCAAGGACCCTTGCTACGCGCCAGGCTGATAGGGCTGGGAGAGCAGGAGCATCGTCTGTACTTGACCTTGCACCACATCATATTCGACGGCGTTGCCATATACCAGGTGTTCCTACCCGAATTGCGTGCGCTTTACGAAGCTTTTGCGAGTGGAAAACCTTCACCACTCCCTGAGCCGTCCTTGCAGTACGCCGATTATGCCTATTGGCAGCGAGAGCAACTACAAGGTGACATACTCGCAAATCAACTGGGGTTCTGGAAGCAACAACTTGCAGGGGCTCCTGCTGCCCTAGAATTACCTACTGATCGCCCCCGTCCTCCTGTGCAGACCTACCATGGATCGATGCAACCGTTCGCTCTCTCGCAGCGACTGACAGACGAACTCAAGGCACTCAGCCATCGGGAGGGAGTAACCCTGTATATGATTCTGGCAGCTTCATTTCAGACTTTGCTCTATCGCTATACAGGGCAGGAAGATATTCTGATAGGCACTGCCACCGCTGGTCGCAACCGGGCGGAATTCCAGAAAATGATGGGATTTTTTCTGAACACGCTGGTGCTGCGCACCAATCTCTCTGGAAATCCTCCTTTTCGCGAGCTACTAAGGCGTGTGCGCGAAGCGACCATCGCGGCAGTCACTCACGAGGATACACCTTTCGAGTATCTCGTCAAGGAACTGCAACCGGAGCGAAATCTGGCCCAGAATCCTCTTTTCCAGGTGCTGCTCACACTTGAACCACCGCTGCCCGTTCTTCCATCAGGATGGACGCTGACCCAGATGGATGTCACGGTCGGCACATCCAAGTTTGATCTCTCCCTCGAACTCGATGATCGTCCTGAGGGTCTTATTGGTCGCTTCGAGTACAACACTGACTTGTTCGATGAGACGACCATCTGGCGCATGATTGGGCACTGGAAGACGCTGCTTGAAGGTATCGTAGCTGATGTCGAGCAACAACTCATGGAATTGCCCCTCCTGACGGAAGGAGAGCGGCAACAACTCCTGGGTGATTGGAATGCTACAAATGTCAATTATCCCAAAGATATTTGCCTCCACCAGTTGATTGAAGCTCAAGTCCAACGCACACCCGACGCCGTAGCCGTGATCTTTGAGAACGAGCACCTCACCTATCGAGAACTAAATCGAAGAGCCAACCAGCTCGCACACACGCTGCAACGGTTGGGAGTAGGGCCCGAGGTGTTGGTAGGCATCTGTATGGAGCGTTCTTTGGAGATGATGATAGCATTGCTTGGTATCCTCAAAGCAGGGGGGGCCTATGTCCCGCTCGATCCAAGCTTTCCATCCGAGCGTCTGGCTTACATGTTAGCCGATTCTCAGGCCAGGGTGCTGGTGACGCAACAGTCGCTGGTCAGTGCGCTGCCTCAACTGGAGGCGACAATCGTCTGTTTGGAGACGGAAGCCGTGGCCTTAGCGCAGCAGGATGAACGGAATGTGAGCACGATGACGACTGCCGAGAATCTGGCCTACGTCATTTATACTTCTGGCTCCACGGGGCGACCAAAGGGCGTGCAGATTCCGCATGGTGCTGTGGTCAATTTCTTATTGTCCATGAGCCAGCAGCCGGGACTGAGCGCAGAGGATCGCTGGTTGGCCGTGACCACGTTATCCTTCGATATCGCCGCCCTTGAACTCTTCTTGCCCTTGCTCGTGGGGGCCAGTGTGATCGTTGCGAGCAAGGATGTCGTCACGAGTGGGGCAGCGTTAGCGGAGAGCGTGTCCCACATGCATGCCACGGTAATGCAAGCCACGCCAATTACCTGGCGCATGATGTTGGCAGCAGGATGGCAAGGGGATGCGCACTTGAAGGTCCTCTGTGGCGGTGAAGCCCTGCCGCCAGAGTTAGCGCAGCAATTACGCCCAAAGGTCGCCGCACTCTGGAATCTCTACGGACCTACTGAGACCACCATCTGGTCAACCGTTTGTGAGATCAAACGAGGAGAGAATGGAGTGACGATTGGTCGTCCCATTGCCAACACCCAGATCTACATTCTCAGCCCGGAGTTGCAGCCGATGCCCATCGGGGTGCCGGGTGAACTCTATATTGGAGGTGATGGGCTAGCGCGTGGCTACCTGCACCGACCTGAATTGACGGCGGAACGCTTTATTGAGCATCCCTTCAGCAAAGAGCCGGGGGCACGTCTCTATAAGACGGGGGACCTGGCACGATACCGAGCCGATGGTACAATTGAGCATCTAGGACGCCTGGATTATCAAGTGAAGCTACGTGGTTTTCGCATTGAGTTGGGCGAAATTGAGGCAGTCTTGAGCCAGCATGCCGAGGTGCAACAAGCGGTGGTGGTAGCTCGCGAGGATACCCCTGGCGACAAACGCTTGGTGGCATATGTGGTGCGGACGCAGCAGCAGTCGGTGACTGCTCATGAGCTACAGCAGCATAGCATGCAGCTCTTACCGCAGTACATGGTCCCTTCCGCCGTAGTCTTCATGGAGACACTTCCTCTGACCCCGAACAAGAAGGTAGACCGAGGGAAGCTGCCAGCACCAAACATATCGCAACGTACCGTGGAAGAGACGTTTGCTATTCCCACGCAGCCAATCCATTTTCAGTTGATTAAAATTTGGGAAGAGTTGTTAGCGGCACGACCTATCGGCATCACGGATAACTTTTTCTTCCTGGGCGGACACTCTTTACTGGCGACCCGCCTTGTTGTTCGCATGGAGGAGGTCTTTGGAAAGAAGATACCGCTCGCCACGCTGTTTGCGCAGCCGACTATAGAGCAACTCACGAAAGTGCTCCTGGGGCGAGAAGCTATTCACCCTTCGTCACCTATTGTGGCGGTGCAGGCTTCTGGTACGAAAAGACCTTTTTTCTACTTACATGGTGATTATAAAAGTGGAGCTTTCTACTGTTTGCTGTTAGCACGCGATTTGGGAAGCGACCAACCATTTTACGCGCTCGATCCCCCCAAATTTGATGACTTGCCGTTTCCGTCTAGCTTAGAGGAGATGGCCGCAACGAACATCCAATTAATACGAACCGTTCAACCGGAGGGACCCTATCTGTTGGGTGGCTTCTGCAATGGAGGATTGATAGCCTATGAAATGGCGCGGCAACTGCATACGCAAGGGGAGAACGTTGACTTGCTGCTTTCGATAGACCCTACTCCTGTTGGCTATGGCAGATTGCTCTATCGTATGGTCAATCGTTTTGGCAACTTGCTAGGGCTAAGTCAGCACAAGCAACATTACTTGTTTCTATGGTTGCGACACGCCTATAGATATCTGCTCCACTTCTATCGCTATAGCAAATATCCGCATTACCGAGGTCTACAAACCGAACTGAATGCTGAACAGATCATGACAGAAGGCGGCATTGTTGCAGCCTTAAAGTCTCAGTTTGAACTACAGTGCGGTCAGGGTGTAGAACACCTTCAAGCCGACAAGCAGATGGTAACTGGAAGCAAGAACAGCTCATTAAGCGCAGCTCTTCGCAAGCTGCACTCGATTTTCCCTGATGCGCTTCTCCCGCCATTTGAAACACTGTCTCATGACTGGGAGGGAATGTTCCACTGGTCGGTTGTGAATTACGTACCTGGCCCTTATCCCGGCAAAAGTACTTTCTTTTTCTTCTGGGATGGTACACAGCGCAAAAAAAAGTGGCATATGTTAGCGAAAGTGAAAGATAAAGAGGTAGAGATTCATACTGTTGCCG
Source organism: Ktedonobacterales bacterium (assembly GCA_038209195.1). GTDB lineage: Bacteria > Chloroflexota > Ktedonobacteria > Ktedonobacterales > Ktedonobacteraceae > JBBQXY01. Next base: position 1,826 of record JBBQXY010000059.1, on the reverse strand, counting down.
GTACGCATGATACCTGCAAAACTGAGCATCTCCATCATTTTACCGAGCAGTTGCATGTCGTTCTAAGCGAGGCACAAGCAGTTACTCCTGATTCATAAAACGTTAGCAACTTTTTAGGTATTGTAGTGCTTTGTACTCGATACATCGAAACATACAGCTATGAAGGCAGATATATATGAAAGCTAATCAAATGTATCCACTCGTGAGCGTTGTGATTCCAGCGCGGAATGAGGCGACAAATCTTGAACATGTGTTACTGCATATCCCGTCAACAGTACATGAGGTTATCCTTGTTGACGGACACTCTACTGATGACACCATTCTAGTGGCAAAGCAATTGTTACCATCTGTCCGTATTATTCCTCAGACGGGCAGAGGGAAGGGAAACGCGCTGCGCACTGGATTTTCCGCTTGCACGGGTGACATTATCGTCACATTGGACGCAGATGGCTCAGCCGATCCATGCGAAATACCGCTCTTTGTGGAGGCGTTGATGGGAGGCTATGATTTTGCTAAAGGCTCCCGTTTTATTCCGCAAGGCGGTAGTGATGACATTACGCTGTTGCGAAATATCGGCAATCTCTGCTTATGCACGTTAGTTAATACGCTTTTCCATACATTCTATAGCGACTTGTGCTACGGCTACAATGCTTTCTGGAAAAGCTGTCTTGATGAGATAGGCCTTGATTGTGACGGCTTCGAGATTGAGACACAGATCAATCTGCGTATGTACAAAGCCAACCTGAAAATTATTGAGGTTCCCAGCTTTGAACGCCGACGCATTTATGGTCAAAGCAATCTCAATACCTTCCGTGATGGTTGGCGAGTGCTCAAAACGATTGTGAGAGAGCGGTTGCAAACGACGCCGACATTAACACTGCGGCATGTTTCTGCGCCTTTGTATAACGTTTCTGATCAGCCCACCGCACCGCAAAAGGCGATCTCAAGATAAACTTGCTTGTAAGAAGCCCCACCCCTGATGCCCACAAGGGCATCACTACATGTAAAAAGGAGGGTTGCCGGCACTATGCTAGATGTGGCATCCACTATTTCAGTTATTGTCTGCGCCTATACAGAGGAACGTTGGAATGATCTGGTAGCAACGGTCGAATCGCTCCAGCTACAACATACGCCTCCTCGTGAGATCATTGTGGTTATTGACCACAACCCTTCACTGCTGGAACGGGCGCAGAGGGAGATACCTGGCGTTGTCGTGCTCGAAAATAAAGCGCAACGCGGCTTATCCGGTGCGCGCAACAGCGGCATTGCCAGCGCGCAAGGAACATACATCGCCTTTTTTGACGATGACATTATAGCTGAGCCAGATTGTCTCACATGGTTACAGCACTATTGTGCAGACGCGCAGGTAGCAGGCGTTGGTGGGAAAGCTGAACCATTATGGTCGGAGCAACAGCCGGCCTGGTTTCCAGAGGAATTCTACTGGGTCATCGGTTGTAGCTATCAGGGTTTACCAGAAACGAGTGCCGAGGTGCGTAATCCCTTTGGCTGTTGCTGTTGCTTCCGCCGAGAAGTGTTTGAAGCTGTCGGGGGATTCAGGCATGAAATTGGACGTGTGGGGAAACATCCACTGGGTTGTGAGGAGACCGAACTGTGCATCAGAGCAAAACAGCATTGGCCTCAGCAGAGCTTCATATATGAGCCACGAGCCAGAATACAGCACAGGGTTCCGCCATACCGCACAAATTGGCACTACTTTTGCTTGCGCTGCTACGCTGAAGGCCTCTCGAAAGCGATGATCGCCCAGTATGTAGGCGCACAAGATGCCCTGGCATCTGAACGCAACTATGTACGGCGAACGCTCCCCT
>JBBQXY010000058.1:0-29882 GCA_038209195.1 Ktedonobacterales bacterium | reverse complement strand
AGTAGCGGGAACGATTACGAACGCGGTATTGGTCTTGCACGAGATTACAAAGCTCAAGGCGTTGGAGCGTTCGCGTGAAGATTTTTTCACTACCATGGCCCACGAACTCAAGACCCCGCTAGCCAACATTCGCGCCCATTTGAGCGCACTCCAGGCCGACGACTTCGAGTGGTCGCAAGAAACACAGCGGGACTTCCTGGAAACCGCCGATGAACAAGTCGACCGCCTGGTCGGTATGATTAATCATTTCCTTGATGCTTCTCGTGTAGAGGCAGGTGCCTTACGCCTCGAGCTAGAGCCGGTCTTTATTCCAGAGTTACTCGAAGACCTGGCAGAACGCTTAGAGGCCTTGATCGCGTCCTCACACCGTCAACTTAAGATAGACATGCCAACAACAATCCCGCCAGTGATGGCCGATTATGAACTCATTATCAGTGTGCTTTCTAATTTGTTGAGTAATGCCTTCCGCTATGCGCCTGTCGGCGATACCGTCTTACTAGAGGTCAAACCCGTCTATGGCAGCACCAAGCCAATCCCCACTGGCATTGCTTTGAGCGTAACTGATCGAGGCCCTGGCATGTCTTACGAACAACAAGCAAGCTTGTTTACCCGCTTTAGCACCTTCGCTGACATGAGTCGCCCAGCAGCGAACCGTCCAGATCAGACAACAGGCGAGCAACGGCGCGGCGGTGGACGCTGGAGTCCCGCGACAGGATTGGGCCTGTACATTAGCCGTGGTATCATTGAGGCACATGGCAGTAAGCTCACCGTACAAAGCAGTCCAGGTGAGGGGGCATCGTTTGCATTTATTCTCACTGTGGCAAATCCATTAAAGAAAGAGGAATGACAGGAAGGAAAGCTATGTCCACCACAGATAAAAAGGTCCGTATCCTTTGTGTCGAGGATGATGCGCAAATGCGCACATTCCTTCAGGCCCAACTGAAAGCCAGAAATTTTCAAGTACAAGCCGTACGCGACGGTGCGCAAGCGATTGATATGGCTGCCATCTTTCAACCTCAATTAGTTTTGCTCGATCTTTCCCTGCCAACATTAGATGGATTGACCTTTCTCCGCCGCTTGCGCGAATGGAGTAACGCGCCGGTGATTATCCTTTCCGCGCATGACGAAGAGCCAGTGAAGGTGCGCGCACTTGATCTCGGTGCCGACGACTACCTCACCAAACCATTTAGCCTCAATGAGCTTCTAGCCCGTGTGCGAGTCGCTCTGCGCCGCGCTGACGAGACCGCACGGCTACGTAGTTCAATCAGCGGTGGCGATTCCCAGCGTTCTCAGTATCGCTACGGAGGCGAAAAAGGTCTGTTTGTCGATTACGCCCACCGCAACGTCCATTCAGGGGGCGTTGAGGTTCATCTCACCCCGACTGAATACGACTTACTCTGCGAACTGACACGTAACGCAGGGAAAGTGTTAACACACCGAGAACTACTCCAGCGCGTGTGGGGACCAGAATATAGTCGCGAAAATACCTATCTGCGCACGTTCATCCGACACCTGCGGCGCAAGTTAGAGCCTGAGCCGACACAACCACGCTTCCTGCATAATGAACTAGGCGTGGGTTACTACGTCCCGCCAGCAGATAGAAATGAAGAGTAACACAATTTTCACAATAAATTCACAAAATTCATAAACAAATTCACGTTATCCTCACCGAGCATAGGGTATAATTCGAGTAGAGAGAAGCAAACTTTCTCGGTCGCACGGCAAAGTTACCGCAGGAATACATGTACAACATCGTGAATAGGATGTCATTCATGCACGACATGGACGCGGCAAAAACAATGCCGGGAGACGGCAATATGAGCATGGTGAATGGAACAAAGACAGGTGAAGCAACGGTTTTTATCAACTCACCACTCAATTCGCAAGTGAAGTCTGGAACAATGCCCCGTATCCTTGTCGTTGAAGACGATCCTTCATTAGCGCAGTTGGTAGCGAGTTATTTAACTGCTTGCCAATATTCGGTAGTGATAGCCAGTACAGGAGAGCTAGCTATCACGGCCCTCAGCGATTTTAATCCCGATCTTGTAGTGCTCGACCTGGAGCTGCCTGATGGCTTATCCGGCTGGGATGTCTTACAGGTGCTACGCGAAAAAGCGCATATTCCTGTACTCGTAACAACCAGTCAGACCCAAGACATCAGAAAACATTTACGTATGAACGGTGAAACCAGGTTAACACTAGATCATCTACCGAAACCTTATCCAATGCAAACACTGCTCAGGCGTATTAAACGCATGTTGATGATAGTACCTCAGTGAGTGTTTACAACGCAAAAGGAGGATCTCATGGATCGCAAAGAGGATCGTGAAATTTTACGTAAAGTTGGTTTTGCTGAGATCGAGATGAATAGGCTCGCTCAGTTGCGTAATGACCACAACGAACGGGAGAGAAATGAAGCCGTCGCTAACAATCGTCGCTTGGAGTTTGTGCGCTGGCTGGTATCGAAGGGCAAACTAACCGAACAAATCGCTTGATCTTCGCCCAAGCCAACACCACAACGCTACAGCACGACAATTATATAGACTTCGATGATGCCTGACTATTTGTCAGGCATTTTTTTGCGAGTTGATCAATCCCAGAGTTGAAACGTAAAACACTATACAGGGGTTTTATGGCAGGTGGTAAGGCGTAGTCACTTTACCCTTGTGGCCTAGCTCGGCGGGAGCATATCCTTCTTTACAATCAGAGTATCCAACTCATCTATTTCGCTTTCCTGCTCCACTGGTTGAGGTTTAGGAAGCTTTGCGACGGAAGTAAGAATATGCTGAATAAGAGAGGGAGGTGGCTGTATTTGGTGAAGTTGCTGGAAGAGATCATCAATTTCGTCATTGGGTAACGTATCTCCCGCCAAGAAAATGTGTCGTCCGTCCTGCATAAAAATAATACTCCCTCGTACTGCCGTAGTAGTGGTTATCTCTTCTATACTACTACGAACAGGAAGAAGGAGAAGTTTCATATTTTGTAACTCTAGCATGAGCAAAATGGTTAAACGATCCTTTATGGTCTTTCTTCTTGGAGTGAGCTACTAACAAGAGGAAACAAGGGATCGCTCTGCCGAAAGAGCTGCGCGTAAAAGTGGTTTCGCACGTTGGAAATATGTCTTGGCCGTGGCCTCCGGCATCTTCAGTATCTGACCAATTTCAGAGAAACTCATTTGGTTGGCATAACGCAATATGACTACCGAGCGAAATTTAGGTGGCAAAGCCTGAATGGCCTGCTGTAAATGCGATTGCAGATCATGGCGTTCGGCCAATTCTTCTGGCAGAGGACTGGGATCTGGCATAGTGGCCAGCAGTGACAATTCATCATCATCTCCAGTTGCTTCAAGCTCAGAAAAATGAATGGCATGTTTGCGGCGCAACTCGTCCAGACAGCGATTACGCGCAACCTGAAACAACCAGGCTTTGAGTGGTTCGCTGGTACGAAGCGTAGGCAAGGAGATATAAAGTTGGAGAAACACTTGCTGTGATATATCGCAAGCCTGATCATAGTCGCCAAGAAAACGGCAGATAAAGTTAAACAAAGGGGTATTATATCGTAGAACCAGAGCTTCAAAGGCATGCTGGTCGCCCGACAAAGTCTGGCTAGCAAGCACGCCATCTGGGATTTCTGGCGTCTGCCTTTGTGTACGTTGGTGCTGAATATGCATGAGAAACATCCTCACTTTCATTCTTTCCGTATCTCTATCACGTCTCTAGAGTAGCTTGTTCAAGCACAAATATCAAGCGAAATTGCCCTCTATAAGCTCTGCTATAAGCACTTCTAAGCAGAAACTAAAGTGTGCTAAGCCAATTCCATAGAATTCATCCCGTTTCTTAGAAGAAATCTCCGGTTTCTCAGCATATTCTAATGTACATTTGAATGTAAAATGGCAAAAAACCGAAGGACCTGATACGCACAAGGGAGATCACCATATGGTGATCTCCCTTGTGCGTATCAGGTCCTTCGGTTTGCAGATACGTTGATAGCGAAGAGTTTCAAAAACAGTATAGTGTTAGTGAAGCCTGATCGACGATGCTTCGTGGTTAGCCACGGTGGGCGCATAGCAATCGACCATTAACCGCTATCTGATAATGTAATACGTCACCGCTTTGCGATTGGATTTCTTTTCGAGACCTATTTTTCAGAAAACAAAAAATTGCCGGAGACGCTCTCAATGAGATAGCATCTCCGGTTTATGTAATGCAATAATGCTGAGGTTAGATACCGGAGCGCGATTGCCCTCCATCCACAGGAATACAGGCACCACTCACCAATGAGGCGAAAGGGGAGGCTAAAAAAGCTACCACAAACGCGATCTCTTCTGGCGTGCCAAAGCGACCAAGTGGCAATTCGCTTTTCACAAAAGCCGCGATACGCTCAGGGTCTGCCTGTTTGCGCCGATCCCAGGAGCTACCCAGAAACAGCAGCGAGCCCGGAGCAACACTATTGACCAGGATATTATTGGGAGCGAATTGACGCGCCAGTGATTTCGTCAGGCTAATCGAGGCCGCCTTCAAGGAGTTATAGGCAGTGCGCCCGCCCGTTTCACGCCCGAAGATGGACGAAATAGTAATGATGCGCCCGCCTCCTTGCAAGCTCATAATCGGCGCGACCAGCTTTGCCAGACGACTCAAAGCCAGCACATTCAGTGCAAGAGCCTCCTCCCAATCTTCATCGCTTGTATCAAAGATATTTTGTCCTTTAGCACCGCCCGCGTTATGCACCAGGATGTCGATGTGTCCGAAATGCTGCATTGTCACCTCTACTACCGCTTCGATATCTTGCGCCACGGTAAGGTCGGCAACGATTGGGATAATCTCGATACCGCTGCGCCACAGCTCGGCTACTGTTTCATCGAGTGCTTTCCGACCACGGGCCACGATCGAGAGCCGACAGCCCTCAGAGGCCAATATGCTCGCAATAGCTCTTCCTACGCCGTGGCTTGCACCCGTAACAACAGCGACTTTGCCTTGTAAACCCAGGTCCATAATGCCTCCCATTAAGAGCCAGACAATCTATTGACTGCTATACATGGATTATATTACCGCGAGATTGGACGAACTGAGCATGCGATTGAAAAACTGGGTAACGACGCGTTGGTCAACCCGTGTACCGATGCGCACGAGCAAGATATTTGCCAGTTCCATGCTCACATTTGGCTCGGTCGTAGGATATTCGATGAAGCCCTGAGTCGCAAAAAGATGAGCGATCAGTCCCCGATAGCGGTGCGTGGTAATGCCTAATCCCTCCATATCCCAGTGCCACGAGAGGCCAGCGGCAAAGAGGATCATATCCTCCAGGGCATCTAGCTCAAGCGCGAAGGCCAGCATATTGCGCGCAATACTATCTCCACGCCAATTTGAACTGACCTCAATGGCTACTTCGTAAACGTTTTCTATCCCCTCCCACCATGCATCAGCAGGGGCAATAGTCACTTCCCCAATAATCACTCCTGCCGATGTATGGGCCAGGGTCAGCGCACAATCTGAACTTTTCGAGATACCAAGGAGCAGCATATGTTCACGCTCTGGTAGGCGAGCGAACGCTTTTAGTCCGCTATCAGGCGTTAAACGCTCAACTAGTGACGGTGGGCAAAAGTCTCGCAACAGCACTGGACCGGCCCTCGTTGCCAGTGTAATACTACGCGACGGTGTCGCGCTACCGCGCAAATGTAAGAGGTCAACCAATCCAGCCATAGTAGAGCGTCGTTGAGCCGTGGGAAAAGCCTGACGGATGGTGGAAGTCAGCACTAAATGGCGTAGAAGAGCAACAGTACGCTGATTGGTATGGCTAATCGTCCAGCGGCGCGGCTGCTCTGAGAAATCCTGTGGACGATCCATAAAGGTGGTAGGGAAATAGTCAGTGGTCACAGCTTTTCCCATCACTGCTTGTGCCGCCTCTTCTTGCGCTTCCACCGCCAGCCATTCTGGTCGCCAGCGCTCAATCCAAGCGGTAGGCAAATCTATCGGTACTGGCTGCTCCAACATCTCCGCCCACACCATGCCCCATCCGCGTGGCACCACGCGGAAAAGATCATAGCCCCCACCTCCCAATGCTACCCAACGCCCCTCGCAATAGGTATGGGCAAGTGAGTGTACTAACTGTATGGGGGCCTGAATACCACGCGTAGTTAACTTCAAATGGGTCAGAGGGTCCCAGGCATGTGTATCACAACCATGCAAGCTAACAATAACGTCCGGCGCGAACGATGTCACAATCGGCTGCAAGAGCGCATTCATCACTTCGATGTAGGAATCGTCTTCGGTGAAAGGCTCCAACGGCACATTGACAGAATATCCTCGGCCCAAGCCCTTCCCGAGCTCCAACACATCTCCCGTACCAGGAAAAAGATACCGCCCTGTCTCGTGTATTGAGAGCGTCATCACCCGTGGATCATCATAAAACGAGCGTTGCACTCCATCGCCGTGGTGCGCATCAAAGTCAATGTAGAGAATCTTGGCTTCGCTGGCGCGCAAAACATGGGCAATTGCCACGGAAATATCATTATAGACGCAGAAGCCAGAAGCTCGATCAGCCCAGGCATGATGCAGACCACCAGCAGGATGGAATACATGTAATGGACGCTCTTCTTCGGTAGCGAACGTCCCTCCTTCTGGCAAGCCCATCACAGCACTCAGCGCGATCAACGTCCCTCCGACTATGTCAGCACAAACGCTATGCATCCCCGGCAGTGCAGGAGTATCGCCCTCACCAAAACCATAGCGTAAAATCAGTTCCTCTCGTGCTTCCTCTTCTTCTTTACTGCTAACAGCATCGACTGGTAAGCTGAGCTGCTGCACCGCGGCGATATAATCCGTCGTATGGTTCAAACTAAGTTCTTCCAGCGTAGCAGCACGCAAAGGTAGACAAGTCTGCGCCTCACTGCTCTTCCAGAGTCCACTGGTCTCAAGCAAATCTATAAGTGCTGCCAGGCGAAGCGGCTGCATGGGATGATCGACCCCAAAGTTATAATTCAACTCTACGGGATCAAAGAGAAAACGGGCTCTGGAGGCAGAAGTTGGATTAGACATGGATATCTCCTTCTGCCAATGGGTCCACAAACGCATACGCAATATTGGCTTCCTTTAAGCGTACAAGTAAAGGAGCAGGGTTGATGGTACCCAGGCGCAATGTTGCACTATGCGGAACGCCACCTTCAAGAGGGGCAGCCATAACGCTACGTACCTGCACATGCAACTCCTTTGCCAGCAGCAGAATTTGGGCTAAGGGGGTCAGATCACCGAGATGAAGTGGAATAATCAATTGCATCCCTGGTTCGTAGGCTCCCAATGCACGGGCTAAAGCTATAAGTAAATCGCTGCGTGTCAACAATCCGACGAGAATGGTCTGTGTTTCCTCTCCCACATGTTCATATTCCACGACAGGTAGCGCGTTAATGCCACGCTCGACCAGTATTTGCGCTGCTGCCGCTACACTGGTATTGGGGGTAACACGTAATGATGCATTGTGCATCACCTCTGCTACCCGTTGCTCTTGCCATGGACGGTGCAACAAGTCCCCAGAGGAAAGATGCTTGCTCTCTGCCGCCACCAGATCAATATCTTGCGATGTCAATACGCCCTGCAATTCAAGTAAGGTATGCGCAGCTCCATAGCTCGTTTTCTTCGCTCCGGGCGCAGGAACATGTCGTACCACCGGCAGATGATGAAATTGATGTTGCCGAAAGAGGTTCGCGGCATGCACAAGTGTATTGTCAGGACTAATGGTCACCATTTTCGTCGTCATTATTTCGCTGACTATCATAAACACCCCCCGGTGATGGCAATGTACCACCCGCCTCGACTGATAACTTCAAAGTACTCTTGTGCCTGTATACTAGCACAAAATAATAGACGACGCTCAGATAGAGCCTCTGCACTAACTACACATGTACTCCCATCTAGCTAAGATGGCGTTACTGGCGAAAAGAGGAGGACAAGATAGAAGATCGCAGCCAGGGCGAGTGCCAGGCAATAAGCTCCGGCTACGATGCGCGAAACAAATTTGGTACCGCTCACACGGCGCGCTCGAAAACTCCTGAACGACATGCTGGCAGCCATAATGAGAATGCCTACCAGCAAAAGGATGTCAAGTACCCGAATCGGAATATTCCCACTGAACAATGAAAAGGTGACTGCGACCGCCCCAAAGACGAAAATACCACCAAAAATATCCAGAGCCATGATCGCCATGAATAATCCTTCGTCATAAGCCCGCACAATAATGAGCGGCGTTACCTTCCACAGGATGTACAGTCCAACTCCATAGCCAATAAGACAGGCGAACGTCCATAACACATATAGCATCTATCGTTATCCCCAAACAAATTCTAGTGCGTTGGTGAGCAGTAATTGCCCTTGTGAGCTACCAGGAACAAAAAGATATACCGTTTCTGTGGGCTGCGTAGGACCAGCATTCAGATTCTCTAGCGCAAAAGCAGAGCTATTCGCTCGCCAGACCACTTGCCCCGCTACGCCTGGCATATACTGCTGTATGGCTAACGGATTTGCCAGGGTTGCACTAAAGAGACCGCTCTGCACAGTACCATCAAGCAAAGATGTGGCAACTGCAACGTTTGCAATGACCGTCTGGCTATCTGGGGCCCACGTTAGCATCAGATCGTGATTAAGCCACTGCGCAGATACGCTTGTAAAGAGTGCAGTTGTGACGCCATCTTTCAAGTTCTGTACCGTAATAGTGCCTGTACTTTGCATACCGCTACTTTCAGAGACAACTTGCGCCACCAGTTGTTCCCCATCAGGTGAAACATCCCACCCTGGCTTCACAAATGATCCAGGTCGCTGTTGCACACACCAAGACGTACTACCAGCAGCAAATACCTGGATACTCGCTTGTTCAGGATGGATAACCGAATGTTGATAGATGACAATTTGGCTCTGTTGCGCGAAAGGATGGGTCACCACCTGGTAAAAAAATTCTCCATTGCTATAGCGCATCGAGAGAAGTAGTGGCATATTCGGCTGGGCATTGAACAGTGTTGCTACCCCCAGTGAACGTAAAGCAATCACTTGCGTTAACGTTCCGGCCAAAACGTCATAGCGATAGAGACCAGCGGCATTGCTTGTTTTTCCATCGGTACTATTGTACCACGCCAGCATATGGGTTGAGTCTTCCCAAAATACATTTTGCCAGGCGTCATTAGACGGTGTATTACCTATGATATTGCTCGCGGAAACGGATACAGGAGATGCACTGAGCGTTGTCATTTGGTGGGTGGCAGTATTCATGATATAGAGCACGCCGTTTGCTCCATAGTCCGGCGCGGGACAGCCACCGCCACCCTGACCCGCTGGATGGGCGGAGACAATAAAAGCTATATAGCGATCACCAGGTGACCAAGAGGGTTGATGCCAGAAAATATCTGGCAGATGCGGATAGGTAAAGTGCGTTACCTGCGCCGGAGGTGTACCGTCCGTTGTCATCCAGAGCTGGTTCGCACGAACAAAGGCATACACAGAACCAACAGCCGTCGCGGGGGCCGTGACGATAGGCGATTGCATGTTGCCAGTAGCAATAACCGCTGGTGTTCCGTTGCCATGATCGGGTGTCCCGCTCGGAATAGTCCCCGCCGAGGAAAACCCACACGCGGAAAGCAGCGTCAAAAACAGCGTTAAAAGCAGCAAGCTAAAAAGGGCGGTCGAAACGCGTCCCAGCGGACAATGACGATACCTCATTCTACTAACCTCCCAGGAGTGCTATGTTTTCGTTTAAAATATGTTTCAACACATACCAACGTATCTGATGGGGGAAAGTGCCATGCCATGGTAGTTTTGTGCCAGCAACGAAAGCCATTGACACCTAACTATAACTTGCTTATGATACATGCCACTATGTTGCACTCTGTTAAAGATTGAATAAAAAAAGATTGAGTACTAAATATGGCCGATTTAACGTGGCTGAATAAACAACTCATTGCAGTGACACAAAACACCTCCAACGACCGACAACTCCACACACAGGAAGTTATTGCCAACCAGTTGTACGAAAACACGCCATCCCCTCATAGCAATTGGTACAATCGCCTCATTCATGGCAACAAAGCCGTCATACTCCCCGCGTTACTCGACGAGTTCACCGCACGAGTCAACCTGATCTACATTGATCCCCCCTTTATGACTGGGCGCGATTTCGTCAGTGGCACACAACTGGCATACAGTGATAAATGGCATAACGACCTCGATTTCTATCTTCAGTGGCTATACGAAACTTTGCTCTTGTTGCATCAGCTTTTAGCACAGGATGGCAGCCTTTATCTCCATCTCGATTGGCGTGTCATTCATTACGCGAAGGTGCTGCTCGATGAGATTTTTGGTTTCAGTCCAAACGCCGAGGGCCCAGGCTTCAAAAGTGAAATTATCTGGCACTATCAATCTGGCGGTCGAGCACAGAAATGGTATGCACGCAAACACGATACCATTCTGCTCTATACCAAATCGGGGCATTACTGTTTTCACGGGGAACGCATTGGCGAACGACGCGGGACACGTGTACGCAATCATATGCGTAAAGAGGTCGGACCTGACGGTAATATCAACTGGACCATTCGCTCGGCGGGTCGTATCTACAGCTATGATGAGGATGCCATCATGACACCGTCTGATGTGTGGAGCGACATCAGCCACTTACAGCAGAAAGACCCCGAACGCAACGGCTATGCGACACAAAAACCTGCCGCGCTACTGGAACGCATACTGCTCGCGTCTTCCGAGGAAGATGACCTCGTTTTAGACTGTTTTTGCGGTAGTGGCGTTACGCCAGCGGTCGCTGACCAACTTGGTCGTCGCTGGATTGCTTGTGACCAGAGCACATTAGCCATTCAATTGACCCAAAAACGGCTGTTAGCATGGGAACACTGTCGTCCATTCGTCATGCAGCAAGCGGCACCCTGAGCGTTAATGGCTGTGCATTCCTCTCGCTTTTATCTTCTCCCTCGCAACATGATAGGTCTGAGCGACAACAAACATGCTATAATTGAATGGAAAGTATTTTTAAGGATGCCAGATGGCTGTCGTCCCAGATGAAAAGATTATTGGTATGTTAGAACTTCTTGAACAGTTATTTCGCCAAGTACGTGCCTATATGCATTCTGACCAGTTTGATCTCAATGATGTGTACGCTCAAACACCCGAACACCTAACCATGCGCTTTGATCGTGAGGCTGAAGATATTATTATTAGCGGACTCATTGATAGTGGGCATGGTTTTGAAATTATCACCGAGGAGCGTCCATCCTTCACCACTGTACCCAATCCACGCTATCGCATTGTGATTGACCCGGTAGACGGCTCCAATAATGTGTCACGTGGCATTATGACCGCAGCGGTCGCACTGGCTGTCCTGCCCTATGATGCACCGATCAGTCCGGAACAAGTACTGTGGTCATTGGTAGGAGAGCTTTTCAGTGGCACCGTCTATCAAGCGCAGCGGGGTGGAGGTGCCTTTCGCAATGGCAGACGCTGCCAGGTTAGCACCACCAAACATCTCGCGGAATGTGTATTAGGGATGAACTTTGATGGTCGTGATCTTCCTACACTCAATAGATTGCTGATCCAAAAGCCCGTCCCTGGTAAAGTACGCCGCACGGGGAGTTCCGCGATGGATGTGGTCTACGTAGCCAGCGGGGCATATGATGCCTTCATCGACATTGGGAACGTCCTCACCGCCGAGTCATTTCTGGCTTCTCTGAGTATCGTTCTGGAAGCTGGTGGCGTGATGAGCGATCAACAGGGCAACGACCTCCCTGCTATTCGCAACTTGACCGAGGGTTTTTCATTGATTGTTGCCGGTACCAGCGAGCTGCATCAAGAAATCGTGACGAAAGTAAACGCTCCCCACAAAGATAAACTATGACATAGCTCATAGCACAGTGGCATAAAATACGCTATGATTTGTTTATAGTAATAAATAGTATGTTTTTTTTAAGAAGTATTATATTGCTTTATACAAAGCCTTTAAAGGACAACATATATGAATCTGCAACTACAGAGCAAAAAAAGACAAACGCTTTTCGTGGGCGTTCTGCTCCTTTTTCTGCTGCTCCTAAGCGCATGTAGTAGCACAACAACGGGTGGCACGGCACAAAGTACCCCTACGCCACTCCCTACCCCCACTATTGACGCCACACTGCGCAATCAGGGCGATACGCAATTACAGGCCTTCCAGCAGTGGATAGCCTTGATACAGAAATATAATGGTAACGCGACTACTTATCAGCAGCAGTACAGCACCGATGAGCAAGCATTAAAAAATGCACAAACATCTTCAGCCTATAAAACTGCTTTAGCGACTTTACATACGCAAATTCAAGCGATCCAAATTCCCGCGATGAAGGCGGAAAGTGTTAGTCTGCAACAACAACTTCAGCAAGAAGCCACTAACTGGGGCAAGACGCACCAGTATCACGATACGTATAACAATACATCCTATCAACTCGGCTTTGAATACGGCGCGACCGGTATCGGTCCTTGGGTGCAAAGCGAGATAGACGCTTCCCAAACCGTGGCCGACTTTCAACAAACCATTGAAGACTTGAATATGTTCCTCACCAACTTCCAGGCTATGTCAACCGATAGCACTGACAAGACTCCCTATAATCAGGTACACCAAACTGATTTGCAGCTCTTGCAGCACTACAACATGATGAATGGCAAGGCCCTGGTTATATCAGTGGCAGAGCAAGCGATGCGTGTTTACAACAACGGCAAGTTGGTGAACTCCTTCCTGGTAACGACTGGTCGACCAGATAAGCCCAGCCCTCCAGGAACATGGTGGGTCGAGGGGAAGAAATCACCCACCGTTTTCAAAGCGGGCGTGCCGCAATCTTCGCCATACTGGTATCCTGATACGCCCATCAATTATGCGATGCAGTTTCACAGCAACGGGTACTACATCCATGATAGCTGGTGGAGAAACGATTACGGCCCGTCTACCCAGTTCCCGCACCAGGACTCAAGCGGCGACAGCTTCTCGTCGCAGGGCTCACACGGCTGTGTCAATATATCGAAAGACAATGCCGCCTGGCTCTATAGCTTCGTCGCTGTCTACACACACGTGGTGATCTATTAAAAGTCCAAGAGCAAAAGGGAGGGGAGTTGCGAGACTTGTTAGTTTCGTAACTCCCCTCCCTTTTTGATCGTTAGCGACTATTGAGGCGTAAGCAATACGCTAAAGTTCTGCTGCCAGAGGGACATGAATTCTTGATGGGTCATGATTGTGCGGTTCGCGGGAGCAGAGTCAGCGAGATAAACATTGTTGCTATCGCCACCACGCACCACCAAAATATGACCAGGGATGCTGACAATTACGGGGAAGCCCTTGTTCGTGACGTCGAGGAGCGCTTGTAATGTGCGTGGCGGATTGGCAGAAGTCTTAAAACCAAAATAATTCGCGGTTTTTGCCATACCCTGTTCCCAGCCAGTGAGACCAGCATAGCTGTTCCACACCCCCAGGTTTTGTTCTTCCTGCAACACATCGGCAGCTATAAGATGCTTCCCATAGGCATTCATAACTTCTTCCAATGAAATACCTGAGCAGGAAGAATAGGACCACACCTGCCATTGATAATCAGTGTAGTACTGATCGCGCCGTGCGGAATCGATGCGCACGAGTCGCATACTGGCAGTAAGGTTCGAAATATTGAGCGATGAAGTGTGAGCAGCCGTTCTGAGATCCAGGGTTTGAAAAGTAGTGAGGAGATTTAAGCTCTTGCTTAAGCCCTGCAAAGCGCCGTCCGCTAGTCCGCTCTGGAGGAAGAGCGCAAGAAACATCATCAACACAAAGCTCAATGAGACAAGCGTCCGATGCCGCGAATACCAGGAAGAAGAGAGCGCAAATGTTGGCAATGGCGGCGGTTTCTCCACCCCTACCACAACACCATCGTGCATGTGTAAAATCATTGTTACATGTGCATCAAAAGGGTGAGTGGAGGAGGTAGATTGCTGCGCTGCCAGCTTATGACGCCTTCGCTCGCGTAGCACGCTGATGATTACGTTGGCCGCAATCAGCAGAATTGTGCCGAGCAATAAGGCCGTGATGACGGCAGACGACATACAGTAACCTCACAATAACAACTTACGATAACGACATACCTATTAATAAGTATAACGCAGTTTGTGGATGAAGTAATGGATGTGCGCAAAAATTCACCCAATAGGGCTACTTAGTACGCTTGCATGCTGACCCGTTGGCCTCTCAACCCCACTGCCTCAACTTCAATGAACTCTGCTAGTAATCTTTTTTTCGTAACGATGGTGCCTAAAATTAGCTAGCACGCCAAGAGCTTAACTGAAACCCTCAGATGGAGCGCATATCATAAACTTCAACTTCTTTGCTTATGCGTCTACGATAGATTTTCACCTTATGCACACGCTCGTGCAAAGGCAGCACCAGATATTCTACACCTTCAGCATCCTCGCATGGACGCGCACTTAACGAGCCATGCTTATCAATGTGAAAAACATATTTTTCATCGGCATCAATAATTCCTAACTGATGGTAGTCATGATAGACGCGCCAGGATACCTCCGTAGCATTTTCAAGCACCAGTGCTTCATCATCTCCAGCGAACGCCAGACGAATACGGTGCTGTACCTGTCGAAACCATCCTCCAGAGCGTCGTGGAGACGTTTCAAGCGGAGGTATATCACGTCTTTCAGTTTCTGGTGTGGTTTTGATCGACATATCGTTATCCTATCCTTTCGTTGTTTGCACCTAGCGAACCATTGTTAACCGCTCATCTTCTACCGCTACTTGCGTTCCACAAACGCGCGCAATGCGTTCCGCCAATGTGGGCTCGCCCCAATTGCGAGCTTCCTTACCTCGGCCCGCCAGGAGATGCAGGCCTTGACAGGCACGGCTCCGTCCGAGCCATTGCACCATGAAGGCATCAGCAGAAATTGCCATCCCTTTTCTGAGCAAGTGCAAACACCACCCCACTCCTAAAACCAAAAGCACACAGAGCGTTATGACTATAGGAAGAGCTTGCGCAGGTAGGCCATGCAACCAGAGCAAGATCAACACTACAAGGGCTATCGGCACCATACTCAGCACGAGAAAACGCCGCAATGCATAGCCACGTTTGCGTATACACAACAGACGGCTAAGCCCAGTCGCCAGGAGGACATCCAGTTCTGGGGGTTTGATTGAGCGTAATTCCTGTGCGGGTAGCGTGAGTTTTATGCTAGGCCGAGCCGCGAGTCGCGTTTGCACCTTTGGTATACGTACATGCGCTTTAAATGAGCAGGATAGCTTTGTGGAGGCATAGGGAGTACGCGACAATCGTGCCTCATCGACTATAGCAGTGAAGGCATGTTGCACAAAGATGGGAACGATATTTTGGCTGGCATGTCTATAACCACGACGACGCAACCAATGGATGAGCATACGTTTTGGAAAACGACGGGTAGAGAGTTGCGCACGCACGCGCGTCCACGATGTTGCTGACAACGGTTGCTCATGCAGCTCTGGCCCATAAAAGTCGGCCAGCCGTTCTTCCAGATTGAACTGCTCTCCACGCTCTCTCTTCGTAAATTTCTCCTCGTTCGCCATGACTTACCTCCGGTCATCCATCAATAGAGTTCGTAGCTGTTGACGCGCCCGATTCAACCTTGACTTCACCGTACCAATAGGCCAATCTAACACCTGAGCTATATCGCTTTCGGTCAGGTCAGCCCCATAGCGCAAGGCTATCACGCGCCGCTGATCCGCACTGAGTTTTGCTAATGCCTCCCGAACCTCTTCGCGCTGGGCAACCAGTTCTTGCATATCAGGTTGGTTAGGAGTAGCACACTGTGCCTCGAGCATGACAAAAGCATCCAATGAAAGCGGCTGCTGGTACGTTCGCTGCCGCTCCATCACATCGAGAGCGTGACGGTAGAGGATACGCATGAGCCATGGACGAAATGGACTCCCATCGTGGAAGCGCGGCAACCCACGCCAGGCCAGCAAAAATGCACCCTGCGTAATCTCCTCCGCGAGCGCACGATGATGACAGAGGCGCAGAGCTGCCGCCATCGCGACAGCATGGTGCCCTTCCCAGATCTGCTGAAATGCTTCCTGGTCTCCATGTGCTGCCCTTTTAATGAGATTATCCTCGCGGGTATCCACTACGTCGCTCCTCTCTTCTGCTTATACATTACGGCAGAAGAGGGTCAAAAGGTTCCCATTTGTTTTATGAGGATAGCATAAATACAAGAGTCCTCCCAGAAACTGGGAGGACTCTTGTATTTATGCTTTGACGAGCTATGTTAAGATGAACACTGATGTAACGATTGAGAAAATTTCAGTAACTGAGCACTAATCAAAGGAGTGACTTCGTGTTCTACATTGGCTGCCCTATGTGGGGGTATAAAGAGTGGGTTGGCAGCTTTTTCCCACCACATACACCATCAGGCTTATTTCTCCAACTCTATAGTCAACGTCTCACCACCGTCGAGGGCAACACCACCTTTTACGCGACACCCTCTGAGGAAACCGTTGCCAGATGGCGCGAGGAAACACCCCCAACATTTCGTTTTTGCCCTAAAATTTCACGGGATATCAGCCACAGTCTGCAATTAGAGACATGGAAAGTAGAGACGCTGACCTTTGCCGAACGCATGCGCGGCTTAAAAGACCGCTTAGGCATGCAGTTTCTGCAATTGCCACCAACCTTTTCTCCTGCTCTCCTGCCACAACTTGCCACGTTTCTTGGCTATTGGCCCGCGGACCTGCGTTTAGCGGTCGAGGTGCGCCATCCAGCGTATTTTACCGAGCCACATTTCAGCGAGCTCAATGCTTTGTTGCACCAGTATAATGTGGCACGCGTCATCATGGATAGCAGGCCAATTCGCATCGGCTCCCCTGAGGAAACTCAGGTGCTCCTGGCACGTGAGCGCAAGCCCCATCTGCCAGTCAAACTCAATCTGACGACTGATAGTGCTTTTGTACGCTATATTGGCCACCCACGCATGGAGGTTAATGAACCCTTTCTTGCCAAGTGGGCACAACAACTGGCGCAGTGGATAGAACAGGGCATTACGGTCTATGTCTTTTGCCACTGCCCATTTGAAGTTCATTCGCCTGAGATTTGCTACGAACTCTATCAGAGGGTCAAAAAGTTGACTCCACTTCCACCGTTGCCCTCTGAACCGATGGACCCTGGGGAACCTGAGCAGGCAAAGCTTTTTTGAGGATAGCAGGTGTAATGTCAATTGGAGGCAGAGATTTTTGCACCCCTATTCCAGGAAAGGGATGTTTTGCCGTACCTTTCGCATTGGCAATCACCTGTTTATAAATTTTCACGTATTTCTCAGCCATAACACGCGCAGAAAAAGTACGTTCGATATACTCGCGTGTTACGTTGCGATCGATCTCATCAATGCGTGGTATAAAACGCACCATTTCATCAACATCGTGGACAAGAAAACCCGTCTTGCGATGCACAATAATTTCGGAAGCGGCACCACGGGCAAATGAAATCACCGGGCAACCCAGGCCCATCGCCTCGATCATTACCATCCCAAATGGCTCTTCCCACTCGATAGGATTAAGGAAACCACGCGCACGACTGAGCAGGCTAATCTTCTCTTTCATGTTGACCGGCCCCACATATCTCACCTGATCATTATCAATCAGTGGCTTTATCTTTTCCTGGAAATAGTTGACCGAGTCTTGCTGATGGCGATCAATTGTACCCGCTAACACAATTTTGACACCAGCACGCTTTGCCGCCTCAATCGCCAGGTGGGTGCCCTTATCTGGTACAAAACGGCCCAGCCACACAAAAAAATCACCCCGCCTCTTTGAGGAAGGAACGAACTGCTGCATAGGTAACCCATGATGCACAACACCAACAAAATTGAGTTCCTTTGGCGACTCCGCACGCGCACTTTCACTAATTGCGATCAGCGGAGTCGAAGGAGCCCACTCCATATAGAGCTCGTCTGCTGTTCCAGTCCACGCTTGTACGCGATCAAAGGGAAAACGGCTATGCAGTGTCGTCACATGCGGAGTCGCCAAGGAAGCCAGAAGCGGAAAGAGGTACATATCCGCACTCGAAGAAAGATGGGTATGTACGATATCAAAATCGTGCCCTTTGGCATACTCCATAGCTTTAAACAAATGGTAATACGCTTTGAGATGCCCTTGCCACGGCACACCCTCCTCAAGGAGAGATTGGGGGAAAAATGAAATCAGCTTGGCTGATGTTTGGGTATCACCCGGCGCAAATAAGGTGACATCGTGTCCTTGCGCCACTTCCGCCTCTACAAGATTATAAATGACTATCTCTGTGCCGCCATAGTTCTTAGGAGGAATCGCTATCCAGGGGGGAGCTATGTGCGCTATTTTCATCCTTGGTCCTTTGCTATTTTGTGATTATGCCCTTCATAACCACCTGCCACTGATTTGATCTATTGATATTTCCTTATATCTCTCACTATTAATACGTCTAAGCCATAGCTCACGGTTACTTTGAAGAGAAACAATGGATTGTTTCTCTATCTCGTTAATATGTTATAACAAACATCGCTACCATGTCAAATCTGAAGCAATAAGATATTTTTACTATATCTTGTACTATTACAAATAATTGTTACAATTGTATTATTAATGGGATATTAGTACACAAAAATCTATCTGAAGCATTACAACATAAAAGAGGAACGTGGTAAATATTTCCAGGGATATTTACCACGTCCCTCTTTTGAGAAAACCGAGTGAGAAGGAGTGAGAGAAGATCATAGAAAACATGTAGAGAGACAAATACAAAGTGAGGGGTTGCCGAGCAGTGGCAACCACACAATGGCACCCGCTCTGAGGTCTTCTAGAGTAATAGGGACGACTAGCAATACAGAGCGAGTACGCTATCGCCAACCCTGTTACATCCCCCCTAAACCTGGTACCAATCAGTAATACGGGGTTGACTTTTCTAACGATTACATTTCATTCAGGCGCTGGGAAGCATGTCCCTCCATCTGTTCAAAGGCAAAACGAAGTGACGGTGGAATGGGATGCGGTCTGCCAGTCAGGTAATTGCACCAGACCATGACCGATCTGCCAGTAGCAAAGACGCGCTCATGATCGTCTACATCGCGTATCTGTTGCTCCGTAACAAAGCTCGTGCGCCCGATGTGTGCAACGCGCACGCCGACCTCAACGGTATCCGAACGCACGAGGGGAAGCATATAGGTACATGTCACCTCTTTAACCAAAATGCCATAGTGTTTCCCATCGGGACGCGTCTGAATACGTGGATTATGCGGTGGATGCGAGACAATACTTTCTACCTCTTGATGCTCCACACTTGAGGGCCACTCCTGCAACCATGTTTCGAGTCGATTAAAATAATAGCTCCGTGCCTCCTCATAATAGGTAAAATAGACCGTGTTGTTCACATGCGCCAGTGGGTCGAGGTCACGAAAGCGGATTTGCAGCGGGTACCAACTTGGGAATATATCACTCATGAAACTCTTTGACCTTTCTCCTGATGATAATGCCTATATCTTAACACATATTCAGCATAAGCAATGCTGTGATTTATGTAACCGTTCCATTCCCAAACGTAAAAGACCTATAATACACAACGCGCTTAGCAAGAAGGCAGAAAGCCCGGCGAAAAGATCTGATTGTTTATGGAAAGCGTATTTACTTTAGAATGTTACGGAAGAAGGTTATAAATGGATGGACAATGAATCAAATTCGCAAGGAGGAAATTTTGCTCTCCCTCCGGGCGAATTAAGCGATGAAGCTTTAATACATGCTATTGCGTCAGGTGCTGTGTGGGCCATGGAGCCGTTATATCAGCGTTATAGTCGCATTTTATATTCGTTAGCGTATCGTATGGTGGCAGATCACCAGATAGCAGAAGATCTTTTACAAGACGCGTTCCTGGCCGTTTGGCGGCGGGCTACCTCGTATTCCCCGCAATCCGGTGCCGTGCGTAGCTGGCTTGTCTCTATTGTCCATCATCGCACCATAGACTATTTACGTGGCGTGCGCCGTCGCTCCGTCTTGAAAGAAGCAACCTGGGAAGAGGTCGAGCTTGACGAGCGCGTCGCCTTTCCTGATGTTTGGGAGGAAGCCTGGCGATCCGTACAAAGCTCGCAGGTACGTGCGGCACTCATGAATATCCCCACAGAGCAGCGTATGGTTATTGAGCTAGCCTATTTCCAGGGATGGACACACACGGAGATTTCCCAGGGCTGCCAGATTCCCCTCGGCACGGTCAAAGCACGAATGCGTCTGGGGCTACAACACCTCAAAAAGGCTCTTGAGAAAATGGGAGTCAACGAAGTATGACGAATGAGGCGCTGAGCGCCTCTCCTGGCTCCGCGCCTCATTCGCACCGCGCTAATGTGAGACTGAGAGCTATGCCAACCAAATCCACACAAAGAAGGAGAGCAATACTGCTCTCCTTCTTTGGTTCCCCCTCAGGAATAAAACCGTGTGCTGAACTAACGTTCGTCGTTCATTTATAAGCGCAGAGTAGGCGAAACCTATTCGACGCTTATCACCTGCTACAACGAGAACTGCCTGTTGCCAGGGCTTACACTCAGTCCACAGATGTTCGTTCCGCAGAACGACCGTGCGGTACAAGTACGAATGTTCCTTGCTACATAATTAGAAAGGATCATATGTAGCAATTTAATGTCCCCCCCAGGACATCCCCCATGGAACATTTATCCCCCACACGAATAATAAGCTATAGGGGGTAATATTGAGGTTGCTAAACTGTTAAGATAGTATGGAGATTCATCGAAATATGATACTATCGGGTTAAGAAAAAAACATAGGCACTTTTTTTCAACTAGGTAGCTGCTTTGTTACTCTTCTTTTGACTTGCCGCCTGCGGCGGCAGGGGTGAGGGAGACCTAGGGCGCAGCCCTAGAACCCAGTCAAGGGGGCCGCGCCCCTTGCATCCCCACTTTTCGCATGAAGTCTGTCGGAACCGTAGTAGAAAGGCGTTTACAGTGTTTTCAGCAATGACACAACTGCAATTTCTAGCGACCAGGGGGCGCGAACTCATCTGGCATGGTGGAGAACACGAGGATTATCTTCTGGCGGGTGCTGTTTTGAGTCAGAACATTCTGCGTGTTCGGCTGCTGCGCGGCGCGGAGGCTGCACAATTACGCCATCGTCTGCAAGATACAGAAGCCGATACCTTCGGCTATCAACTGGTGGACGGGGCAAAGGGAACGCTCCCTTACCATTCCTGGAGCGTTATTAAAGGCGACGAACAGTGGCAGCAGACCTTTACTGGCGAAGAGGCTCGCGCCATGCTTGAACCATTTCTCCACGGGTTTGCCATCTCGCCTGACGAGCTACGGCTGAGTCGTCCACTCGCCAGCAACGAGCGTATTTACGGCCTGGGCGAACGTACCGGGAATATGAACAAACGCGGGCAGGCATTTCCTATCTGGAATATCGACCCGCATAAGGGGCACGATGCCAAGACCGAAACCATGTATACCTCGATTCCCTTCTATCTCGGCCTGACCGTGGCAGATGGTCGCGCCTATGGTGTTTTCCTCGACCACACGGGGCGTATGGCGATGGATTTGGGCAAAACTGACACTACCAAGGCAAGCATGACGCTGCAAGGCGATAGCCTCAACGTCTACTTCTTCACCGGGCCAACGTCGGCAGATGTGCTGCGACAATACACCGAACTTACCGGACATATGCCGCTACCTCCGCGCTGGACACTCGGTCATCACCAATGTCGTTGGAGCTATGCCTCCACACAAGAGGTGCGCCAGGTCGCCGCACAATTTCGCGAGCGCAACCATGCTCTAGATGCTATCTGGCTCGATATTGATTACATGGATGGTTTTCGCAACTTTACCTGGCATCCCGACACCTTTCCTCAACCAGAACAACTGACCAAAGACCTGCACGATCAGGGTATCCATCTGATTACCATTCTCGATCCTGGTACAAAAAGAGATGACCAATATGCAGTGTATCAGCAGGGGATGGAGCACGATTACTTCTGCCGCTACGAAAATGGTGATATCTTTGTCGGCAACGTCTGGCCGGGCGCGTGTGTCTTTCCCGATTTCTCGCAGAGTGCCGTTCGTAGCTGGTGGGGTGAGCTCTACCAGGGTTTATTACAGCAAGGTGTTGATGGCATCTGGAACGATATGGATGAACCCGCCCTGACGAATATGATGGTACCCGACGCCGTAGAGATGGAGACTTCGTCGAATACCATGCCTGATACTGTCCTGCATCAGGCAAGTGGAGATCAACCTACTGGGCCGGACGGAGGCAGAACGCTACACAAGTTTTATCATAATGCCTATGGCATGGAGATGGCGCGCGCCACCTACGAAGGCTTAACGCGTTTACAACCTAACAAGCGCCCATTTGTGATGACCCGTTCTGGCACAGCCGGTATGCAACGCTACGCGGCCCTCTGGACGGGCGACAATACCAGCCAATGGGAAGATATTCTGCTGGCTATACCGATGTGCCTGAACATAGGCATGAGTGGAGTGGCTTTTATTGGCGTAGATATCGGTGGCTTCTGGGAAGTTAGCAACGGTGAACTTTTGGTACGCTTTGCGCAACTCGGCGCGCTCCTGCCGTTCTGCCGCAATCACAATGCCATTGGCAATCCTGATCAGGAGCCATGGGCATTTGGTGAACCATTCGAAAGTGCCTATCGCGCAGCTATAGAAGTGCGTTACCGCCTACTGCCCTACCTTTACAACCTTTTTCACCAGGCGAACACGACAGGTACGCCTATCATCCGCCCTCTGTACTATCACTACCCTCAGGATGAAGAGGCCTGTGATGTGCAGGACGAGTTCCTGGTCGGCGATGCATTGCTCTCAGCCCCCATTTATAAACAGGGAGCAACGAGCTGGAGCGTCTATCTGCCAGAAGGCTTATGGTTCGGCTATTGGGACGGGAAAGAGTATGCTGGTCGGGGTTGGAGTGAAATTGCCGCACCTTTGGAACGCTGGCCCCTGTTCATTCGTGGCAATAGCATTGTACCTACTAGCCCACTGATGCCCTATGTCGATCAGTCTCCCACTGACCCGCTAACTATTAGCTGTTACATGGGTACCGATGGCCTTGCCAGCTATACCCTTTACGAGGACGATGGCTCCTCCCTTGCCTATCAACAGGGCTCTTTCGCCACAATAGCGATAAGTTGTCGCGTCCAGCAAGATTATATTGCGGTGGAAATCGAGGAGCACTTTAACGCATTTCGCCCGCAACGCGAGGCTTACGAGGTCATCGTCTATGCAGGGAATCGAACATTACAACAACGCGTCAAAGCAGGGCAGGGAAAAGTCGTTATTCGGCTATAGGAAATGGCAGCCCTGCCTACCAGACCTTGACCTTTTCTGCTAGCTCGTTGATGAAGCGCGATTCATTACCCTTGGTCGTGAGGAGGTACAGAGCTTCAGCAGCACGCGTCATACCGACGTAGCACAAAGTGCGTTGCTGCTCGATAAATAGCTCTACCTCCTCGCGATCCAGGTGTTGGTATCCCTTGCTGGAGGGAAGTTCCCCCATCGTTAGTCCCATCAGAAAGACGACAGGAAACTCCAAGCCCTTAGCCGAGTGGATGGTCAATATCTTAATACGCTCCTCCAACAAGTCAAAGTCACTATCCTTGTGCAAAACGGTGCGCAAACCCGATTGCTCTAGCTCATGCTGACACTGTTCACAGAGTTGATTGGTAGGACAGAGCAGAGCAAAGTCGGAGAGCCGAAATTCCTGATCACTAACCAAGTCAAGAATACGATCTCTCACTACCTCAATTTGCCCAAACATGCTGGTGGCCTTGATGACAATGGGTGCTGGCCCTTGTCGCTGTGTCCATTCGGGGTCAACGTATTCATTGGTGGAGCGCATTAAGGTGTTCTGTTGCAGTAAGTGCGCCGCTGCCTCGGCAACTTGACGCGTATTGCGGAAATTTTTTCGCAGGATTGCCGTTCGGCCTCGTGCCTGCAAGCCGGCTTGTTTCCATGAAAAACCGCGTGAGTACAACGTTTGTGCCGCATCGGCAAGAATCATCATACTGCCATTCGGTTTAACCAGTTGCTGAAGCACGCGCAAGTCAACCGGAGTCAAATCTTGCGCTTCATCGATGATGATATCATCATAGGGATGTGCCGCTGGCTGGACTTGTAAAGAATCTAACGTCAATAGAACGGGATCTGACCAATCATGCTGCTTTAACTGTCCTAAACGACGCTGGTACGCCTCGTAGACGCGCCACACAGCTTCGCGTTGTTTCGCGTTCAGGGCTGTTTTGCGTCCATAACGTTCGACTTCCTTATACTCCTCCACACTTTTTAAGCCCAGTCCCTTGATGACGCGCTTAAACTCTTCCTCAAAAAAATTCTCATCGCGCAGCAATACCGTTGTCGTCTCCTTCACACGTACTTCATGCAGGGCGTCGTGCAGTGTCTTGCGCAACACCACTTGCCCTGCGATAGTAAAACCTGCAGCACGCTGCTTTAAAAAGCTCCCCAGCAAACTATGCAGGGTTTTCACATGCAGATTTGCCGGTAACGGGCCGATCAGCTCTTCCACTAACGACTTGGTAATCGAGGCTAAGGTGTGATTATAGGTGAGGATCATGACATTTCGGCCTTGCTCAGCCAGACGAATGGCGCGGTATATCCCAACCGTCGTCTTGCCAGAGCCTGCCGCCCCTTTGAGTAAAATCAGCGGTGTGCATTCCATCTCTACAAACTGTTGCTGTTCTGGTCGTTGCAGATTCAGCATCAAGCGTTTGATCTTGCCCTCACAATAGCCCTCCAGCAGAGCGAGGGTCGAACGGTACAGCAGACGAGAAGAGTCGAACATGACTTTTTCCAGTTCGGCTGAGGTGCTCAATTCCTCCAACCATGAACACGTCTGCTCAGGCAAGCCTGGCAACGCTAGTGCCTGCTCCAGCGACGCTGCCGCCTTCATCGGCCCTACCAACTGCGCAGGCACCCCCAGAATACGCAGATGCGCGCTTTGGAAGCGGGCAAAGTGATTGGGCGAGCCTTGTTGTTCATTCACTGAGTCTATAGAAACGATGTTTTCCCAGTCGAAAGCATCGAAGTGTGGTTTCTCTTGTTCAGGCTGCACGGGGATCAGGGGGATGGGAAGAGTGTCCGCTAAGATATCATCTCTGCGATTAAAACGAGTATTGGCGGCAAAGCTGCGCAAGCGCACATTGTCCACAATGGCATGCGACCCCAGCTCCCACAAGAACAAACACTTGTCTTTCACTTCATAGAGGAGGCGCATACTCTCAGTAATGTAACATTCCCAGATAGACGCCTTCACCGTTTTTATACGATGCGCATTGAGCGATGGATGTGCTGGATTCTCAGCCAGCAAACGCACCTTCTTGATCACGGTTTCCCGCATTGGTAACGGAAGTTGGCTCAAACTATGTTCAAAAGCATCACTGGTCACAACATCAATAAACAAAGCAAGCCCTCCACTTTGTAACATTTATATACATGGTACATATAAGTACATCTATTGTCAAGTCCTACCTCAGTTGCCAACATTGATAGAACCATGTTATAGTACGAGTTGGAAACCGAGGACAGTGAGGAAGAGATTAACAGGATGCCAGCTCAGGGAACAAAGCGTACCGTCACAGTAGCCAAAGCAGCCACCACCAAAAGTCAGCCAACACAGTTTGCAGCCAATCCACAGCAAGCTGCAGCCATCGCCCACACAGAAGGACCTGCCGCCTTCATCGCCGCCGCCGGCACCGGCAAAACCTCTATTCTCGTGCAACGGCTGGTGCGCCTGGTCGCTGACGAAGCTATCGCGCCCGAAACGATTTTATGCGTCACCTTCACCCGTGCCGCCGCCAATGAAATGGAGAAACGCGCCTTGAAAGCCCTGAAAGCACGCGGCTTTAGCGCAACGGCGCTGAAAGCTCTGCGTGTTGTCACATTTCATGGCCTTGGACACCTAATGCTGCGCGAGAAGTTACAGTGGACACCCCTGGAATTGAATAAACGCTTACTCAGTGGGGAGCCGCGCCAGTGGCTAGCCGAAGATATTATTCGTCCTTGGCGCAGCAATCGTAACCGAGGCATGAACTGGGATGTCGAAATACTCGATGTATTGGGCGCGGTAGACCGTGCCAAGGAAGCGATGATAGCACCAGAGCAGTCCGCCAGTTTCTTTCGCGACTCTATGGATAGCGATAGCGAAGTAGCGGAACGTTACCAGGAGTTCTATCTGCGCTATGAAGAGAGCAAACAAAAAGAAAAGCTCTATGATCTCTCCGACCTGATCTACGTCCCACTCAACTTACTGCACAGTAGTCCCAAGTTTCGTAAAACATGGCAAGAGCGGTATGTGTACTTGCAAGTTGATGAAACACAGGATACCAACCCTTCGCAGTATCAACTGATCCAATACCTGGCAGCTCCGAAAAATAACGTTGTCGTCGTGGGCGACCCCGACCAGGCTATTTACCAATTTCGCGGGGCCAGTCCAGAAGCCTCAATCCTCTCGTTTCGCACCATGTATCCCAAGGGCAAGATTTACCATATCGAGCACAATTATCGCTCAACGCCCCAAATTCTCGAGGCCGCCAATCGCTTGATCGGCCACAATGATATTACCCCTGGTTTCGAGAAAATATTGCGCGCAACCTGCCCCGATGGTGCGCCCATTCAAGTGACCGCTTATGAAGATCAGGAGAGCGAAGCCAATGGCCTCGCCACTCATATTGCCGAGCTAGTGCGAGTATGGCGTGAGCAGAAGGACACGCTCTCGTACCATGATATTTTTGTCCTTTCACGCACCAATCATCATCTGGCCTCGCTTGAAATCGCGCTCGCACGCAACAACGTTCCCTATCGCACAATAGGCGGTTCGTCTTTTTTCAAACGCAAAACGACTCGTGATATGTTGGCCTATCTCGCCCTCGTCCATGGAGTGCAACTACACGCGGAGTACCTGACCACACGCACCAGCCCACAACCGCGGAAATGGGACGAATTTTTCACACCCATTCGCTGCGGTGAATTGAACAATGCCTTTCGCACAGTGGCACATATTCCTTCACGCGAGTATTTCGCCCGCACCACAAAATCGTCGCACCGTTTCACACCGACGTTCTATGGCACATTAACGGCTCAGGCCGGGGGACGTCCCCTGCTCCAATTCTGCGACGAGCAATCTTACGTGGTGCCAGCCGAGTTCCAACCTGCCGTGAAAGATTTCATCGCGCTGCTGAAACATGTTCAAGCGCATTGTAACAACTCTCCCGCGGAAGCTATTCGCCTGATCCGCCAACGGGCCTATGATGTTCATTTACGCCATAGCGACGGAAAGCAGCAAGAACACCACGATGAAGAGCAAGAAGCTCCCTCCCACCACGAAGAGGTAAAGTTAGAGGTTCGCTACGATGAACTTGAAGAGCTGACACAGATCGCGAAACGCTATCACACCATCGACCAATTTCTACAGGGCATGGCCTTGCTCAAAGAGAAGGCCGAAGATACGAGCAAAAACAAGCGCGATTGCGTCAATCTGATGACGGTGCATAAAGCGAAGGGGTTGGAAAGTGCTGTTGTTTTTGTCATGGGTCTGACCGAGGGCATCTTTCCGCACCGCCGCTCCTATACCATGGCCGAAGATGGCCCTATCGTAGTTTCAGGTCTTGCCGAGGAACGCCGCCTGGCCTATGTAGCCTTTACGCGTGCGCAAAAATTGCTCTTCCTTTCTTGCATCCAACGCTATCGGGGTAGCGATGCCGTGGCCTCGCGCTTCATTCAAGAAGCAGGACTAACCCCCACCGATGAGGATGGCATCTTAAACCCCTATCTTTTCAACCGCGACGGTTCTCCACGCAAATTAAGCCCCCTAGTAACAACCCCCACCCTCTTTTGATGCCCATAGCGCAAACACACTCTCGACTCTCAACAAAGGATACGGTAAAATAGCCTTGCATCATTAAGCAAGGCTATTTTTTATGCCCACAAACAATCAATACCAAGCGTTGAGTTGAAAAAGAACGGTTAGCACAAAAGGAAGAGATAATGCAATGCCCTCACTGTAGTTTTGAAAACGAGCGCACCAGTACCTACTGTAAACGTTGTGGGACTTTATTGCACAACATTGAAGAAGAGGAAGTTGCAGGACAAGCTGAATATAAAGCACCGCCTCCCCCCCCACTGAACGGCCATAATCCTCCCTCAGCACTCAAGAGCCATCATCTCCCTCCACCTCTGTCAGCAGATGACGATACAACTCCACCTGTGGCAGATGAAACGAGCGCGCAGCCCCCTATTGTCGAGGAATGGGGCAGCATGTCAACACCTACTTACAACACGCCAAGAATACAGACTACTGACCGCGTTGGCGTTTTCAGCGGCATACTCTATTTTCTTGGTGTCCTTATCACTGCTTTCGGCGTGTTCGCTATTCTGGTAACATTTAGCTCTGAAGCGACGGTCGGATTGATTGGCCTGATTCTCTCAAACATCATCGTAATCATCAGCATCGTCCTCTTTGTACGGCTGTGGCATCACATTCCCAGATTGCGGGGGTGGCAACGTATATTTTGGCTGCTAGCTTTAACGGCGGCAGCATTTATCCTGCTCGTTATCACGGTAATAGTCTCGCCTTCTAAGACCATTACCAGTGTTATGACGAGTAGCGTGATTTTTTTCTACGGATTGGTATGGTGTTTTATCGTACTATGGTAATGTTCTAGCACTACCTGCCCTCAACCTTTTTCCGTCTGTGAGTGAGCTTGCAATAACACCCAGAACAACGACATCATTGCGGTCAAAACAATCACAAATGGTAGCAGAGACCACAGACCAACAGTTTGCGCTAGATTTCCCGCCAACCATGGAAAAATAGCGACCCCCATGCTTCCCATGCTAGCGATAAACCCAATCGCGCTGGGCAGGAAACGCGCCGTAATGAGTTTTGATGTTAATGCAATAGCAGTGGGGTAAATTGGGCCAAGGCTAAAACCCGTCAGGCAAAGACCAAAAGCGGAGACAATACTGCCAGGTAGTAACCAGACCAGCAGCACGCCTACCACTACTCCGACCAGGCACCCTTGAATGAGACGCTTCTCCCCTAAGCGTTGTGCTAAACGGGCCAGCGTGAGACGCCCCAATGTGAGGCCAAGCCAATAGCCGCTCACGATCCAGCTAGAGAGCAGCAAAGGCGCATGTCGTTCCTCGGTCAAAAAACTGTAGCTCCAATTGCCAAGGCTGACCTCGCCACCAACATAAAAGAGCAAGAAAAAAGCGATGAGCCAAACTACACGCATCTTGAGCGCCAGCAGCAAGGTATTTCCCTCGGCCTTTTCAGTGCTATGGATGGCAGTGTCTTTCTGAACTTTGAAGGATAATGCGAAGCCAACAAGCACGATCAGTCCCACCAGCACAAAGACAACGTAGACGGCATTCCAGCCAAATCCTATACTCAGGATCGCAGAAGCCATAATCGGGCCGAGCAATGCGCCAAAGCCATAAAAGGCATGCAGATAGTTAAGTAAAGCCGTACTGCGCGGCAAGCCCGCAATATAGGTGTTGAGGCCAGCATCAAGGATGGCCACACCGAAACCAAGCAGCAAGAGGATAACAATCAGCAGAGCGAAAGGCGGCCTCACGCTAATAATGGCGGCACTCACCACAAAAGAGCTTGCGCCCAACACCATGAAGAGGCGACGACCAAGAGCCTCAACCAAAGGCCCACTCATGAAGGCAGCCGTAAGAAAGCCTACCGTACTGGCAAGAAAAATCAATCCAATCGTGGCTTTATCCACGGCATAATATGTTCCCAAACTCGGAATAAGCACTCCCAGTGCCCCATCGTTCGACCCGATCATGATAAACGCGAAAAATACCAGGATCAACTGTGTACGT
>JBBQXY010000057.1:0-29912 GCA_038209195.1 Ktedonobacterales bacterium | reverse complement strand
TCGCGGAACCACTTCTGAATGAGCTGTTTATAGTCAGAATTTTCGCCTGGTGCCGTAATGCGTACCGCCGTAGCAGTTGACTTCATCACTAATGCGCCGGCGTAAGCCTTGCACATGGAGGCTTCTTTCGAGTTGGGAATGCGCTTGTCAGCCATCCAAGCCGCACGCCACACTAGGAAACGAGCCATTTCCAGTTCCTGCCGAATCTCTTCCAGATCGGCCTCGATCTCGCGCCGTTTCAGTGCTGGATATCCTTTGGGGAGTTCCTCTTTGACCCATTGTGTCGCGGTCTCGTAGGCGGCGCGAGCGATGCCAACTGCGAGCGCACCAACCATGGGGCGGGTGGCATCCAGCGTTCCCATTGCTGCTTTGAAGCCTGCCTTTTTGCTGCTCTCGCGTCCACTGAGCAAATTATCTTTAGGAATACGGCAGTTCTCAAAGATCAACTCGGCGGTCTGCGAGGCACGCAGGCCCATTTTCTCTTCGATGCGCCCAACGATAAAGCCGGGTGTGCCCTGAGGAACGACAAAGGGGCGAATGCCGTCGCGTCCCAAACTCTTATCGATAGTGGCAAAGGTGACGACCAGGTCGGCGCGTGCGCCATTGGTGATATAGTGCTTGTGTCCATTGAGCACCCATTCATCGCCGTCGAGCACAGCAGTGGTGGACATACCAGCCACATCGGAGCCAATACCCGGTTCCGTCAGGGCCAGCGCGCCCCAGTGGAGTTTGCCATCCATGTAGGGGCTAAGGAAGCGCATCTGCTGTTCGGGCGTTCCCTGTGAGAGAATTGGTGGCGCGGCTAGCCCCGGCCCTGGAATAGCGGTGGAGAGGGCGGCATCACCCCAGGCCATCTCTTCCTGTGAAAGCAAGGAGAAAATGTTGCTCTGCTTCTCCTCCTCTTCCTGAGCTTGGGTACGCGCCTGAGCCGCAGCACCGCCCCAAAAGCGACGCTGCATATT
Source organism: Ktedonobacterales bacterium (assembly GCA_038209195.1). GTDB lineage: Bacteria > Chloroflexota > Ktedonobacteria > Ktedonobacterales > Ktedonobacteraceae > JBBQXY01. Next base: position 28,950 of record JBBQXY010000057.1, on the reverse strand, counting down.
CCAGAAAAATGACTCAGGGATCTTCTCGCTGCGGTCGCATTCCAGCGAGATGGGGCGCATCTCCTCGACTGCTACCTGGTGTGCGTAGTCGCGGGCCGCTTCTTGTGCTTTGCTGAGGGTGAAATCAATCATTTGTTTCTACTCCATTGCTGCCGCATTACGCATCCACATTTCAGCGGGATGATCTTGCATAAAGCCTGCGCCACCCATGATCTGGACGGCATCAATAGTATTCGCCTTAGCAATCTTGACTGCTTGCGACTGTGCCGCTTCGGCCTCCTGCACTAACGTCGCGCAGTCAGTGGCTCGATCCCAACTCGCCGCTGCTCGCCAGAGCAGCAGACGTGCTGCATCCAACTTCATCGCCATCTCCGCGACCATGAAGGCGATGCCCTGGTAGGAGGCGATGGGGCGACCAAAAGCGATACGGCCCTGGGCATAATCGCGTGCATAATCAAAGGCGGCACGGGCCATACCACAGGCAACCCCTGCGCGCAGAATAGTGTAGAGTGTAGCAGCACGAATTACTCCACCGTTGCCGACCTCGCCTAGCATAGAGGAGGCGGGAACAGCAACATTCTCGAAAATATACGCAGCGCTGGGAGCTGCAAACAGCCCCAACTTTTGCGTATCATTGCTGACGCGTAGCCCGGTGGCTTCTGCTGGTACGACTAAGGCACAGAGCCCATCGCTGCCCGTCGAGCCCGTTGGGTCTGCCAGCCGAGCCAGCACAACACGCAAGCTGGCATCTCCTCCACCCAGCACGTCGCGCTTGACGCCGTTGAGAATGTAGTTGCCACCTTCCAGACGTACCGTCGCGCTTATATCCGCGAGGGCGTAACCGCCCGTGCGCTCGGCATAGGCCAGGCTGCCACGCTGGCGATTGCCCGTGCGCTCATCGCAAAATGGTTTGATATATTGTTCTTGCTGGCGTTCAGTGCCTGCCAGTGATACTGCCAGCGGTCCCATCATTGAACCGATAATGTTCATAGCCAGTCCGCCATCGCCATAGCCTAATTCTTCGGCAATGAGCGTGTATGTTACCGCCTCGATGGGGCCTGAGCCGCCATAACTTTCAGCGAAAGGTGTGGTTAAGCCGGTCTGGGCCAGCGTCTGGAGCAGTTCTGGCGAGATGTTGGCGGCCTTTTCCGCACCACGTCCCTGTGGGCGCAATTCAGCCGTGGCGAGACTGTGGGCAAGTCTGCGTACCTCTTCTTGCTCTTCCGTGGGAGCAAAGTTCAGCATAGAACCTAAATCCTTTCAATAATCATGCCATTGGCCATGCCGCCGCCTTCGCAGATGGTTTGCAGACCATAGCGACCGCCGCTGCGTTCCAGTTCATGCAGTAAGACGGTGGTCAGACGTGCGCCGGACGCTCCCAGAGGATGTCCTACCGCTACCGCGCCGCCGTTGACGTTGACGCGACGGAGGTCTGCCCCGGTTTCATGTTGCCATGCCAGGACAACGCTGGCGAAGGCTTCGTTGATCTCAACGAGGTCAATCTGGTCGAGCGTGAGGCCAGCACGGGCCAGCACTTTGGCGGTGGCGGGAATGGGGGCCGTGAGCATGAAGATGGGATTATCGCCAGCCACTGAGAAGGAGACAAAGCGCGCACGCGGTCGCAGCCCCAGCCGTTCGGCGGTGCCGCGTTCCATGATGAGGACGGCTGCCGCGCCATCGCTGATCTGCGAGGAGTTGCCAGCCGTAATCAGTCCGTCGGGCTTGAAGGCTGGTTTGAGGCTAGCCAGTTTCTCCAGGCTGGTATCGGCGCGTATACCCTCGTCCCTGTCAAAGATGCTGCTACTGCCATCTTCGTTCTTTATCGTAATCGGTACGATCTGGCTGCTGAAGCGTCCCTCTGCTGTGGCTTGTGCGGCGCGACGATGGCTTTCAAGGCTAAAGGCATCCAGGTTCTCTCTGCTCAGTTCCCACTTGTGTGCTATCATATCGGCACTGATGCCTTGATGGACGAGTTTATTGTCGTAGCGGTGAATCATCTGGCTGCCGAAAGGTGCGCCTGGGCCTTGTGCGTAGGAAGACCCCATGGGAACTCTTGTCATCACCTCGACACCACTGGCTATGGCGATATCATACGCTCCACTGATAACGCCCTGGGCCGCGAAATGAATGGCTTGCTGGCTTGAGCCGCACTGGCGATCAACGGTTGTGCCTGGCACTGACTCTGGAAAACCGGCGGCGAGGACGGCATTGCGTCCCACATTCAGGCTCTGCTCTCCCACTTGGCTAACACAGCCAATAATGACATCATCTACCAAGGCAGGATCAAGGCCTGTACGTTGCACCAACGCGGCCAGCACCTGGGCCTGTAAATCAACCGGGTGCCAATCCTTCAAACGCCCGTTACGGCGACCAATGGCTGTACGCACGGCTTCAACAATAACTGCTTCACGTTGTGGCATGATCGGCTCCTTTTTAGTAGACATCCGCACCATACTGCTGGTTGCTAGGTTCTTTCATAGCGGGTAGCGGATATTCCTCCATCTATTTTGCGGTTAACTCGTGGTAGCAATAGGGGAACATTTCGCCTTCGTATTGGTTATTGTACGAGAAATGACTGAGGAACTGCAAGGGTTAGTTGGTTTTCAATGGTTGAGCCTGGGACAAATCAAATGTCTGATATGGTACACTATGTATTGGGTGTAAGGACGCGCTTACGCCCACAAAACTTTCTGGTGTTTGGCAAAGGATAGCTAAACACTCGAGGCATTCGCTGATGAAAGGAAACTACCGTGTACGATTACATCATCGTCGGAGCAGGCTCAGCAGGTTGTGTACTCGCTGATCGTCTGACCGAAGACCCGCAGACCACTGTCCTCCTGCTTGAAGCTGGTGGCCCTGATGATGCCCAGGAGATCCACATCCCCGTCGCCTTCAGTAAAATGTTTCAAACAGCCCGTGATTGGACCTACTACACAGATGAGGAGCCACATCTCAATCATCGTAAGCTCTATTGGCCACGCGGCAAGATGCTCGGCGGTTCCAGTTCGATCAATGCGATGATTTACATTCGCGGCAATCGCTATGACTATGACCATTGGCGCGAGTTGGGCAACGAGGGTTGGGGCTACAGCGAGGTACTGCCTTATTTCAAGAAAGCCGAGAACCAGGAACGCGGCCCCTCGGAATATCATGGTAGCGGCGGCCCACTCAATGTGATGGATCGGCCCTATAATAGCCCGCTCTCAGAAGCTTTCATCGAGGCTGGTGTAGAGCTGGGCTGGCCCGAAAATGATGATTTTAACGGTGCTTCGCAGGAGGGGTTTGGCAAATACCAGGTGACGCAGAAGCAGGGGCGACGCCATAGTGCCGCCGTAGGGTATTTACATCCCGCTCTCAGCCGCCCCAATCTGACCTTGCAGACGGAGACTCTGGTCAGCCGGATTCTCTTTGAGGGTACACGCGCCGTTGGTATCGCCTATCTCAAGGATGGCGTGGAGCAGCAGGTTCGTAGCAACAAAGAAGTCATTCTTTCCGGTGGTGCGGTCAATTCTCCGCAGGTGCTTCTGCTCTCCGGCGTTGGGCCAGCCGATCATTTGCGCTCAATGGGCATTAATGTCGTGGCAGATCTGCCTGGCGTGGGTGGGAATTTGCTGGATCACCCGTTTGTCAGCGTGTGCTACGCCTCTACGCAACCTGTCTCGCTTTACGGACTTGAGACCGCGGAGAATATGCAAGAGTACATAGAGCACCAGAGCGGCCCATTTACCTCGAATGTCGCGGAATCGGGTGCCTTCCTCAAAACCAGGCCTGATCTCCCAGAGCCGAATTTGCAGTACCATTTCGCGCCCGTTTACTACATTAACCATGGCTTCACGGCACCGGAAGGACATGGCTTTACGATTGGCCCGACGCTCGTCAGTCCGCAGAGTAGTGGTCGTCTGTCTTTACGCTCGACCGATCCGACGCAGCATCCCGCCATCTCTGGCAACTATATGACCAGTGAGGCCGATCTACAAGTTCTCGTCGAGGGGATAAAGCTGGCGCGCCGCTTGGCACAAGCTAAAGCTTTCGACCCGTTCCGTGGCGAGGAGATGCTGCCAGGGTGGCAGGTGCAGAGCGATGAGGAGTTGGTCGCGTATATCCGTCGCAGTGCTGAAACGCTGTATCATCCCGTTGGCACCTGTAAGATGGGTCATGACGCATTGGCTGTGGTCGATGAGCAGTTGCGTGTGCGCGGCGTAGAAGGCTTACGCGTCGTTGATGCCTCGATCATGCCCACCATAGTCAACGGTAATACCAACGCTCCCACCATCATGATCGCCGAGAAGGCCGCTGATCTTCTCAAAGGACGGGTGACAGTAGGTGAAGCGCAAGAGTCAATACATCTTATGTAAGCCAAAGCTAAGTCCTATGAATGGTCTGTAGGGGCCGCTTTAGCGCGCCCACCGCCGATTTATCGGCAAGCTGCACAGGCCGATAAATCGGCCCCTACGCTGGATTTAACTAACCATGTCTTCTGTGAACCAAGGCCAGCCCCTTGAGTCTACAAAGATGCCGATACCGATGCGATGTAAGGTCGTGCTGGTCAGGTGGATGCGATGCCAGCCGTTGGGGGGCTCATTGATCATGCTCTCTTGCACTGCGTCGATACCGGCCCAGGCAGTGGGATAGGGGCCAGCAAGACCAATACATTCACCGCAATCTGAAAAGCCCGCGAAGCCTTCGTTAGCGATGCGCGTACACTGGTCAAGTCCATCAGGGCAGGTATGGCTAAAGCCGCAATGCACCATGTTCCAACTGTGTAATCGGGCACCACCCGCTAGAGTGCTATTCCAGACAAAGGGATAGAGACCTCTCACGGCACGGTCTTGATTAATCAAGGCATAGAGTTGTTGGGTTAGCTGAATCTCTTCGGCTGTCATCGCGGGTGGTGGGCCATAGGGAGCCGAGCCAGAACCTGTAGGAGGAATATTCGTGGGGGAGCCAAGGGTAGGAATCGTAGGGTGCGTGGGTACAGGTTTAGGGGTAGGCGTAAGGGTGGCAACTTGGGGGGGAATCTGTAGCAGTGGAGTGGGTGACGGCTTCTGCTCTGCATGTATGCTATCACTGATCAGGGGCTGTGTCGGTGCCAATTGGTTGTTCTGTGGCGCACCGCACGCGCTCAGTAGTGCAATTAAACATAGCCCAAGAATACACCAAACTTTTCTACCCACGAGAACGCGACTCCTTCTCAAATACCCAAGTGCTTAAGCAATGCCACTCTTCACGTTTGCTTACAAGGGAGCTATTTAAGGCATCCTAACTATTGCATTATAAACAGTATAGCACGAAAAAATGAAATCACCGCATAATAGCGGCATTCTATGGTACTAATATGGTATTTATTTGAACGGGTTGTGGTGAAAGATTGGGGTACAAAACAATTCAATAGATTTAATGCACCGCAATAGGGTTAATACCGACAGGTGATGACGATGGCGCTCATATCATCTGGCTTGGCACGAACAGTGAAATGGCGTTCCTGATGGGAGCGTTCGATGGAGTGTTCTACCAACAGACGTGCCGCGGATGCGCGAGGTTCGGAGCGCAAGATGGCGGCAATTTCTTCATCAATCAAATTGTCGTGGATACCATCGGTACAGAGCAGGATGCGATCGCCAGGGAACACTGATACCTGGTCAAGATGGATGGTTGGTGGTAAGGGGCCGCCAAGGGCTTGCGTGATGCCGCCGCGTAAGCGGAAGTAGCTATATTCTGTGTCGGAGAGTTGGTCTGTGCGCATAGCCTGATCGATGCGCAGCGCGTCTTTCTCGTGAACGACCTGATTTTCTACTAATTTTGCCAGGAGTCCATCATCGTTGGTGAGTCGTTTGAGCGGTTCGTTGGGACGTAGAAGATAGATACGACTATCTCCTACATGGGCATGGACCATGGTATAGCCAGGAGCATCCATCTTTCGAATGAAAGCCGCTAATGCGACGGTGGTGGCGAGGTCGCTGGTGCCGGCCCGCCGTGCGCCATCGTTGCGTACCTGATCATCGGCATCAAGGACGAGTTGTTCGAGTATAGTGCAGAGATCAGCGTGGCTATGCTCTTTCTGCTCTTCAAGAATCCTAAGGACTTTGTGCCCTTTTTGCACCTGCTGGAGCGCATGTTTCCAGCCTTCAAGCGTGGAGCGAGCTGCGGTCTGCGAGGCGATTTCTCCGGCTGCACTGCCACCCACGCCATCAAAAACGGCCGCCAGGCCGCTCGCTTCGTGGGCAATAATAGTGTCCTCGTTCCGGTTAGGATGGCGTTCACATGCCACCGTATGACGAGAGAAAGTGAATAGCTCCGAGGTTTTCACCCCTTGAGCATAATGACTATGTCGATTGATTCTATGCTGCGACATTGTTGCCGAGTACTCCTTGCAAGGTCCGCTCCCACACGATTCATTTATCAAGTCATCTTGAAATTATCTTGAATTATATTGTGTGCCAGTATAGCAGATATGTCTGCGAAAAGAAATGGGATATGCTGTAAGAAATTAACAAAACTCATGGTTTGCATCATGATACCACAAATTCTCACAAGGTGCGCCAGGCAGGAGTGTAGAAAGCGGTCGCTCTCTACACTCCTGCCTGGCGCACCTTGTGAGAAGCCCTGATCTTATGCGTAATCAAGGGGACTACAGCCTGATGTTATTTTTAGCAGCAACCGGTGTATGTGCCAGCGCGTACTCCCGCGCTGCCGCGAAGCCAGACAACGAACGTTCGATCATTTCATCGTTAGCGGTAAAAGAGAGGCGGAAGTAGCCTGGTAGCTCCACCCAGGTTCCCGGCAGAACAAGGATATCGTGGGTGAGCAGCAGATCGGCGAAAGCCCGATCATCTGTCCAGGGCGATTTGGGCAGGAGGTAGAAGGTTCCTTCGGGTACATGCACCTCGTAGCCCATCCCTTGCAGAGAACCGACGAGGTAGTCACGCTTCTGCTGTAGATGCGCAATATCGATGGAGAGTGTCTCCATATCGACAATCGCGTGCTGGAGTAGGGCAGTCGCGATGGCAAAGCCACTCACGATCTGCGAGAGTGCCAGGGCAACGCGCATCTCCTCCCGGTCGGGCATCGTTGGCGGTAGCGCAATGTAACCAAGCCGCTGACCAGGGGTGAGCAGCGTTTTACCATAGGTGTAAATGAGGAACGAACGAGAGTAGAAGGCGGTGGGACTGTGGTAAGAGCGACCGTCGAAGACGAGATGGGAGTAGGCCTCGTCGGAGAGCAGGTAGATCGGGCGACCGTAACGCTCCGACGCTGCCATCAAGACGGCAGCAAGCCGTTGCAGTGTCTCTGGCGGGTACAGCTTGCCAGTCGGATTATTGGGAGAGTTGATGATGATGGCACGAGTGTGCGGCGAGATGGCGGCTACGATGGCGTCTATGTCGAGGTCGAAGGTCGACGGATCGACCTTCGCGCGAACCGGAATGCCGCCGGATGCGACGATATACGCCTCATAGAAGAACCAGGGAGGGGAGATGAACACCACCTCGCCGCCGGGGTCTAGCACGGCACCGAGCGCGACGGTGAGTGCGCCAGTGGCCCCATTGGTGAGAAAGATATCATCAGGCGCGAAAGGCATGTTGCGTTGCTCGCGCAGGACAGTCGCTACGACAGCCTGTGCCGTAGGATCGTTTATCTTGTAGGCGAACCAATCCTTGTTCTGGGGAACGCTCCAGTGCTGGAGCGCGTTCACGAAGCCAGGTAGCGGCATCTCGTGAGGATTGCCCAATAGGAAGTTGGCCACTCCCGGCTCATGCTGGCGGCGTGCCTGGGACGATGTCGTGAGAAACTCAAGCACTGGCGTAGCCGCGTGGATTGCTGCAATGCGCCGCGAGACGATCTGTGCTGTCATAGGGTAGTTCTTCCTTTACTGCGTATTCTCCTCAATGTCGAGCTTAGCAGCACCCAATTTCTATTAGCTGCTGCTAAGCTCGACCGTCAATTTTTCCTGTGGCGGGCTTATGGGGCAGGTGTGATGTTCTGATTCACGCGAAAGAAATTGGTAGGATCGTACCTGCGCTTGATGGCAGCCAGCCGCTCGTAGTTGTCGCGGTAGGAGGCTTTGACGCGCTCCTGGCCTTCTTCCATCATGAAATTCACGTAGGCACCGCCTGCTGAATAGGGATGTATATCTTCCCAGTGCTGCCGGGCCCAGTTGACGAGGCTGTCCCTGTTCGCCGGGTCGGGATCGACTCCAACGATCACTGCGGCCCAGGTGGCATCGCGATAACTCCATGCCGTGTCGTTCTTGCCCACCCGCTGTGCCGCGCCATTCACCGGGTAGAGGTGCATGGTTGACTGTATGGATGGCAGTTGAGAGCCATACTTGATGTAGACCGCGATGGCCTCGTCGCTCAACTCGTTGACGAAGTCCGCTTTCCAATACCACTGCAGTCCTGGCGGGTACAGTGCATCGAACATACTTTGTAGTGCCGGATGCGGGATGGGGCCAACGAAATCAAGTGCTGGCGGGAACTTCTCGCGAATGGGTTTGAAGGTTGCTTCGTCTGACTCCATTGCTCCGGTGTAGCACCACACTATCCCGCACATATTCTTGTTGTGGAGATGCTCAGGAAAAGGCGGCCCTGGAGGTACGATCAGGAAGGCAAAGAATCCGTTGAGGTCATCGGGTGCCTGTTTGATGAACTCCCGATACCACTGTATTACCGCGGGTGCCTGTTCCATCTCCCAGAACATGGGGCCGCCATAGACGGTATCGATCGGGTGAGCTTTGAACACAAACGAAGTGACGACGCCAAAGTTGCCACCACCGCCGCGCAAAGCCCAGAAGAGGTCGGCATGGTGCTGTTCGTCGGCAGTCACCATGCTGCCGTCTGCTAACACGACGTCGGCGGCGATCAAGTTGTCGATGGCGAGGCCGCAACTGCGGGTCAGATATCCTAGCCCACCACCGAGAGTCAGTCCACCTACACCGGTGGTAGAGATGATGCCGCTGGGGACTGCCAGGCCAAAGGCGTGGGTGGCGTGATCGACCTCGCCCCAGGTGGTGCCGCCTCCAACACGCACAGTTCTCGTCTGGGGATCGACGTGCGTGTAGCGGATAAGCGAGAGATCGATGACCAGGCCATCATCGCAGATCCCTAACCCGCCGGCATTGTGTCCGCCGCCTCGGATAGAAACGAGGAGGTCGTTCTCGCGCCCAAAGTTGACTGCTGTAATGACGTCGGCTACATCGGCGCAACGAGCGATCAGGGCAGGATGTTTGTCGATCATGCCGTTGTAGACTTTGCGGGCAGCATCGTAGCCCGCATCGTCGCGCTGGATGAGTTCTCCACGGAGGCTCGCTTTCAACGTGCTACTATCCAATACTTTCACTGTCATGAGTGCTACTCCTTTTCTTGCTTCTTTTCTAAAGCATTCATGGTCATCTCAGAATTGTTTTCTCGATGCGAGGATAGTTTCTCAATTCGCATCTTCGCAGGGAATGCTTCCCTAGCTGTCTCTCACAGTGTAGCTGAGATGCCTGGTGTTTTCATCGTGGTCAAATACGGAGATTTCTGTAGAGTTGTACGTAGAAAATGAGGGACACGTTTTTTACGTGTGCGTGGTCAAGCCTCTTTCGATCACCCAGCTTGTGATTTGTCTACGTGAGGTGAAGTTCAACTTGAGCATGATATTACTCACATGGGTTTCGATGGTTCTTTCGCTCAGCACCAGAACGTCAGCAATCTCGCGGTTGATTTTCCCCTGGGCAATCAGTGTGGCTATTTCGCGTTCGCGTTCGGTTAGCCCGCCGTGAGCTTGCTTGGCAGCCTGCTTAGCTGAGAGGGGGCGTGCGTGGGGTAACTGAGCCGTCGCCAGTTGCAGAAAATTGTCATGCAGAGGTGCATCCGTGATGGTAGAAGCGAGTTCGTCAATCAGCGTTCGGGCGGTCGCAAACGCTTGCTTGGCTTCTGTTTTCTTTCCCCAGGTTTGATAGAGGTTGCCGAGCACGATACAAATGCGCCATTGCATTGATCGTGCTCCTAGTGCCACAGCCAGAGCTTCCGCTGCTGTTAGTGCTGCTTCGGCTTCGTCTGGTCGCTGCAACGCCGCTAGAACCTCGCCGCGCAGTTTCAAGACGCGCAGGCTGTTTTGTACCTCATTTCCCTGTGTAGCGGCTGCGATTAGCAGATCGATGATTTTCAGGGCTTGTGTCGGATGGCCATGTGCCAGTGCGAGTTCCGCGAATGCGCACCAGATCATGCGCTGTGCCATGGTTTCAGGAGGCGTATCAAGAATGTGTGTGGCGTGAATCAGCTTTTCCGCTTGAGCAATATCATGCATCAGAATTACTACGGGGGCTATATATCCGGTGGCAGTGCGCGTCCAGACCAGTGAACCACTCTCGTGTGCTAGAGCCAATGCTTGCTCGCAGTGTTCGCGTGCCTGTGGGTAGGCGAGCACATCGCCATACACTCCCCCTAGGATCGCGTGGGCAGCCGTTTGCCATTGGCGATGTTCGATTTCCTCGGCAATCTGCAAACTCTGCCTCAAAGCCTCGAATGCGCGCTTGTACTCGCCATGTGGCCCCAGGCACAGCCCAAGCTGTAAGAGCGCGTACGCTTCGGCTGAGCGATGTCCGATTTCGCGTGCAATCTTGAGCGCGTGTTCGGCATCCTGGGTCGCTTCGGCAAGACTTGCTGCTGCGACCTGCATATAGGTTTGATAGTTCGGGCCGCGCATCGTTAAAGTTGCCAGGCTTGAGGTCAGTCCAGGCTTGTCTCCAAGCTCACCAAAAAGTGCAACCGCCTGCTGCAGGTAAGCCGTGCCCTCGATCAGGTCGCCGCCGAGATAGCTTGCCATGCCCAGGAGGTCGAGTGTTTCGGCGATGTCGTGTGCGTCATGGAGTTGCTGAAAAACAGATAGAGCATCCTGATGGTAGCGCAATGCTTCGTGTGGTTGCTCCACATTGAGATGCCAGTTGCCGATGCGATTGAGGCTGCGGGCGTGGAGAGCAGGATCATCGAGCGACTGCGATAGGACTAATGCCTGACGAAACCATGGTTCTGCCTGCGCGTAGTCGTGCCCTGCCCATAGAAAACCCAGGTCAATGGTACTTTGCCATTCTGCCACGCGATCATCTATCGTGCGCGCTGCATCCAATGCCTGGGTGTAATCATGTTGTGCGTGTTCAAACTCACCCAGTGTTTCATAGGCTTGCCCACGTGCGCGGTAAGCCGAGGGTGCAGGGAGAATGGACAGATGATCGGCAGCAGAGAGTGCCCAGGTGAAATAATTGATGGCGGCCCGGTGCGAGTACAGTCTGAGAGCCTTCTCTCCAGCACGCTGTGCATAGTCCGCCGCTTTCTGCCAGCGATTTCCCTGATAGAAATGGTAAGCCAGGTCTTCCACACGTGCATCATGGGCAGTAGAGGTGGTAGGAGGAAGGTGCTCCATGGTCTCGGCAATTGTGCGGTGCAGATGTATACGCTCACGAGCCAGAAGTTGTGTGTAAATGGCATGGCGGGTCAACGCGTGGCGAAATGCGAACTGTTCGGTAGATTCTTCGACCACAAGTTGAGCCGCCAGCAATTCTTTCATAATCCTGAGGAGTTGCTCCTCATCAAAGCGCGTAAGTTGCTGGAGCAAGGCGAAATCAAAATGCCGTCCGGCGACCGCTGCCAGGGTTAATACCTGCTTGGCCGCTTCCCCCAGGTGGTGTGTTCGTTGTTGCACCGCATCCTGAACACTGAGCGCAATACGCGCCGTAGGCAGTGATTTGCGATGCCAGTAGCCTTGGGTGTAGAAAATGTCGCCCGCGGCAATCATGGCACTGAGCGTTTCTTCGACGAAAAAAGGGTTGCCTTCTGTCAGGGTGTAGAGCGTATCCAGAAATTCTCCGTGCAGAAAACGGCGCATGTCGAGACTCGTGTGTCGCTGTTCAAAGAGAGCCGAGAGCATGAGATCGATGTCGTTGCGCGAAAGAGGCGCGAGCCAGAGCGTCTCGGTCAGCCGTTCGCGGGTGAGCTGTGCCAGCCAATTGCTCAACTCTGCACGTACTTCATCTTGGCGATAGGTGACTAGCAAGAGAAGAGGGTGTGAGACGATGCGACGCACGAGCAAGTGAAGAAAGTCTAAACTGGTGCTGTCGCTCCAATGCACGTCTTCTATGATAAGTAGAAGCGGGGAGGATGCCGAAAGGTGGAGGAAAAAGTTCGTTAGCACCGCAAAGAGACGGCGTTTCTCTTGCTCTGGTTCGAGGTACAACACTGGTGCCGTCTGCTGGGAGACGAGTTCAGGCAGTAAGGGAAAGAGGTCACGAGCTAATTGCTCCAACTCAGTTGTAAGCGGAGTTGCGCCCTGTACGGCAAAGTGGGAGCGTAAGAGGTCAAGTAACGGCGCATAAGGATAGGTCAGATCAGTTGGAAAGCAATTTCCTTGCAGCAGCAGAAATCCTTGCTTGGCAGCAGAGTTTTTTATTTCAGCAACCAGGCGTGATTTCCCAATGCCAGCTTCTCCGCTGATCAGAACCAGATGTCCCATGCTTCGTTTTGTCTGCTCAACCAGCAACTGCAAGGCTGCGAGTTGGCTTGCGCGACCAACCATGTGCGGCGTGATCATCGATGGAGAGGTTGTTTCTTCCATAGCTTTCCGCCTTTTATAATCGATCTGGAAGACACATTTGGAGGCAATCGTCCTGTTCCTGTAACGCTTTTACTACCTTTGGATGAGGTTGAGCATAGATAGTGGGATAGTCGATTTCATCGAGTTCTGGGCGCACTACATACGCAAGTTGTTCTTTTTCGGTGGAAAATTCTGCTTGGATACCTGCTTTATTCCCTCTCGCATCCAAGCGCATCCATTTTGCTTCTGAAACAAGATAGACAGCGTTTAACCCATGGAGCACATGGCCCATCTCAGCAGTTTCACCAAGAGCTAAGCGTTGATAACAAAAGCCAGTGGGGATGCCTTGCGCGCGTAAAAGTGCCGCGAGGAGGTGCGATTTCGCATAGCAAAGACCTACCTTGTACGAGAGAACGTCTGAAGCTTTGCAGGTGACTTTTGAACTCTGAATGTCCCAGGCATGATGAATGGCATCCCGCACAAACGTATAGAGCTTTCTCACTCTCTCCGGCTCGGAATCTGTTGCGCTATGCAATTGACAAACGGTCTCTTGAACCAAAGGGTGGAAATAGTCCACGGTTTCGTGTTCACAGTGGTACTCCTCCAAAGAAGGAGATTCACAGATGAGATGCACGCGATCACCTCTTCCTCAAAAAGACAGTCGCCCTCCCTACCAGGACAGGCACAAGGCCCAATACAACTCACTTAAGGGCAAATCCAAGGCGTATGAATCGTCTGTAGGGGCCGCTTTAGCGCGCCCACCGCCGATTTATCGGCAGTCGCACGGGCCGATAAATCGGCGGTGGCGGCGATAAATCGCGCCCTACGGTTGGTTGCTCTACCCCTAAGTGAGTTGTATTGGGCACAAAGCCACTGTCCCTACACACTCTTCTAGAGTATAACACAAGGGGATAGTGGCTCTGTGCATCGTCCGAAGAGTAGCTCTATAAACATCCGCTCAGGCGCAGGAAATTCTCAAAGAGTAGACGTCCATGTGCAAGGTAGAGCGAGTAGTATTTTACTCGCTCTTGCTCGATGACTTCGGGCGCATTCGGCCCCAATATTTTGATCACTTCTTGCCGATATTCTGGAAAATACAGCCAGGTTTGCAGCATAGCGGGGGTCAGTTCAATATGATATTGCAAAGCGTAAGCTCGCCTTCCAATGCGGAAGGCCTGATTGAATGTGTTCTCACTGGTAGCCAGGTGTATGGCCCCCGTGGGGAGAGCAAAGGTATCCTCGTGCCATTGAAATACCTGCTGATAGCCGGGGAGCCCTTGGTAGAGGGGATCAGCTTTGCCTTCCTCTGTCAGTTGCACCTTGTAAAACCCCAGTTCGGTCATAGAATGGCGCGTGACAGTGGCACCCATGGCACCAGCCAGCACTTGACCGCCCAGACAGATACCTAGCAATGGTATGTCCTGCTCTACCGCCTGACGTAACACCTGCTCTTCCTGCACGAGATAGGGATATTTGTCGTGCGCGTATGCGTGCTGTGGACCACCCATGGAAAGGATGGCGGCATAGTGCGCAGGATCAGGAATAGGCTGTTCTTCTACATTGACGATTTCGCAAGGGACGTCATGTTCTGTCATAAGCTCGCTCAAGTAGCCGGGTGGATCATCCCAGGTGTGTTGCAGTGTCAAGATTCGCTTCACGGTAGTTCCTTTTGTCCGCTACAGGTAATTTCAACGCTCCACTGTTGATCAGCCTCTAGCAATAGTGGCCAGAGCAAGATGAAACTACTCCCTTGGTGATTACGCTCAAAGCCAGCCTCCGAGCCCGTCACCGTATCGATAGAGAAGCGCCAGAGGGTAGCAGTTTCGCTGAAAGAGAAGCCCATATCTTGCGCGAGCCAGCGATTGCCGATGTGGAAATTTCCGACCTGGGCAACTTCGCCCGTGGTATCAAAGAAATCGTGCATTGCTGCCTGACCTTCACTTTCAATACGATAATAGGCTTGATCGTTATGGCCTCCACCGAGCAGATGCATATTCCATTCGCTGGCAAAGCGCGTTTGTAAGCGGGACTGCCCTGTATTCTGAATAGTATAGCGCACAACCAACCGCTCTTCCCCTATGGGCATAAACAGTGTTTTCGTGATATGTACGGGTAGAGGTGCTAACGCGCCCGCACGTTTGACCTGTCCAGCGCGGGTCAACGTAATTGTCATGCCGCTCTCATCTTGCTGAACCTCGGCTTTATACGGCATTTCAACGAAGTCGCCCTGTTCTTCAAACTGTACTTCAGCGAAATCTTGCAAGGAGACACTGGGGGCGAGGAAATGATCGATTAAGCTGCTACGGCGATAACGATCAAAGACCAGAAATTGGTCGAGGTTAGCCTCTTTGGTGCGAATAGTCGTATGGGGCGAAGCAACTTCTTTCTGTTCGTGCTCTGCGCTTGGTCCGATAGTAGCTTTCGTTGCTTCGCGCTGGCGGCGTGCCTGTTCAAAGTCGAGTAGTGTCTGGTGGTAGCTTTCTTGGTGCCGTGTCATCACTGAAAGGAGATTATGGGCACTGCGGCGCATATCCCACTCGAATAAAGTGCCACCGCGCTGTAGATCGATATACAGGTTTTGCTGGTCGCTCTCTACGATTAATTCATCTCTGCTGTCGCGATCAAAGTCGGTGAACTCGTGTTTTTGCCAATGACCGACGCCCACGCGTGCGAGATCAGCCGCATTTTCTGCTTTGATGAGGTGATGATAAATAGCGGAGCGTACATGGCCCATATAAATGCCGCCAAAGAGTCCATGCCAATACGTATCGTTGGCCTGGGCTTTCCACAGGTGGACGAGGCCGGTTTCTGGTTGCGCTCCCACCTTATAGACGTGCTGATGCACACGTAACATTTTTTTATGCTGATTGTTGACCTCGTGGTAGCGGACGAGGAAGTTGCGCCAGAAGCCACCGCGCATGAACTGTACGATGTCATCGCGCCGCTCTTCCTGCAAGGTGTGCAAAAGTTTGCCAAAAGTATAGGATTTTTGCGGGGGCAGTGCCCACTCGGTCATTTCGATATAGGAAGAGGTGGGGATATAGATGCGCCCCAACGCGGGATAGTGCTGAGCGTATTCGCCCAGGGGAGTTGTATGTAGCCAATCGGTGTTCTGCTCAAGGGCGGTAAAGAATTCATCGATCCAACCAGAGCGACCATCCGCGCCCCAACAATACGGGCCAGTGTCTGGCCAACTTCCGAACTTCTCACCATCATCGCCCATCACTGCAATACGCTTCCCGTCAGAGGTAGCGAGGGAACGCATATTGGCAATGGTTTCTTGGACAGGACGCCAAGGAATGGTATAGCGCAGTGATTGACTGGTGGCATAGACTTTCAACACGCTGCTCTGATCTTCGGTGGCATAGTAACCGTAGAGATCGCTGTCCTCTAAGCCAACATTTTTAAAGTGAACATCGTCGAGAATAGTCCATGAAATGCCTGCCTCGCGCAACAGGCGTGGCAGACCGGGTTCCCAGACACGTTCTGCGATCCACATCCCCGTGGCCTGGACGCCAAAGTCACGCTCTATACGTTCTGTCAAACGGCGTACCTGGCCAATCTTGTCGGCATCAGGAATCGCGGGCAGTATCGGTTCATAGTAACCGCCGCTGACGATTTCCACTTGTTTGCGCCGAGCAAGAGCAGCCACGTGCTCTAAAAACTCTGGGTGTGCTTCCTCCATCCAATCCAGCAGAGAACCAGTATAGTGTAATGAGAGGCGAACGTTGGGATGTCGTTCTACCGCCTCAATCATCGGTAAATAGGCTTCTTCATAAACGAGTTGGAAAACCCAAGGAAAGTTGCCAACAGGTTGATGGTTGTGAAGCAATAAGCCAAGGTGGATGCTGTCTGTCATAGTTCTCACCTAAAATATAGTGTAGGGGAGCAATTATTGCGCCTCTCTCGTTCACTATAGCCTATAGGGTTACATGGGTCAAGAGAAACGCGACCTGACTAGACATTTGGAGAGAAGGCCTGTCATCCTGAGAGAAGGCCTGTCATCCTGAGCGCAGCGAAGGATCTGGCTCGATGGGCGCAGAGATCCTTCGCTGCGCTCAGGATGACAACTTGTTCAGCCCTTGACAAAATGTTATGCATTAATATAACATATAGCTATATTATAAGAACAGGCCGACGTCACATCTCAGGTATCTTTTCATAGCCCTAAAAGGAGAGTTATGGCGGAGCCGATCATTCAGACTGAACACCTTTCCCGCTCATTTGGCACGGTTAAAGCCGTTGACGATCTCTCATTGGAAGTACCTGCTGGTATCGTCTTTGGGTTTCTTGGACCAAATGGAGCGGGCAAAACCACGACCATCCATCTGTTGCTTGGTCTGTTGGAACCAACACAGGGTCAGGCCAGAGTGCTGGGCTTTGATACGCGCACCCAGGCCGCTGCCATTCGTGCTCATAGTGGAGCATTGCTTGAATTTGCGGGACTCTACGAGCGCATGAGTGCCCAGGACAATCTTGACTTGTACGGGCGCATCTACCGGATGCCTGCGCCTGCCCGCCAGGCCCGCATCAAAGAACTGCTTACCCACCTGGATCTCTGGGAACGCCGCCGCGATCAGGTGGGTACCTGGAGCCGGGGCTTGAAACAGAAACTCGCGGTCGCTCGTGCGCTCTTTCACCATCCATCACTGATCTTCTTGGACGAGCCGACTGCCGGCTTTGATCCAATAGCGGCTGCGGCTTTGCGCGATGACCTGGCCAGTCTGGTTGCGCGTGAAGGGGTGACGGTCTTCCTCAATACCCACAACCTGACCGAAGCCGAAAAGCTCTGTGCTCAGGTCGCCGTGATTCGTCAGGGAAAACTCGTCACCGTTGGTACCCCCGATGAATTGCGGGTGAGGATAGGCGGTCCACAGGCAGAGATCGTAGGGCGTGGCTTCACCGAACAGATGCTGATCAGCCTCCGAGAGCAGCCAGAGGTTGCCCATGCCGCCCTGCACAACAGTCATCTCCTCATAGCACTGCGCGGCGAGAGCAAAATGAGCCCGCTCGTACGTTTGCTGGTCTACGCAGGCGCAGAGGTGGAGGAAGTGCGCAGGGGCAAGGCCAGCCTGGAAGATGTTTTCCTGACACTGATGGAGGAAGAAAGCACATGAGCGACCTCTTGACCATGATGTGGAAAGAAGCGAAGGACCTGCTCTTCCAGGGAGGGTGGAGGGCATGGATACGCCCCGTACTCCTGGTCGGCGTTCTGGGTATCTATCTCCCATTGCAATTCGGGCTTGGGTGGCTTGAACTCTCACCCCTCGAGATGTGTGTGGTGCTCTGGATTCCTTTCTTCGTCATTATTAGTTTTATTGGCGATGCTATCGCCGGAGAGCGTGAGCGGCACACGCTGGAAACCTTGCTGGCCAGCCGCATCAGTGATCGAGCGATTTTGCTGGGAAAGGTGATCGTGACTGTTGGGTATGCCTGGGGAATGGCTCTCGTTGGCCTGCTGCTTGGTCTGGTATTGGTCAACCTGTTTAGTGGGCAGGGTAGCTTGGCGTTCTATCACCCTTTAGACGTGTTCCTGGAAGCTCTGGCTTTGAGTCTGCTGACCAGTGTACTGGGCGCAAGTGCAGGAGTGCTGATCTCGCTGCGATCAGCAACAGTGCGGCAGGCGCAGCAAATCTTGAGCATTGGTACGTTGGTGCTCGTATTCGGAGGTGTTTTTGCCTTGCGAGCATTGCCTGCGAACTTTGTCTTATCGCTCTCGTATTCCCAGTTTCTGCTTCTGGTGATAGCCGTTATTGCTGCGCTGGATGCGATCTTGCTGGTATTGTCACTGCTGAGCTTCCAACGCTCGCGCTTGATTTTGAGCTAAGGAGCACCGGGAATCATCTGGACTCAATCTACTTTCAGCCGGAGAGACCGCTCTCCGGCTGAAAGTAGAGGAATTTCTCTTGGCCCGAAGAGGGAAATACACGTCCTTACACAGTAACACCATGGGATTGCGCTGCTATTGCATCCAGTTCGTGCGATAAAAAGGCGGTGAGTTGCTCTAAGTATGGCATAGTACTGGTAATACTGTGCAACAATGTGAGCAGTTTCTCTGTGGCGATTTTATCGGAACGATCGAGCTCTGCCATGATAGCTTGTAATTCGGCTTTGACAGTAGCCAGTGCATTTTCCGTTGGTGGAGCGAAGCGGGCGACAAGGTCTTCGTGGATGTCCGCAAAGGCCTCTTCTGGTTCCCAATCTGCATGATCTTCCTCTGGCAAGGCGAGAGCCTCTTGCACCGTCAACAGCACAGCCAGCAGCCAGAGGAACTGCTTGAGTTCCATAGTTGTATGGTCCGTTGTGCTATCCGTCATCTGCTTTGTTGCGCTATGTGTCAATTGTGAGGGGGTAATTTCCAATTTCGTAGCGGTAGCCACAAGATACAATGAGAGCAGGGCTATTTCGGTTTCGTAATTTTCAGGCACGAGGATAACCCTATAATTCCGTCCGTCGGAAAGACCGAACGTACCAGGAATGATATAGTGTACCATGGAGCGAAATTGCAAGGTTACCTGCGATGCATAAGGCCAGGGGAGCAGCACGCGGCAGGTATAGAAAATAGCATCGTTGTGTTCCGGTATAACAATGCGTATTGGCATTCTCCGAGCGGTTTCCAACACTTTACTAAAATCTGGCGATTGGAGTAGACGGTGCATTAACTTCTGATATTCCTCGTGGAATTCGGCATCTTCGCGCAAAAACTGGGTGGTAAAGGCATCAAAATATTTGACTGCGCGTGGTGCAGAGGATTCCTGAATTGGCCCCATCCATTCCTTCAGTTGGGGGGCAAAGAATAGCTCAAAGAAATGTATACCCACCACTGAGGCTCCCACCAGCAACTGATGAGCTCTGTTCTCGTGGGCAATATACCATAATGAGTCCTGAATAATCGTGGGATAATACGCACGGGAGGCATGGGTAAAGCGGGAAGCGATCTCTCTAAGCGCTCCTTGCTCGTTATCATCAGGCGCGAAGTGTACATAGTCATCTTCGGGAAACCTACTCATCAAGCTATTGTACTGCGCTTCAATGAATGAGAGTGAAGACGCTCTTGGCGTACAGGTAACGAGAAAACCGGTGCCACCGACGAGGCTATAGTTGGTGACTTGAAATTCCAACATGGTAGCGACGCCATCAGCTTCAGGCGGCGTCATGCGCAGAGGGTACTCCCACTCATGTTCAATGGTGGTTGGTGCTTGCTCATAAATAGCTGCACATTGTGGGTCTGCCTTCATCGCAGCAATGAAGCGAGCGTACAATGATGGATCGGCTTTGGCAGCCAGGCGTTTAACCACGGCAGCTTTCTTCGTGTATAGCTCTACGTTCTGGTCTACAGGCATGCGCTCAAACATATTGGCTATCATATCGAAGCCACTTGTCCCTAACAATGCCTCTGGGATGAAGTTTTCTTCAAGCAGGTCCCATAGCCAAAACGCCATCAAGTTGGCGGCTTTGAACACGCCTTCTGGATCGAGTAGCCAAGCCGGGTATGGGTCGCGCAAAGCTGCTTTACCAAGGGATTGCCTTACTTTGGGGTAGTCAAAATCGAACAAAATGACCTCCGTTATCATTTCAATGTAATGGGGTGCTGGCATCATGCCGCGTTGCTCATTATAGCATACATAGAGGCGTGTGAATATATCTTCAAGAAATTGAGGCAGTTAGTGTATAAGTGTAGCTTGCTTGCTGAAAATGTTTTGCGTACCGCTAAAGTGGCACACAGAAACTGTTTACGTTGTTCCGAAACTGGTATATTCTATATAAGAAGACAAAGGATTCTTATGCTTTATCGAAGAGCGGGGTAGTTTATGGCACTCGTAAAAATATTGCTGGTTGACGATCATGGGCCATTGCGCAAAGCATTGCGCGAGGGTTTACAAGCGACGGGAGCTGTGCAGGTTATTGGAGAAGCGGCAACGGGTCGCGAGGCAGTAACGCTAGCTCTTGAGTTGGATATTGATGTCATTTTGATGGATGTACAATTACAAGACAAAGAAGTTGGACGCCACGCGCTGAGTGGTGTTGGCGCGGCAATTGCTATTCGGCGAGAGCGTCCGCGTATGCCAGTAGTCTTCTACTCCATCCAGGATGACGACGAGTATTATCGTGAGTTTCGTGCCGCGGGCATTCTAACGCACTACGCGTATGTGCGCAAAAGCAATTATCTCTTGCCGAGTATGTTGGTGCCGCTCCTGCGCGATGCTGTCAGTGGGCGCAGCCTGGTTGATCCTGAAATCGAGGACCGCGTGCAGGAAGTACGCGATCTGGATGAGCAATCGCCGCGTACATTGCTGGAGCCGAACGAGCTACGCGTAGCCGAATTGGTTGCGCAAGGAATGACGAACGAGCAGATTGCCGCACGCCTCAATCTCCACGATAAGCGGGCGGTCAGTCGTACCAATGGGCGCATCTATGCTTCCTGGGGCTTGAGCGAAACCGCGGTAGATGATAAAGTGGCGCGTGCTCGTGCCACATTGATCTATAGTATGAACCGCATGATTATCTGGGATGAGGATGGAGCGGCACTGGTGCAGGATCGGCGCGGTGAATGGATTCCCCTCTACAAAGAAGATTGAAATGTCGATCCAAACCTTTTTAACACCTGCCCACTTGCTACAAACTACCGCGTTAGCTCTTTCCATCTTTGATACTGTCTCTTTTATCTGGCTGGCCCTCACCGTCTGGCTGAATGGAGATCGTCAGAGTTCGATTGCTCGTCTGGGCGTAGTTGGGCTGGGCTTTTCCGCGCTCTTCTTTTTTATTCACGCCTTACTCATCTCCAAACCACTGACACCGACGACCAGTCCTATTCCGTTGGATTTCTGGTGGCGGCTGATCTGGTTGCCAGCGATCAGTGTGCCTTATATCTGGTTTGCCATCGGCTTACACTATGCCGCACTGATCAATCCGGGCTGGCGACGGCGGCGACCTCTACTGCTGATCTTTAGCGGCCTCTTTGGGTGCTTCCTGCTGATGATGCTCATTATCAATCGCACGACATTTACATATGTCGGCACACTCCGCTTGTTAGCCTACGGCGACCTATTCAATAATACGAATGCTGGGTTGTTCTCGCCGCCGGTATTGTTGCCTATCCTCTTTCTTTTCTATGTGACGATCTGCGCTATTGGCCCGTGGTTCACATTGGGCAGGATTAATCGACTCTGGCGTGCTTTTTGGAGTACGCTCCAGAAACGTAAAAGTGCTACTGGAGATAGGCCTGTCCCTAGCTTGCGTAGAGCATTAGCTAATGCATTCTGGGAAGACCCCACGGAAGTTGAATTGCTGGAAGACCCCGTATTTTCCTGGCATCTGGCGCGTCCTATTCTCTTCCTAGCGGCGATTTTGATGGTTATTCTTACGACCACGCTGGGCATTCTCGGTACGTGGTCGCTCACCGATTGGTTTGAGATGCAAAGGAACGGCATCATTCACCTGCCTATGGAGGCGATCCCGTTGAACCTCTTGATACTTGACATGTTGGCGACTGGTTCGGTAGCAATCATTATTCTGCTGGTTGGCTATTCTATCGTGCGACATGGGATTCTTATTGAGCGTCCGTTGGCGCGACGGGGGTTCTTTGAACAGTGGCGTGGTATCGTGATCGTTTCTACCACGATAGCCATCTTAATTGCACTGCTCGTCAGTTTTACCCACGGGACCGTGGGTGGCCTGTTGCTCATCACCTCGCTGGCAACGGGCGTGTATGCCCTATTCACTTGGAGCACCTATACAGCGCATGACCGCTATATCGCACTACTTGGGCCATTTCTACGCAGTACCAACCTGCGCCACTGGTTGAATACTGATCAAAAGAAGACCGAACAGGGGTTGGAAGACCTCTTTTTCCTGTTGTGCAAGGATATTCTGGCGGTGAAGTGGGCGCGGTTAACGGTGATGGCGGGATCTGTACGACGAAACTTTGACTATCGTTGGCCAACACTGGCAAAAGAGCAGATCAAGTACACGCTACCAAAAAAGGTAACGGGGAATGTGGTAGGGGAGGGGGTAGGGGAGGTGGGGGGTAAGGAGAAGCGTGCTCCAGTCAGGGTTCGTCTCAACGTTGACGGCAAAGCGGCGATTTGTTGGGTATTGCCCATTTATGATGAGCTTGGCCTGGTTGCGACGCTGTATCTTGGCCCACGGCAAGATGGCGCGGCCTTTACCGATGAAGATATGGACCTGGCTCACGCCTGTGGGGAACGTATCCTGGATGCGCTGGGAGATCACGAGGCCATGCAGGCTGTAGCGGCATTGCTACGTCGCCGTATTGTGGATGTGAAGCTGTTGGGTGCGCAACATCGACGCATCTTGCACGACGATATTCTGCCACAAATGCACCTTGCCCTTTTGCGCTTAGAAAGTTTACGCTCGTATGCCGATTTAGGCACGGCACCGACCTCCATACAAGAGGAAGGAGCTACCTCTGAACAAGTATTAAATGAAACGGTCGCAATGATTAGTGATGCGCATCGTCGTCTTGCCGCTATGATGCGCGCCACTGCCCCCAGCGCGCCCCACCGTTTGGAGCGTGATGGGTTGATGCATGCTATTCATACCATGCTTGTGCAAGATTTCCAGCACGCCTTTGACGCCGTTGAGTGGCGTGTTTCCGAGGAGGCCGCTCAACGCATTGACGAGATCACGCCCCCTGCCATCGCTGAACTCATCTTTGCCGCCGTCCAGGAGGCGTTACGCAACGCCGCTCGCCATGCCCGTGGTAGCGATGTACATCGCCGTTTATGCCTTACGCTCAAGGCCTCATGTGATCAGATGGACTCAGACCTGGAGGTGATCGTGGCTGATGATGGGGTAGGTATTATCTCCGCCAGTAGTTCAACCACGGGTACTGGAGGGGGCTTACTTACCCATAGCGCGTTGCTGGCTATTGCCGGCGGAAGCCTGACGGTGAAAAGTAGCCCCGGCGCGGGTGTGACGGTGCGCATGTATCTGCCCGCTGCATCGCTCCGATAAGCAGGACGATCATCCCTTGCTTGTTTGCTATCAAACTATATGAGTTGGCTCACCTCTTTATTCATGTTGGTGCTCTCTGGTTATAACTGTGTGCATTCGCTATACTTAAACAGAAAGATAAGATTGGTACATGATTGTGCTGTTTTTAGCGTCTCATAGGTAACAGCAAGAATATACAGGCACGATTCTTCGTGCGTGCGAACAAACAAACCCAAATTGGAGGGTACAATGATACTGGTAACTGGAGCAACAGGCTATATTGGGAGACATCTCGTTTTGCGATTGGTGGATCAGGGAGAACGTCCGCGCTGCCTCGTGCGCGATCCAAAACGGGCGGCAAACATATTGCCAGCCGACAAGGTTGAATTCATACAGGGGGATACTACCCAACCCACGTCACTGAAGGCTGCGCTCAATGGGGTCGATACAGTCGTTCACGCGGCGTTCATCACTGCTGACCATAAGCAGTCCGCGGGAAATAACTACGCGGAAACCAATGTGCAGGGGACATCGTATCTGGTGAAGGCCGCGAAAGAGGCCGGCGTGAAGCGCATTGTGGAGATTAGTGGCTTAGGCACCAAGCCAGACAAACCAGGGAGCTACATGCAGGGCCGTTTCTTGGCAGAGAAGATGGTGAAGGATAGCGATCTGGACTGGACAATTATTCAGCCTTCGGTACTGTTTGGAAAAGGCGCACCGTTCATCAAGGGGCTGGCTGATCTCATTCGCTCCGCGCCTGTCGTACCGCTCATTGGAGGGGGTAAAATTTTGTTCCAGCCGATCTATGTAGAGGATGTGGTGACGGTAATTCTGAAAGTGCTGGCAGATCCAACAGGGACAAACAAGAAAACATACGTTATTGGCGGTCCAGCCTATTACTCGTTTACGCAGGTGATCGACGTACTGCTGCATGTAATGCATAAGTCGCGTATCAAAGCACCTGCTCCCATGCCGTTAGTGGGCATCGGGGCGGCAGTGATGGAGGCACTATTGCCCAAACCGCCGCTGACCAAAGCAGCGATGACGCTGTTTACGTTTAACAACACGACCGATTTGCAGAGTGTGGAACGCGATTTTGGTTTTACACCGACTTCATTTACGGAGTTCCTCCAAAAAGAAGGAGTGTAGCGCGCCAGTTGGGTGATACACTTCCAAAATTGCTGTGATATAATTGGAGGGCGTGAACGTCTATTGTAAAGAGAGACGCATGCCCTTCGACTTTGTGCGGCCTGCTCTCTACCATAGCAGTAATTTTGCTAATACATCATTTTGCAGCGAAGCCGTTATGTATTGGCTGTCTGGCATTTTGAGATGGAGGGACTGGCTTGACCTTATCACCTGATGTAGTTACAAAGGCGATGAATGATTTACGCTCGGTCGGCGAAATATTGCAGCGTATTTCGCGTTCACTGCACGATCATACCCATAAACTAGAGATAGCGGTCGAAGGGACGTATGCTAGCGAAGGCAGTAATCCACGTATTCGTTTACTGAGCGATTCTCTGCATTTGAGCCGTAACGCAGATCTGGAGTTAAGTCGGCTTAGTCAAACACTGCAACTTGTGTTACAGCTTTTGCAAGGGCAAGATGGACGCGGTGCCCCTCGCTTAACTACAACCTCTCAGCCTCTCCACGCGCCTTTTGAACGCGAAGATTTATCAAATAGCATCAACGCGTTGAAACGTGAGCGCAACGAATTAGAGACGTTATACAATATCGCAAAAATGCTCAATTCGACGCTAGAGTTCGACGAGGTATTGCGTTTAGTGATGGAGCAGGTCATCAGCTTTGTCAATGCGGAACGAGGCTTCCTCGCGCTGATCAATCCTGAGACGAACGAAATTGATTTCACCATCGCCTTGGACAAAGGTGGGAAACCCATTGATAGAGCCGCCTACAAAAACAGTCGCAGTACAGTAAATCGCGTTCTGCAAACTCGCGAGCCGGTTGTGACCGATGATGCCCAGTTGGACGATGCCCTCAAGGCACAGGCAAGCATTATGACCTACGGTATTCGCTCTATCATGTGTGCGCCACTGGTTGTGCGCAACCACTGCATCGGAGCGGTGTATGTCGATAGCCGCATCAATGCGAATCTGTTTGGGGATAAACACCGCGATTTATTGCTGGCCTTCTGCCATCAAGCCGCCATTGCCATTGACAATGCGCGCCTCTTCGCTGACTTGAACAAAACGATACGCAAGGTCAACGAAGACAAGCAGTATATGGATAACATCTTTTCCTCTATCGCGAATGGCGTCATCACCACCGATTCAGCCGGTAACGTAACGACCTTCAACGATGCTGCCGCGAAAATCCTGCGTATGAATCCAGTCAACGCGGTCGGTAAACACTTTCAAGAGGTGTTCAAAGAACGCTCCCAGGTTGGGATTAGCGAGTTGCTATTGAATGCCAGAGTGCAGCACGAACATGGGACGATGGTGACCAACGCGGTAGATTGTGAAATCCCCGGCTTTGGCGAGGTGAACCTGAATCTCTACGTGTCGGCCTTGCGCGATACGCAAAATGCTCATATTGGGATGGCGCTGGTGATTGATGATCGGACAGAACTCAAACGCTCCGAGGCTAGTGCCAAACAGGTGCGGCGCATTTTTGAACGCTATGTTCATCCCAACGTCGTGCAACAATTGATCAGAGACCCCAAAGCTCTGAACCTGGGGGGAGAGACCAAAGAAATTTCAGTGGTCTTCGCCGACATTCGTGGCTATACGCGTTTGAGCGAGACGATGCCCCCGGAGCAGATGATGACACTGCTCAATACCTACCTGGAAATCATGGTGAAAGAAATCTGGGATGAGGAGGGTACACTGACGGCTTTTATCGGGGATGCGTTGATGGCGATTTTCAATGCCCCGCTGCTACAGGAAGATCATGCTCTGCGTGCTGTGCGAGCGACGTGGAAAATGCGCCAGGCGGTGCAGAAATACCAGCAAGAACATCCGCAGGGCATACCAATTGCCTTCGGCTTTGGCGTCAATACTGGATTAGGGGTTGTTGGTAATCTTGGTTCTCAGGGACGTTTACAGAACTATACTGCCATTGGCGATGCTGTGAATGTTGCCGCTCGCCTCCAATCCAACGCGACAGATAACAATATCCTGCTCAACCACCCAACTTTTATCAAAGTGCGGCAGCATGTAAAAGTTTCAAAGCTGGCTCCTCTCTATGTTAAAAACAAGTCTGCTCCACTGGATGTATGGTCCCTTTCGGGATTAATGTAGGGACGTCCCTTCCAAGGCTTACGAATGGTCTGTAGGGGCCGCTTTAGCTCGCCCACCGCCGATTATCGGCAAACGGGACGGGCCGATAAATCGGCGGTGGCAGCGATAAATCGCGCCCTACGCTTGCTTGCTACATCCCTTCGTGGGCGTCCGGCCCCGCTACAATACTTTTCGCAGGACGAAACCAATCTGTTCAATGCGCACAAAGCCAAACCATTCGTAGAGTCGATGGGCATGCGTGTTGTCACTCTGTGAGTTTAGCATGATACGCAGCACACGCGACTTTTCAAAGAACCGCATCGCCTCAGCCATTAAGCGAATGCCGATGCCTTTCCCCTCCGCGGAAGGATGAACGGCGATACGTACCAGATAGCCGAACTCAGCGTCCAGCGCATTGAATTGATAGCCGATAACCTTGCCGTTTAGCTCTGCTACTACGAAATAGGGGTGGGTCGCGGCAATATCGCGGAAGGAGAGCGTATCGTAGCGCCATAGCTCTTCAAAACAGGCTTGCTCAATAGTTAGTAACGCTGGCATATCGGACTCCTCGATGGTGCGAATGGTGACGTGCTGGTTGCCCTCGGCGGGGATGCGATAATCGTATTTATCGAAGGCGAAGAGCTGGCGATAGGGCGCAAATCCTTTTGTCAGGAGGACGGCACGCAACCAATCACGTTCGAGGTCGTTGCCAGAATAATGGAGATAGCGTACCCCTCTTGCTATTAATAGGGGTGCCAGGTGTGTGAGCAACGTGTTGAGTAACTTCTGGTAAGACTTGCTTTCCGTCCAACTGACACAAAAGCCAGCAATCCAGGCAGAGGGAGCATGGATTGTTTGTGAGAGGAGAAAGGCACGCAGAGAAGGGCCACTAAAGATGCCTAAACCAGGATAATGCGAGAGAATGATGGTGAGTTCTTCCAGCGTGAACCGTTGATAGATATATTCAGAAGTTTGCAGCAATCGTATGACCTGTGGCACATCATCAAGCGTCAGTACGCGCACCTCTTCAAAGCTGCGTGGCATGCTTCCTTGCCTCTCTAAGCATCAGGGCCTTTCATTTCACGGCGCAAGCGTTCGATATCGGGTTTGGGAGCGTTGCGCATACGATAGCCGGTCAAACCATGAATGCGCCGCAATTCAGCGATCAGCACATCGCTATTGAGTCGAAATGGCGGCGTCGGGTTGGGGCCTGCGCCGAGACTATCCACCGCGGCATCATCGCCCAACAACAGGTTGATGCAGGTTGCCACGCCCGCCCCCATAGCATCCAGGCTATAGCCCCCTTCTTGTACCATAATTAACCGTCCCTGGCACAGTGATTGGGCCAGTTCAATGATAATGTTGGTCAATTGAGCGAAACCAGCGGTAGAAAGGTTCATCTGTCCCAATGGGTCATGCCAATGGGCATCAAAGCCAGCCGAAACGAGGATGAGCTGGGGGTTAAAGCGATCGGCGGCGTGGGCCAAGACTTGTCTAAAGACGGGTTCATAGGTTTCAAAACCAGTGTTGGCGGGTAAGGGTACATTGATCGTGGTACCAAGTCCGCCTCCCTCGCCACGTTCACCAGAAAGACCAGTTCCGGGATAGAATGGAGCCTGGTGGATTGAGAAATAGAGCACCCGCGGATCGCTATAAAAGATATCCTGTATACCATTGCCGTGATGTACATCATAGTCGATAATCATGACGCGTTCTAGACCGTGCTGTTGCAGGGCATATTTTGCTGCGATAGCGACATTATTGAAGATGCAAAATCCCATGGCGTCATCTGGCAAGGCGTGATGACCGGGTGGACGCACCAGGCAATAGGCGTTGTCAATTTCGCCGCGCATGAGCGCGTCGAGAGCCGTCAGCGGCGCACCGGCAGCTTTGATTGCCGCCGCGTAGGATTGTGCGGAAATGTAGGTATCGGTGGTAAAGATGTAGCTGTCACGATCCCCTTGTTCTGCCTTCCAGGCTGCTGCTTCTGCCGCGTCTTGTATCTCTTGTATATAGTCCCGATCATGCACTAAGGCGAGTTCATCCACCGAGGCGGCACGAGGCGACATGACAACCAGCCCATCGCGTTCCAGCCAGCCGAGGGCTTCGAGAACTTTTATCGCCATTTCCACGCGTTGTGGTCGCTCCGGGTGATTGGGCGGCGTTTTGTGTTCTAAGAATATTGGAT
>JBBQXY010000056.1:0-30045 GCA_038209195.1 Ktedonobacterales bacterium | reverse complement strand
ACAGCGGAGGAGTTTATGCGGCGCGTTCGGAAGGGCTTTGTCCCTTTGATCAGCCAGGTGGGAGGATTTCGAGCTTACTATGTGCTAGAAGTCCGAGACGACGAGGTGATCTCCGTCAGCATCTTTGACTCGCAAGCTGGAGCCGAGGAGTCGGTGCGACACGCAGCCGACTGGGTCGCCAAGAATATCAACTCATTTATTCAAGGTCTGCCGGAGATTGCGGTAGGTTACGTGAAAGTCGCCCAGCTCGAGAAGGGGCAGACAGCAAACATGGAAGAAATACTACGGGAACAGCTTTCTGCTACTCGGAACCCCTAGCAGCACCAGGCTGTACCCGAGGAACCCTTCCTCAAATTGATAGTGGTGGCGAAGTCGTTTTTCACGCTTGAAATTCAATAGACTCAAGCTCTGCGTGCGCATCATTTGTTATGCGCCACCACTATCAAAGTGAATGTCTTCTTCTGTACTGTTGCATGTTTGGCTGCGTCGTGAGATGGGCGGGCCGCATCGGCAACGGGTTTGATTTCAGAGAAGGCCAATACTGTGGAGAAACATGCCTGATGGTGTGCCAACGCCATGATCGTAGACCATTGAGCCGCCGAGATAACCGGTGATGGCAAGCAGGACAATTCCTCCGACGCTGAGCAGTAGGTAGATGCTAATGAGAGGGCGTGAAGGAGTGCCAAGAATAGGCACGCTGGTTTGGATAGATTTTCCCGCTCTAGCCGCCACGGGCATGGCTGAACCCAGATAAGATAGGATATACGGAGATAGCCAAATAAGACGCAGGACAAAAAGTATGCCAAATGTAGCCACCGTCATGAGGGCAAACGTCTTATGTACTTCAAGTATATTCCCTGCCAACGCCCTGTTCACATGATCTTCAATTAGTTGCCCGGATAGCTCTGCCGCTAGAAGCCCTATCGAGCCAAAGCCCAGGCACCATGACGCTGCCGCGACAAGGTGGGCACGACGCAAGAACAGGGCCAGAAAATCTAAGAATACACCGACAATGAGCAAGGCGATAGGGAAATGTACTATAATTGGATGCAATTCTACTAAACGAATGGTTGGCATGAATCACCTCTTCTGAGTCACCGATAGAAGCGTAAAAGCAGTAGTAAGCTTCACCGATTATCTTTAGTATAAGCATTGAGCAGAATTTAAGTTAGTGTTAACACGTTTTGCCAGGGGAGATATGATACAGAAGGATAGTTTTCTCTCTCACCATTAATCTCTCACACATTTTCATGGATGGAATTTCTTCCCATTTCCTGCTTTTTTACAGAGAAAAACCCTCAGATTTAAAACAGAGGGTTTTTCTGATTCCCTCCATTCGTCAGGCCGCCTTCGGCGGCAAGGAGGGGGGGAAGACTAGGGCGCAGCCCTAGAACCCAGTCAAGGGGCGGCTGCCTCTTGCATCCCTGCTTTGGCAATTGTAGTGTGTCGGAGAACTACGGCGAGGAAGGAAGAGTGGGAGACAAGGGCACAACCCTCTATTACTTGTCCCCCAGACAGGGTGCAGTCAAGGGCGGCTGCCCCTTGCATCCTATATGCGTCAAGGTAAGGATAGAGGCAATGGCAACGAAGCGGTCTTGGGAGCGGGTTTATCCCTAGGCGTGGGAAACGCAGCCACGCCCTTCCACAAGGGTCCCCACCCCACTCCACTCCCGCCCCTACGAGAGCCGCCTCTCCTGCCTTAACTTGGCATTTATGGGGCTGCTGCCCCTTGCATCCCTGCTTTGGCACATGTAGTTTGACTAAGCAGTATTGTCATTTTGTTCAAGGGTGCTAAATTGGTGTGAAATGTTGTTAATATTTTGTGTTGCCAAACGATGGTGTTGATGAGTACTCGAACAAGATGAGGGAATGGATGCAAGGGGATATGTATACAACACAGGCGGAGCCGGAACTAGCTCTCTTGTATAGAAAATACGCTCCAGGGATTCTGGCCTACGTGCGTAATCATATCAAAGCGCAGGAAGAGGCGGAGGACCTGGTAGTTGAAGTGTTTTTGGCGGCTATGGAGAGTGCAACGTTCCCCTCGTTATCGGAAAAAGCTAAACAGTCATGGCTCTGGCGAGTCACACGCAATAAAGTGATTGATGTCTACCGACGATCAAAAACGCGCCAGAGTGTGAATCTTGAACTCGCGGCTGAATTTCTCTTTGAGGATGAGCTATTCAGTCCTGAAAATACCGCATTGAGACAAGAAGATTATATGGATTTGTATACGCACTTACAAAGTTTACCGGAGCACCAACAGGAGATTTTGCGCTTGCGTTTTGGTAAAGATTTGTCCTGTAGCGAGATCGCGACGGCGTTGAGGAAGAATGAAAACGTTGTGCGCGTCACTCTTTCACGTAGTCTCAATCTTTTGCGGAAAATGTATCGACGCAGAAGGGAGGAAGAGCGAAGTGAGTAACCAGGATGATTTTTTTACACCTGAAGAAGTTGACAGGCAGATTGAGCAGATCAAGCGACTAAGAGCAGGCGAGAGATCGGATGCTGAAGCTTTGGCGTATCTTCGTAGCTTCT
This sequence comes from Ktedonobacterales bacterium, assembly GCA_038209195.1. GTDB lineage: Bacteria > Chloroflexota > Ktedonobacteria > Ktedonobacterales > Ktedonobacteraceae > JBBQXY01. The sequence goes on along the minus strand of JBBQXY010000056.1, from coordinate 27,507 downwards.
ACGGAATAGATACCCAACAGGAACGATTGATGCTAGATCGTATCTGGAACCGCGTCGCGAATGCAGCTCCTCCTTTTACAGCGCAACAACAGCATGATAGACAACAAAAACAAGAAAGTAAAGAAGTAATACCTATGTACAATCAACCAGCCCAATCGAGTAACGGGGCTAGAAATAGTAAAGGCTCAAGGTTCATGCAACGACTGGGTATACTGGCGGCTGCCGTGTTCTTGGTGGCACTGGTGGGCAGTATGGCGATAATTTTCGCCGCTATTCACAATAATGCTGGTGGCCCTGCCTCCGGTAGCCCCAATTCACATACGGTCACTCCTGTACCAGCGACGCCGAAGCCGACAACCAACACGGTGCCATTTAAGGTTACTTCTGTTGATATGGCGGTGTCGCCCGGATCAATCGCTGGCATAGCCTGCGGTACGAATTTGACCGTGACCTACAAGGCTACCATTCATGTCGCACCCAACAGTTCTGGTGGTACCGTCAAATTCGGTTATACGGTCAATAATGGTCGTGGACAAACCCCCGCCAGTGTTACGTTCGCTCCGGGAGAGACGAGCAAAGTCTATGCCTTTACATGGAGCGGTGCGCTACCTGTAGATCATACCTACCCGGCACAGGGCGGCATCAATGTGACCAGCCCCAATCAATTGATCTCTCCTCTGGTGAAACCAAGCGGTACATGTATAGCAGCAGCAGCATTCGCTGTGACCAGTATTGATATGGCAGTAAGTCCTACCTCCATACAAGGATTGACCTGTGGCACCTCCATTGTTGTCACCTACACGGCTACTATTCATGTTGCGGCAAACAGCCCTGGTGGTACGGTTCAGTTTAGTTACACGGTCAATAATGGTCGTGGACAAAACCCGGCCAGTGTCACGTTTGCGCCAGGAGAGACGAGTAAAACCTATTCGTTTACGTGGAGTGGCGCGTTGCCAGCAGACCATACCTACCCGGGGCAGGGTGGAATCGCTGTGACCAGTCCCAATCAATTGATCTCCTCCACCGTGGCACCAAGTGGTACGTGTCAATAACCCGTCATACTATCCCGTGCCGTATCGCATCTCGATGGTAGTGATGCGATACGGCACGTTCCTTCCTGTTACGCCAAAACCGCGAAAATTTGAGAGCAAGCTTGATTTAGCATATGCCGGGTCTTATTCAAGGGAGGATAGAGTGTCCTTAGTCACTGAACAGATTCTGAATACTAAGACAACGTTTTTGATCCCGATTTTTGCAGATGCCGAGGAAGGTGAGGAGCGCATTCGTGCGACCCTCCTTGATTTGACTTGTAGTGTCTATGCATCCTGGTTAGATGATCAGCTTGCCGGGGCTGTTGTGGTGCGCTGGGAGAAAGATGAAGCAAGCGAAATTGTGTATATTGCGGTATCATCCGCTTTGCGTGGGCGCGGTTTTGGTAAACAGATCATGGAATTTTTACAGGCGGAATTGCGCAGGCGGAAAGGGTGTGCTTTGCTGGTTGGGACGGCAAATGCCTCCCTGGAGAATATTGCTTTTTACCAGAAATGCGGCTTCCGGATGTTTGAGATCAGACGTGATTTTTTTGCATACATTCAGCCGCAGATAACGGAGCATGGAATCGTGCTGCGTGATATGTTGGTTTTTCGTTATGATTTAGATTAAAGCCTGGTTCGCGACTTTAATAGGGCTTTTCGTTAGCACCGACAGCTTAGCTCGCGCATTGAATGAAACGCATAGGGTAGTTGTGAAGCGATTCGATGCCGTCGGATGTTACGCGCATCATTTCACCTACCTGGATGCCCATGCGTTCGTCTTCGGTGATCACGTTGGGTTGAATTACAAGTACCATGTTCTCACGAAAGACAAATGGTGCTGGTAGTTTGGCAGATTGGGCAGGTTGGGTGCTGGTCTGACGTGTGCGTAGAACGGGTCGTAGATAGCCGCCGCCGAAACCATGTAGCAGATCGTCACAAATAGTGAAGCCAGCTTGATGGATATAGTCTGCCGCGTCCAGAACTTCTTCTGAAGTCGCACCGGGGCGGATTACGTCGGCAATACGGTTGAATGTCTCAACTGCGACATCATACATGTGCCTATACGCGGGTGTAGGAGGCGTGCCAATGGTAAAGGGGCGAAGAATCTGTCCTGTATAGCCAAAGTAGTGGGCACTGATTTCGGTGATTAAAACATCGCCAGCCTGGAGAACACGATTCGATTGTAATTGGGCAGGAACACAGAGGTTGGGATTGCTCATCGGCGTTGTGCCCATGTAGTGGATGTGATTCTTACCACCTAAGTGGAGATACGCACCTTCAACAATGGCGGTCAGGTCATTTTCAGTAATTCCTGGACGCGCCTCCCGTTCAAGGGCTTGAATTGCCAGGTCACTGAATTGCGCTCCGATACGCAGATACTCGATCTCTTCCTCGCTTTTAATAAACCGCAATTGTAAGAACTGCTGGGTGAAATCTATAAAATTGATGTTGGGTAGTGTCTTTCGCAGCGTATCGTAGTGCTTGAATGAGATGGGGCCGACCAAACCGATACGACTATGCTCAAGCCCTCTCTCGCGAAGATTTTCAGCAACAGCCGCCGCGCTATCAGGGCCACCCCAACGCAGATCAGCAATAGTGGCTAGCTGGCGAGCATTGGGGATGTGATTAAACATTTGGATAATCAGTGTTGGTTCGCCCTCAGCAGGGAAAACGAGGAACGCTTCTCTGGTGGTGATGAAGTTGGAGAGGTAGAGTACTTCGTTGTATGAACTTGGTGTATTATAGATGAGGAGTGCCGAGAGTTCTGCATCTTGCATTGCTGCTCGAAAAGTCCTGGAACGACGGGAAAATTCGGCCTCGCTAAATCTTGGATACAAAGGGATATACCTCTCTCTTTCATGACCTCTCAAAAGGGCTCTCCATCCTTTAGGGGGATTGGCGAGGACGGGCCGATTATTACCTGTCCCCCAGACAGGGTGCGGCGGTGGCGGCGATAAATCGCGCCCTACGTTTCCCCCGCAAGGATAGTGAGCCCTCAAAAGTTAACGGCTCAACTTTTCTCTCATCCAATCGGCTTGCTGGGGTCGATGTTTGTAGACGATGTTGTTGTTGACGTGATTGCCATCCTCGAACATCCAGAGTTCTGCTACTGCACCTGCTTCCTGCACCATTCTTTCGCCATCTTCTGGAGGGATTAATCTATCGCGGCGGCCCATGATGACCAGGAGCGGAGTTGTTATTTTTTCCATGATCCCGTTAAGGTCAAAGGGTGCTAATTTTGTGCGAGTTTCTTCCTCGTTGGCGGAGCCTGTACGATGGGTAAAAGCAGCACGGGTGAGTTGAGGCAAACGGTCAAAATGGCTGAGAAAATTGTAGCTTCCGGCATTGGCGATGGTAGCTTTCACTCGTGGCTCAAATGCTGCCGCCCGTGGAGCGTAGTAGCCACCAAGGCTGACACCCATCATGCCCACTCTGTTCGCATTTATATCTGGTCGGCTTTCAAGATAGTCAATGGCATAGCGAATCGGCACCTCGAAATCGTGGCGCATGGAATGCTCGAATTCCATCTCGCCTTGTCCAGGGCCATCGATGGCCAGGACAGCCATCCCGCGTCGCAAAAAGTCGTCTCCGTAGCTATGCAGTTCCTCTTTGACGGAATCTAGGCCTGGGACAAGAATGACCACCGGCGGTTTGGGAGTATGCCAGGGCTTGCGCAGGATGCCATACATGGTCGCGCCGCCCTCATAGGGGATGGCTACGCGTTCGCCAGGGAACTCGAAATAGGGCAAAGCCTTCTCGTATAGGTTTACGACGTGATTGTGAGCGGTGCGCAATGCATCAGGCTGATTGACAAACAAGTATTTGCCAAAATGGTATGCCATTACGGCATGAAGGTAATGGTAGCCTGCCGATTCATAGAGTCCTTCCGCTTCGGCTTTTGCGCCCATTTGTGCATGCATGGCTCCGCATTCGGACCACACCTTGCACCAGTCATCCCAACGTTCGATAGTGTGGGTGACACGTTGAAAGTCATTGGCATCCACGCCATTGGCAATAAATCTTGGTCCCCAGTTGTCGATTGCACTCTGTACACGTTCGTCTCTTGCCATTGGGTAATCCTTTCAATTGTTGTGCATGCGGTCAAATAGGTGGGGAAATCCACCTACTGGACGGGCCGATTATTACCTGTCCCCCGGACAGGGTGCGGCGGTGGCGGCGATAAATCGCGCCCTACTGATGTTGTGCTTGCGGTCAAATAAGTGGGGATATCCACCTACTGGACGGGCCGATAAATCGGCAGTGGCAGTGATTATTACCTGCCTCCCAGGCAGGGTGCGCGCCCTACGAAGTTTTTTATTTCAAACTCATCATTACACCTTGCCACGGATCAGTGCAGTTTTTGGCGCATCCAATCGGCTTGTTGTGGTCGGTGTTTATAGGGAATGTTGTTACAGACGTGGTTGCCGTCCTCAAAAAACCAGAGTTCGGCGTTTTTGCCTGCTTCCGCCGCTATACGCTTCCCTTGGGCAGGTGGTACAAGCCTATCCATGCCACCCTGGATAACGAGGAGTGGACATGCTACCTTCTCCGCTACACCTTGCAAATTGAATTGCTTTAGTTTTTCGACGGCATCTGCTTCGTTAGCAGCTCTTAGTCGATGTACCAGGGTCTCTCGGCTGATCAGTGGGCGCGCATTGAAGTTCTCGGACTGGTCGTATGGCCCGCAGTTTTCAATTGTGGCTTTGATGCGTGGTTCAAAGGCGGTGGCACGGACAGCGAACTGGCCTCCGAAGCTTACGCCCATCATGCCGATGCGTCTGGCGTCCACGTCTGGTCGCTGCTCAAGGTAATCAACGGCATGCTTGACGGGTACTTCGTAATCGTGGCGCAGTGGAAGATCGAACTCCATTTCACCCTGTCCTGGGCCATCGATCGCGAGGACGGCCATCCCGCGTCGCAAGAAGTCGTCTCCGTAGCTATGAAGTTCTTCCTTGACGGAATCTAGGCCAGGGACAAGAATGACCACCGGCGGTTTGGGAGTGTGCCAGGGCTTGCGCAGGATGCCATACATGGTCACGCCGCCCTCATAGGGGATGGCTACATGTTCGCCAGGGAATGCGAAATAGGGCAATGCTCGTTGATAGTCGGAGACAACGTGCTCGTGAGCTTCGCGTAGCTCTAGTGGTTTGCGCACAAAGAGGTATTTGCCGAAATGGTATGAGATTGCCGCGTGAAAGTAATGGTAGCCAGCCGTTTCGTATTGTTCAGCAGCTTCGGCTTTTTCAGCCATCTGCTCGTGCATAGCACCGCACTCGGACCACTTCCGGCACCAATCATCCCAATGTTCAATGCTGTTGATGACGCGCTGGAAGTCGTTGGCATCAATGCCATTAGAAATAAACCTGGGAGCCCAATTGTCGATTGCGCTCTGTACTTGTGCGTCTTTTGCCATGTGATTGTCCTTTTCGACTTTGAAGGTTAAAGGATGAAGTTACGAATTTTGGAGTTAGACATTCTATGATTAAGACGGGCCGATAATAAGGATTAACAATTTACTCTGGATATCCTGCGAACAGGACGGGCCGATAAATCGACAGTGGCGGCGATAAATCGCGCCCTACTACACCGTCCAGCTACATTTGTCAGGCCGCCTACGGCGGCAGGGGAGGGAGAGAGAACTAGGGCACAGCCCTAGAACCCAGTCAAGGGGTTGCACCCCTTGCAACCCTGCTCTGACAAATGTAGCTGGACGGTGTACTACGGATGGCCAGTTTATTTCGTTAATGTGCATTATCGGCCCCTACTGTTTTATGATGCGGTCGAAAGTGTGCCTCCGAGGTAGAGGTGTCCAATCTCGGGGTTATTCAGAATGTCGGTGTGTGAGCCAACAAGGCGCACACGTCCGCTTTCCAGCACGACGCCAGTGGTGGCAAGGCTGAGGCCGGTACGTGCATTTTGTTCGACCAAGACAATGGTACGCCCTGAATTTTGCATTACTTTGATGGTATCTACTACCTGTTTGAACGTCCTGGGGTCCAGGCCCATTGATGGCTCGTCGAGTAAGATGACACGCGGATCCAGCATGAGACAGCGTCCAAATTCTACCAGGCGCTGTTGCCCACCTGAGAGGTTGCCGGCCTTTTCGCGGGCACGGGTTTTCACGATGGGAAACATCTCCTCGATTTCGTGTAGACGGCGTTCGACGAGTCCCGAATCACGTAAGGTAAAGGCTCCCAGTCGGACGTTTTCATAGACTGTCATGTTAGGAAAGAGGCTATGGCTTTGTGGTACTTGCACTATTCCCAGGTCCAATATCTTACGTGGGGAGAGGCCCACTATTGAACGACCATCGAAGGTGATCTCACCCAGACGTGGTTTCAATAGGCCACTGAGCACGCGTAGCACGGTAGACTTACCGGCTCCATTAGGCCCAACGATGCAGACCGTGGTACCTTGTTCCACGTCTATGTCGATGCCTTTGAGTACATCGCCTCCATCGTAGCCAGCGAACACATTATGCAATTGCAAGAGCATCTTTTTAGTCTCCCAAATAGGCTTCTAGAACGGCAGGATTTTCCCGCACTTGCGCGGGTGTCCCCTCGGCAATCTTGGTGCCGCGATGCATAACCATCACTTTGTGGCAGAGATTCATGACAAATTCCATATTATGCTCGACCACCAGGAACGTTACACCGCGCTCATTCAGTGTGCGAATGCGATCAGCCAGGTAGTTGACCATGGTCGGATTGACGCCGCCGGCTGGCTCATCAAGTAAAATGACTTTGGGATCGGCTATTAACACGAACGCGAACTCGAGCAGTTTCTTCTGTCCAAAAGAGAGGTTGCCAGCGCGTAAGTCTTTGAGCGATGTTAGCCCTACAAAGTCCAGCAATTCTATGGCACGCGTCTGCTCGTGGGTCGAACTCCAGCGACTGAGCAAGCCTTTCAGGTCATTACGTTGGACGGCAACATGCATGTTCTCAAGCACGGTCAGGCGCGGGAAGATGCGTGTGAGTTGGAAGGTGCGTCCAATACCCAGGCGAAAGACTTTGTCTGGTCGTGCATTGGTGATGGTTTGCTCACGAAAACGCACTTGCCCACTATCGACACGCTCATAGCCGGTCATGATATTAAACATGGTGGTTTTCCCCGAACCATTAGGGCCGATTAAGCCTGTAATGGAGCCTTGTTCTACACTGACCGAGCAGGTATCCAGCGCGCGAATGCCACCAAAGGCCTTAGAAACACCCTGCGTCTCCAATAAGCTCATAAATTGATACCTTCCTTCTTAATGGCTTTTACCGATTCGTTTTCGGCAGGAGGAGCAATAGCGTCTTTTTTCTGTTGCCGCGCAGGTCGGGTAGACTGGTAGGTGTACCAGCGATCGCTCAATGTGGGGACGATGCCGCGTGGCAAGAGCAACATGATAGCCAGGAATAGTATCCCGTAGACTACGAGGTAATAGCCATTCTGGCCATACTGCAAGGTAAAATATTGCTGAGCCGGTTCCAGGACAAAGGCTCCCACAATCGGGCCAATAATTGTGCCCATACCACCCAGATATGCCATCAAGACAATGGTAATATCGAAGGTAGCGTCAAAGACAGTGGACGGGTAAACGGCTTCAATGAAGTAGGCCCAGAGAGCACCCACCATACCTACAATCAAGGCGGAAATCACAAAAGCCACCAGTTTAGATGGTCCGGTCTTCACGCCCAGACCCAATGCTCTATCCTCATCATCGCGGATGGCCAGCAAGCCCAAACCATATTTAGAGTTGCGCACCCACCAGGAGATAGCGATAGCAATCACCAGCAGGACGAAAGCCATGTAATAGAATGGGAGGTTAAAGAAATCACTGCTCCAATCACTAGGAATGGGCAGACCCAGCCCGGCTGAACCATTAGTGATTGGCCTGAGATTGTAGGCGAGCAATTGCAGGATAAAGAAGATGGCAATTGTCATGACGACGAAGGTGTGCCGTCGTACCCGCAGAGAAATCCAGCCCAAAGGGATAGCGATGATGGCAGCTACTACTCCAGCGACGGGGACAAGCAAAAAGGGGATATAGCCTCCAGGGATATGCCAATCCTGGCACATGAGTGCTAGCGCATAAGCACCCAGGCCGAAGTAAGCAGCATGGCCCAAGGCGATATAGCCCGTATACCCCGAAAAGACATTCCATCCTGTTACGGCGGCAGCAAAAATGAGTGTAAAAACTGCAATAGTGGTCACAGCCGGATTGGTAAACACCAATGGAAATGCAATAGCTATTACAATTAAGAGTAGTAGGCCAACTGATTTAGCTATTTTCATTGTTTTCTACCTTCCAACTGCCCGAACAAGCCTTGTGGACGAACCAGTAGGATGACTACTAGTAGGATGAAAAAGACCGTACTGGCCCAAACAGGCGACCAGACTACCGCAGTAACATCTTCAATGACAAGCATACCTACAGATGCGATCAACGCACCCGATAAGCTGCCCATACCTCCGAAGATGATGATGGCCAACAGCCGTGAGATAAGGTCGTATGAGCTTCCGGCGTTGAAGGCGTTCGTGGCGCCAAAGGCCATACCGCCAGCGGCAGCCAGGGCAATGCCAATACCAAAGGTGATGGCTGAAACCCGTTCTATGTTGATACCGATGAGCTCGGCTGCTGTGCGATTCTGCATGGAGGCCCGTAAACTATGACCAAATTTGGTGCGATAGAGCAGCAGGTAAAGTCCGCCCAAGAGGATAACAGCTAAGAGGAAGCCAAATACATAGATATAGGAAAGGTAGAAGTCTCCCACTTGAAAGGATGCCGTTACATACCAGGCCTGCAATTTCACATTGTTGGCTGTGAAAATGAGATTGAGCACACCTTCGATGATCAGAGCTACGCCATAGGTCACCAGAATGGAGAGCATGGTGCGATCACGTTTTATCGGGCGAATGAAGAGCCACTCGATGGTCATGCCCAGTACAAACATGAGTGGCAGGGTAATGAGCAAGCCCAGAAACAAGTCGATGTGTAAGTATTGTTCCAGGGTATAGCTGAGGTAAGCACCCAGAATGACTAGGGCTCCCTGGCCGACGTTAATGATATCCATGACTCCGAACACCAGTGTCAGCCCTGATGCCATCAAGGCATAGACGCCGCCTGTGAGGATGCCAGTAATGATTGCATCAAGAATGATTCCCACGATCAGTCCTCTTTTCCGGCATAGAAATGTAATAACTACAAGCACTACCGGGGTGCATTGTATTGCACCCCTACCATACTAAATGAATTGCACCCCTACCTTCAAAGAGAAGTGCTACGGTACCTGCTGCCATGTTACTGGCAGCAAGCATACTTGGCAATGATGCCTAATGCTTTGTTTCCCTTCATTTGAATTGCCGCCTACGGCGGCAGGGAGAGGAGACTAGGGCACAGCCCTAGAACCCAGTCAAGGGGGGGTTGCCCCTTGCATCCCCGCTTGTCACATGAAGATCAACAGAGTACAAGTATGTTCTACGAAAGGTTAGGGCCAATTTGGCTTAGGATACTCAGGGGGGGTTGACGCTTGCGCTGCAGGATACACCGAGACCAACGCTTGCTTCTGCCATTGGAACAGGTAGCCGGTTGCAAGAACATTTTGCCCTGTACTGTCAAACTTCACTGGTCCCTGGACAGTCTGGAAGGTATCGCCAGTATGGAGTTCAGCAATCAATTTTGCGTTATCGATGCTGTTAATTTTGGCTGCCGCCTGCTGTATGGTCTGTCCTACAGAGAAAGCTTCGGCGACATCGGAACTAATGGCATCGGCGGTGCCGCCATACTGTGCCAGGAAGTCTTTCACCATTTGCGCGTTTTGGAAGGTATTGATCGATGGGTACCAGCCGCCGTTGGGAACGAATACGCCCTCAGCGGTTGTTGCGCCACCAATAGCTTTGGTAAATTGCGATCCTTGATCCGGTCCTGCTGTAGCAATAATAGCCTTTGGATTGTAATGTTGTTGCTTGAAGGCCTGGATATAGGCGACGATATCAGGCAACAAGGTGCCAGTCACAATGACCTGTGCGCCAGAGGAAACCATTTTTTGCGCAATGGGAGTGTAGTCGGTGGTTTCTGCTGGATAGACCTGATAGGAAACCGTTCTGACGCCGCCCTGTTCCAGGAGTTTTCTCGCGGTATCTACCTGAGGCTGGGTAAATGGATCATCCTGGGTAGCATAGGCCGCTGTGGTTGGACGCTGCGCTGGCGGTAAGGACAAGAGATACTGTGTAAAGCTGACTAAGAGATTAGCAACAGGGGCAGAAACGTCGAATAAGTTGTGCAATCCCTGAGTGAAAACTGAGGGACCGCCGCCAGCACCTTCAGGGAAGGCATAACCATAACGATTGGCAACAACTGATGCCGCCTTAGTCAGCAGTGTGGAGAAGGGTCCAAAGACCAGATCACAATGATCAACTGTAATCAGTTTCTGGTAGTTGGTAACAATCTGTGTGGTACTGCTGGCGTCAGAGAGGATGTCCAATTGTACCTGACGACCGAGTATGCCACCGTTTTTGTTGACGGTTGCAGCCCACAATTTATAGCCCTGTTGAAATGCCAAGCCGTCGGCTGAGAAGTCGCCAGAAAGCGATAAGGAAATACCAATCTTAATAGGTGTTGTGGGCTGATTTGTTGTGCCATTTGCTGGCGGAGTGGTTCCTCCACAGGCAGTGAGTATGAAAAGCATGGTTATCAGTCCAAGAATGCTTTTCAAATAGCGTGTTTTCCATAAGGAAGATCGTTTTCTCATGAATGTCCTCCTACAAACAAAGCGTGACTTTTGCAGTCACTGCTTTACTATAGAGTAACTCGCAAAGTTACTCCTGATTTCTTCACACCAGTGGTGCTTTGACACTCTTCAATTGTCAGGCCGCCTTCGGCGGCGGGAAGAGAGGGAGACTAGGGCGCAGCCCTAGAACCCCGTCAAGGGGCGGCTGCCCCTTGCATCCCCACTTGTCAAGAGAGGTTGGACTAGGGCACAGCCCTATTACCTGTATTACCTGTCCCCCAGACAGGGTGCGGACAGGGTGCCAGTCAAGGGGCCGCTGCCCCTTGCATCCCCGCTTGTCACATGAAGCGTGTCATGTTGTCCTACAATAAAAGTCCTAACGGCTCCTGGATGAGGTTTGCGACGCTATCCAGAAACTGGGCTCCCCGCGCGCCATCGACGACACGATGATCACAGGAGAGGGTAAGTACCATCATAGGTTGGACTGCAGGCTGACCATGAACGGGTACCACACGATCGGTTATGCTTCCCACGGCTAAAATAGCCGACTGTGGCTGATTGATAATGGCATTGAAAGCATCGACATGGTACATGCCAAGATTGCTGATCGTGAAAGTACCCTCACTGATATCCTGTAGTCCAAGTTTTCCTGACTGGGCTTTTGCAACTAATTCCACACGCTGCTGCGCAATCTCGGTAAGGCTAAGTGTATCCGCGTGGTGAATTACGGGAACAACTAATCCTTCTTCAATTGCGACCGCCAAGCCAACATGTATGGCTGGTTTCAGTGCTATTTTGCCTGTCTGCCACGACGCATTCAGGCGGGGATGGGCGCGTAAAGCGGTTGCTGTAATTTTAACGAGCAGATCAGTATATGTCACTTTAGCACTGGATTGCTGTAGAATTTGTGAACGCCAGGCGACCAGTCGGCTCGCATTGACTTCACGTACAAGATAAAAGTGAGGCACATTGGTCCAACTTTGTGTTGTACGCTCTGCCATAATACGCCAGTTGTTGCTTACTGACAAGTTGCTTGTGCCATTTGTCATAGCTACAGTCTGCTCTGGCAGCGGAGTCAAGTTGGGAACTTCTGTAGGCATGGGAGAAGTTGCCACTAATGCCGCTAAGACATCCGCCGCCAATACCGCCCCACCAGGGCCATGACCTTGTATGGCTGCAAGGTCCTGCCCATGCTCACGAGCGAGGCGACGTGCTTTGGGCGAAGCCATGCTCAGCGCGGTGGATGGTATAGTAGCTGTAGCCATTGACTGGTTTTGCAGGTACGTAAGCACATCTGCTTTCTGAATACGTTTGCCTGCTGACTTGATCAGACTCAGATCCAGATGGTGTTCGGCAGCGATACGCGATGCCAGGGCACTGGCGGGACTAGCAGCGATCGCATTTGTTGCCGTCTGGGATGTTGATGCAAACGCAGGTATTGGCTGTGCTGGCATTGCAGGTTGTGCTGGCCATGGAGAGGTTGCAGCATCCAGTTTGCTGGCAACCTTCTTCACTGGCACTTCTCCGGGCGCGAGAATGACCGCAATAACCTGGCCCACAGGGACATCGTCGCCAACAGAGGCCGCTATTTGGGCAAGCACACCATCAATGGGTGCTTCGAGCTCCGTGGTTGCTTTGTCGGTCTCGATTTCAACCAGGGCTTCACCTTTCACCACTTGTTCGCCCTCCGCCTTGAGCCACTGCAAAATCTTGCCTGTGTCTTGTGACATCCCCAGTGCTGGAAGGATGACATCTTTCGCCATTGTCGGTCTCCTATTAGAATGGATGCTTGATGTATTTGAATTTGGGTGTAATGATGAGCTTTAACTAACGATCCCGGATATCCTGCTACTAGGACGGGCCGATTATTACCTGTCCCCCAGGCAGGGTGCGGCGGTGGCGGCGATAAATCGCGCCCTACGGATATCCAGGAGGGGGTTTCTCAAAGCCCATAATTGCACCCCTATAGGGCATTTAAATTGGATTGGGATTCGCGTGTTGTAGACAAAGGGCCATCGACGGTGTAATAGCGAACCCCTGCTACCAGTAATTTCTCTGCTGGGAAACGAGTGATGACCTCGCAACCGTTCTTTGTGACGATTAATTGTTCTTCGATACGGGCAGCCGACCAACCGTCGGAAGCGGGCCAGAAGGTTTCCAGGGCAAAGACCATGCCTTCTTTAATCACTTCGGGGTGGTCAAGTGAGACCAGGCGGCTGAAAATGGGTTTTTCCCAGATCGAAAGGCCTACGCCGTGTCCATATTGGAGTGCGAAGGCTGCCTCTTCATTGGGGAAGCCGAATTCTTCCGCTTTTGGCCATAGCTTCACTACGTCAGCGGTGGTTACTCCAGGCTTAATGGCTGCGATGGCGCGATCTAATATATCGCGGCAGCGGGTGTACGCATCGACCTGAGATTGCGAAGCGCTGCCCACAGCAAAGGTGCGGTAGTAGCAGGTGCGATAGCCGTTGTAACTATGCAGGATATCGAAATATGCTGGGTCGCCAGGGCGTAAGGCGCGATCGGTGTACACATGTGGATGGGGGCTACAGCGTTCGCCTGAAATGGCATTGACGCCTTCGACATGCTCCGAACCGAGGTCATAGAGCACCTTGCTGACCAGTCCAACACACTCGTTTTCGCGTAATCCAGGGCGCAAGGCACGGTAGAGTTCATCATAGGCGGCATCTACCATCATACAAGCGGTGGCCAGCAAGGTGATTTCATCCTGGGTCTTGAGTAAACGGGCCTGTTGCATGAGCTGTTGCCCATCAACGACTTTGATGCCTTCGGCTTGCAGTGCGAAAAGCACCGGTAGTTCGATGACATCGACGCCAATGGGCTCGTGAAGTAAGCCGCGTTCCTCTAGTTCGATACGAATCTTTCTTGCTACATCTTCGGCGCGACCGGATTCGGGTGACATGGCACCACGTTGGGTAGAAATGCCAGCGCGGGAACGTTCTCCCAGCCACGGGCAATACAGTTGATGGTGCCGCGCTGCTGAACCAAAGTCCCACATGATAGGCTCGTCGTCCTGCGGCAACAGTGAGAAGCGAGCCAGTTTATCCATAGCCCAAGTACCGATATGGGTAGCGGTGATGTAGCGAATATTGTTCATGTCGAAACAGAGTAATGCACCCATCTCCGACTCTTTGAGTAATTGTTTGATGCGGGAAAGGCGTTCTGTCCGGAGGCGTTCAAAGTTTACGCGCTCTTCCCAGTCGACACCCATCAAACCATACGTTTTGATCGCCATGACTATTCTCCTTCATTGGAAAGTTTTGTCAAACGTAATTAGACGCGTCCACACAAGGTTTTTGCGAGATCCATAACGGTGGTGGCAGTGGGAACGGTCACATCTTCCAGAGTGGGCGAGAATGGCACTGGTACATCCAAAGCGCCCATACGTTTAACCGGGGCGTCAAGGTAGTAAAAAGCTCCATCGGCGATTACCGCGGCGATTTCAGCCGTCACGCCATAGCGTTCGTAGCCTTCATCAATGACAATGGCGCGGCTGGTTTTCTTCGCTGATTCGATCATGGCCTGTTTATCGAGTGGAAAAGTAGTACGAGGGTCGATCACTTCAGCACTGATACCAATGGCTGCCAATTGCTCTGCCGCTTCCAAAGCGATCTGTACCATGCTACTTGTGGCTACAAGGGTTATATCAGTGCCCGTGCGTTTAATATCTGCGACGCCAAAGGGTATGGTGTAATCTTCCTCGGGAACAGGTCCTTTAAGCTGGTACATCATTTTGTCTTCAAAAAAGATGACGGGGTTCTCATCGCGAATAGCCGTTTTCAGTAGCCCTTTTGCGTCGTAGGGAGTCGATGGCAGCACGACCTTCAAACCGGGGACATGACTGACCCAGGCATGGAGGCTCTGGCTGTGTTGAGCTGCGGTACGACGTGTGGCACCCATAGTAGTACGCACAACAAGCGGCACTTTGAGTTTACCGCCAGACATATAATGGACTTTGGCAGCTTGGTTTACGATCTGATCCATAGCCAGAGCAATAAAATCGCCAAACATGATATCGACAATGGGGCGCATGCCGGTCATCGCTCCGCCTACACCCAATCCGGTGATCCCTGCTTCAGAAATGGGGGTATCGATGACACGCGAGGTGCCAAACTCCTCAACCAGACCGGAGAGTACCTTGAACGGCGTGCCAGCCTCGGCTACATCCTCGCCCATGATGAAGACACGCGGGTCGCGGCGCATTTCTTCGGCTATGGCCTCACGAACAGCCTGACCAAGCGTTAGCACGCGCACGCCCTGCCCCGTTCGAGTTGTCGCGGTATCACTAAGCATAGACATCTTTATCAACCTCGCTTGGATCTGGATAGGGAGTGTCAAGAGCAAATTGTTCTCCCGCTGCGATTTCGGCTTGTACCTGTTGCTCGATCTGCTTAAATGTCTGGCTGTCAGCCATTTTCTGTTCGATGAGCCACGCTTCAAGCAGAAGCAATGGGTCGCGGTTGGTCTTCCAATGCTCTTCCTCTTCTTTGGAGCGGTAGTAGGCGCGCTGAATATCACCGACATGGTGCCCATGATAACGGTAGGTATCGCAGAGCATAAAACTTGGTCCCTCGCCGCGACGAGCGCGCGCAACCATACGTTGTGCAGTAGCGTAAATAATGCGAATATCCTGACCATCCACTTGTTCAGCAGGAATGCCAAAGGCTTTAGCTCTATTGACGATTTCACCGGCGGTAGTCTCGGAATAATGGGTGTATTCGTTATAGAGATTGTTCTCACAGAGGTAGATGATGGGGAGTTTCCACAGTGAAGCAATATTCATCACTTCGTACAATGCTCCCTGACCGAGCGCACCATCACCAAAGAAGCAAACCGTTACCTGGTCGGTACCGCGCATCTTGCTTGACATAGCCGAGCCAGTGGCAATACCCGCGCTCCCACCTACAATGGCATTGGCACCGAGATTACCCGTATCTTGATCGGCAATATGCATTGAACCACCCTTGCCATGACAGTAGCCAGCAGCTTTCCCGAGGAGTTCAGCGAACATACGGTCAACCGAGGCTCCTTTTGCCAGGCAGTGTCCGTGCCCGCGATGGGTGCTTGTAATGTAGTCGTCGCGCCGCAACGCCTGACACACGCCGACTGCAATAGCTTCTTCCCCAATGTAGAGGTGGGCCAGGCCAGGCATTTTGGCAGTGAGATAGAGTTGGTTGACGTGCTCTTCAAAAATACGGATTTTCAGCATTTGCTCGTACAACAGCAACCAATGAGCTTGCCCTCCATCGCCTGAAGATGCCTCTGCATCGAAGGAGTTGGATGTTTCGGGTTGTAACATTTACTTCTCCAGAGAGTTACACGTCCATACCAGACATACTGGCTAAAACCTTATATACAATAGCAAAATCCTGCTTTGCGAGGCCCATAGCACGAGCCGAGGTGAGGATTTGATTACTGAGCGCGACAGTTGGAAGAGCGACATTGAGTTCTCTACCGAGTTCCTCCGCCAGAAGCATGTCTTTCTGCATCATGTTCACATTGAACCAGGCTTCTTCTGGCATATTGAGGATGAAAGGAGTGCGATACTTGAGAGAAGGTGAGGCGATGACACTGTTGAGCATCACTTCGAGCGCGGTCTCAATCGGGATGCCGCCTTTCACCGCCAGGAGCAGACCTTCGTAAAAGCCCATGAGTTGTACTTGCAAGTTAAGGTTGATGGCAATTTTCATCAGCAAGGCTTTGCCATTTTCGCCTACGTAATTCACTTTGGGGCCGATGGCGAGTAAAATAGGTTTAACCTGTTCAAAAACGGCCTCATCTCCGCCCACCATCAGCGAGAGATTGCCCTGCTCGAGCGTGATAACGCTGCCAGAAACGGGCGAATCGAGCATGCTTGCACCTTTGGCAGCTACTTTCTTTGAAAGGTGGCGCGAAGCCGCGGGGCTGACAGTACTCATGTCAACATAGATTTTATCTTTGTCTAGACCCGCCAGTATGCCGTCCGGGCCTTCGAATACTTCGTGCAGTACCGCTGTATTCGTGACCATGGTGAAGACTACATCTGCGGCTTCTGCAACGGCGCGGGGGGATTCGCCCCAGAGCAAACCAGCATCGAGGAGCCACTGCGCTTTGGCCTTTGTGCGATTATAGCCAGTAACTGTGTGACCAGCATCGAGGAGTCGCTTGGTAACACGACCGCCCATAGCTCCTAATCCGATAAATCCTAGCTTAGCCATAACTACCTCCAAGTGGATGAAGCGGAAAATATTGGACAACTACCCTTTTTTCTCGGTAGCAGCGTTTACGTCGTCACGAACCTGTTGTAGGTGAGAACGCATTGCCGCTCGAGCAGCTTCAGGATCGCGCCTGATAACGCTTTCAAGAATGCGCCTGTGATGGATTTGCCCGCGCTGGGGACCACCTTCAACATCAAATATCTGTTTGCGCTGCTCGCTGAGCAGGCTCACAATAGAATTAATCAAGATAATAATGAGAGCATTCTGTGTCGCCTGGGCCAAGGCCTCATGAAAGTTATTATCGGCAGCAATGAATGCATCTGCATCGTTCAAGCTTTCGTCCATCGCTGCTATGGCCGAACGCATGACTGAAATTTCGTTTTCTGTCGTGCGGGCAGCGGCCAAGGCGGCAATCTCAATCTCAAGAATGGTGCGAAACTCGACGAGACTATCTGAGCCACCAATCGCGCCTAACTTCAATTTCATCATCAGGCCAATGGAGTTTTGCATAGCCGCGCTTGCGCCATCTATAACAATAGTCCCTCTACCGGGACGCATGTCGACGAGCCCCTTCTGCGCAAGAATTTTCATTGCTTCACGCACCGCCGTTCGGCTAACTTGAAACTGATCAGCAAGTTCACGTTCAGTCGGTAAACGATCACCTTTTTGCAGTTCACCATCAAGAATGCGTTTTTCAATCTGCTCAGCTACACGCTCAAATACCTTAGCCGAATGAATTGGAGCGTACATATTTTGATTTTCCTTGGGCGTCACTCTACTCAGAATTGGTGAGTAAAATTCTTGTGATAGGATTGCCCTATGATCATACCAAACTTATTTTTATAAGTCAAGGATTTTGGACTGGCATTCAGGTTTTTGGGTAATTTTCGGGGTGAACGCAAGAGGAGAGCCTGCTGTAGAGCGTGTATAGAAGCGCATTCACATATTTATAACACTGAGCGACATTTGATTTTTTTGCCCAGATGGTACTAGAATTGACTTTGCAAGGTTTAGATGGTATGATGAATAGACAATGTTTTCAGCGCGAATGTTGCCGAGAAGATCAAGCAGAGAGAAGCAGGTAGAACAGCGTGAAAGAGCGTATGCATATGGCGAAGTTTGAACGCCGTAGAGAAGATTACGGGTCACTCACTGGTCAAGCTCATTATGTTGATGATCGAAGGCTTCTCCCAGAGCGGGGGTTGGTACTGCATATGGTTGTGGTACGCAGCATGTATGCTCACGCGCAGATAACAAAGATCCAACTTAACGCGGCACGAACTTTGCCGGGGGTCTTCGCGGCCTTTGAAGGTGCTGAACTGGTAGGTGGCATGCCCACATTAGAGACGATCCCGGTGGCGGGATTGAGGAAGCCGATACGCCGTCCGCTTGCGGTGGGACGTGTGCGCTATGTGGGAGACCCGGTAGCGGTTATTTTAGCCGAGAGCCTTGCCAGCGCGGAGGATGCGCTTGATCTGGTTGAGATTGATTATGATGTGCTGCCCGCGGTGATAGAGCCAGAAGCTGCGCTAGACGCAGACGCGCCTCGTCTCTATGATGAACTTGACTCCAATATTGCTTTTAGCCAACATCTCAGAGATGGCGATATAGAAGCCGCTTTTGCACACGCTGATCACACACTCCACCTGCGACTCGTCAACCAGAGGCTTGCTCCAAGCTCGCTTGAAGCACGAGCCTGTCTCTTCGGCTTCGACCAATCCAGCAACGAACTGTCTGCCTGGCTATCGACACAATCGGTCTTCCGCGCAAAAGAAACGCTAGCAACATATTTGGGTATTGAGCGCAGCCATATTCATGTCTACAATGCTGATGTGGGAGGTGCCTTTGGAGCTAAATCCAACTTTCTGGGCGAGGAGATCATCGCGGCATTACTGGCTGTAAAATTAGGGCGACCAGTTAAGTGGATCGAGCAACGTACTGAAAATTTGCGCGCTCAATCACAGGGACGAGGCCAGATAAGTAACGTTGAGGCTGCATTTCAGCATGACGGTACATTGCTTGGGTTGCGCGTCAACTCGGTCGCTGATCTGGGGGCATTTCTTACCTATGCGACGGCAATGATACCCGGTCGCATCCCTTCAATGCTCTGTGGTCCATATAAGGTGCAGGCGGTAGAAAGCCAGATGGTAGGTGTTTTCACCAACAAAGCGACGACCGCACCTTATCGTGGCGCCGGACGACCAGAAGCGGCCTACATCATCGAACGCACGATGGATAGGATTGCCCAAGAACTGGAGCTTGATCCAGCAGAGGTGCGTCGCCGCAATTTTATCGCGCCACACGATTTCCCCCATACCACAGTGACCGGTATTGTGTATGATAGCGGCAATTATATAGCTGCGCTGGAGCGGGCCCTGGCAATAGGGAATTACGCGGATTGGCGTGCCAAACAACAACACTACCGCGCTACTGCTAACGCCAAACTCCTCGGGATTGGTCTCGCTTCTTTTATCGAACTATCAGGCGATGCTGCTCCACCCAGGGGCAATACACCACTTGAAGCGGCGACTGTGCGCATACGCCGCGATGGTACGGTGCTTGTGCAGTGCGGTGTCGCCCACAATGGGCAAGGCCATTTTACAGCTTTGGCCCAAATTGCAGCGACCGTTATGGATATGCCAGCAGATCAAATAGAAGTTCGGATGAATAATAGCGACCTGCCCGGCTATAGTCTTGGCACGTATAGTAGCCGTACCACCCAGATAGCAGGATCAGCCATTCATTTGGCAACGGAAGCAGTGAAAGAAAAAGCACTGTTGCTGGCAGCCAGTGTTTTGGAAGCCGCACCGGCCGACCTCGTCGTTGAGAAGGGACAGGTTGTCGTGCGCGGTACGCCAACGCGCAGTGTGTCAATCGGTAAACTTGCCCTCATGGTTGAAGAGCAGCCAGAACTCATCGCCCGTGAAGCTCCTAATCCGGCGAATGGTACAGCGATTGAAGGACTGGCGGCCTGGCACGCTTTCAGTGCGCCCGGTGCTACATACTCTTCGGGTACACATCTTGCCATCGTCGAGATCGATACGGAAACTGGCGAGATACACATCCCCACATATGTCGCGGTGGATGACTGTGGACGTGTGCTCAACCACTATCTGGTCGAGGCGCAGATACATGGGTCGCTGGCGCAGGGCATCAGTCAAGCTCTCTATGAAGAGGTTATCTATGACGCGGGAGGGCAGCTACTCAGTGGCAGTTTGATGGATTATGCTATGCCAAACGCGGGGATGGTACCTGATTTTGTGACTGATTTTATTGAGACGCCTTCGCCGTATAATCCGCTAGGGGCGAAGGGTGTGGGCGAATCGGGTTGCATTGGCGCACCACCTGCTATTGTGAATGCCGTCCTGGATGCACTCGCACCACTTGGCATTAAAACGATAGATATGCCACTCAGGCCAGAGAAAATCTGGACACTGGTGCATGCTGCACAGCAAGGTATTCTTGCTCAATCTCAAATAGTGGAAGAATGAAGCTCAAGCAGATACCGATAGAGGAAATCACTATTAGCTATTTTCACCAAAGGAGACAAGGATGGCAGAACAATTTGATATCGTCATCGCTGGAGCAGGGCATAATAGCCTGGTTACGGCCGCCTATCTGGGTATGGCGGGATATTCCTGCCTGGTATTGGAGGCGCGGCCTGTTATCGGCGGAGATACGATGACCGAGGAACTGACATTGCCAGGTTTTCTGCATGATACATGCTCAACTACACATGCAATATTTATGCAAAGCCCGATCTGGAGCAAGCAGGAACTGCCGCTGGCTGACTATGGCTTGGAATATATCAAAGCCGATCCCGTCTCTCATGTCGTCTTCCCGGATGGCACGGCTATTACCCAGTGGATGGATATAGACCGCACCTGCGAAGGCATCGCCAAATTCTCGCGCAAAGATGCTGAAACGTATCGCAAGATGATCGCCGATTGGAGCAGTATCGCGCCCATTTTCAATAGAATACGCTATACTCCTGCTGGGAGCGACCCTTCCCTCTACCAGGAACTGGCAGCGCATCCACAGGGAGCTATGTGGTTACGCCGCCAGGCACTGTCGGCCTGGGATATCATTGATGCGGCATTTGAAGACTGGCATGTAAAATCTTGGATGCTCTGGTTCGCAGAGGGTACTTTGCAGCCTGGGGAGCGTCCCGGTACAGGAACGCTGGCCTATTCGTTTGTTGCAGGTCGCCAACGTAACGGTTGGGCTATTCCCAAGGGAGGGTCAGGCAGTCTTCCACAAGCATTACAACGCATCGTCGAAGCATATGGTGGAACCATCTTGACGAATAAGCCAGTTCAGAGGTTACTGCTCGAAGGTGGACGCTGCGTGGGCGTTGAAACTGAAGCAGGGGAACAATACAGGGCGAGACGGGCAGTCGTCTCCACTATCCACGTCAAGCAACTAGTAGATATGGCTCCCAAAGAGGCTTGGGGGGACGCATTCCTTTACGGGGTCGAGACGTACAAAGCTGGTCGAGGCATGTTCGTAGCGCATTATGCCACGAATGAAGCACCAAAATTCACCGTTGAAGGGGGAACACTCTCGTTAGTGGGTGCCGGTGTGGCACAAACTGCGGAGTGTCAATTAGGCATGGGAAATAACTTCCTGCACGGCACGGTAGCTATGGATCAGCCTGTATTGCTCGTATTGACGCCAAGCGTAGAAGACTCTGGCAGAGCACCTGATGGCAAACACTTAGTCAAAGTGATCAGCCAACAGCCATATGAGCTGCGCGAAGGGCCTGAACACTGGGATGAGATAAAGGACGAGGTCGCCGCCAAAAACCTGGCAGAGCTGCGCAAGTATGCTCCCAATATGACCCCAGACAACATACTGGCCACAGAGGTACGCAGCCCCTTGGACCTGGAACGCTACAATCGGCATAACTGGCACGGCAGTTGCCATGGTGGAGATTTGAGTCCTGCCCAAACAGAAACACTGCGACCAGTGCCAGGATATGCGCAACATCGCATGCCTATTCCAGGGCTATACCAGACGGGTGCCACGACCCATCCGGGAGGATCGGTCACA
The DNA here is from genome assembly GCA_038209195.1 of Ktedonobacterales bacterium. GTDB lineage: Bacteria > Chloroflexota > Ktedonobacteria > Ktedonobacterales > Ktedonobacteraceae > JBBQXY01. Next base: position 5,490 of record JBBQXY010000056.1, on the reverse strand, counting down.
GGCGGGCCAGGCCGAAATGCAGCGATGATTTTATTGAAAGACCTGGGTCGCGACTTGAACGAGGTGATTCGTTCCAGATAGCGCAGCGAAGCCTCTCGCGTGGCACGGAGATTCTTCGCTGCGCTCAGAATGACAATGCTGCGCTCAGAATGACAATGCTGCGCTCAGGGTGACAATGCTGCGCTCAGGGTGACTGGTCAAACGGTCGAGCACCATTCGTCCCTATTGAAACTTGCCTTACCATGTTATGGCGCGGTCGCTGTAAAGTTGATGGTGATGACTACTTTATTTTGTGCAATGGCGATGTTGGCCAGATTTGGCGGCTGAATACCGAAATCTGTCATGTAGATGGTGCTGGTCGCCGTACCCGTGATGGTCTTGCCTACGACCTTGCCTTGCACGTCGAAGGCTTCTTTATTGGTTTTGCCGTGCATCGTCAGGTTGCCGATGAGTTGGAAATGAACCGTTTGTCCGTCGGTATAGGTTGCGGGAAGGCCCTGTGTTGTGACCGAGACGAAGGTCGCGTAGGGATAGCTGTCTGTTTGCAGGGCATTTTGTTGCACGTAGTGATCGCGCCTTGACGAATCTGTTTGTAATGTCCTCAAGTCGACCTGAATTTTCATACTTGCGACGAGTGGCGATGTACCAGTTTTTATACCGAAACTGCCCTGAACCGAATGCGTGGTGCCAATTGCATCATTATTCGGTTTATTTTCAAAGACCAGATTTTCGTACACACTGTAGGATGCTGTGCTCTGAGCGGGTACGATCTGAAAGGTTTGCAGTTCGGATGAGGGAATGGGCGTCCCAGTTGCCGTGACGGTAATAGCTCCCGACGCGACATGGGTTTGGGTTTGGCTAACGGCACTGGCGAAATGTGCTGTGTAGAGGACGCTGGCTATGATTATGACGAGGACAAGGCCGATTCCAGCCAGCAAAATATTCCGTTTTTTCATGTGTTCTCCTTATATCTTTGTGATGTCATTAACTTTCTTGATAGAATGATTGGCCGCCTTCGGCGGCGGGAGGGAGAAGGGAAAACTAGGGCACAGCCCTAGAACCCAGTCAAGGGGCTGCCGCCCCTTGCAACCCTGCTTGCTTTGACACTCCTCATTTGATTGGCCGCCTGCGGCGGCGGGAGGGAGAAGGGAAAGCTAGGGCACAGCCCTAGAACCCAGTCAAGGGGCTGCCGCCCCTTGCATCCCTGCTTTGACGCATGATGGTGTCGGAGCAGTAGGAAGGGTGTCGCGGGAAGTGCAAACATAGATGTTCAAACCATTTGTTCTGGTAGCGATGACATAGTTCCTGCTTCCTCTTGTTGGTTGTCAGGCTGTGTGCCTGAGGCTAGGGGCAAGGTGAGGGTCGCGGTCGTGCCTTGCTCTGGAATGCTGGAGAGTGTGAGCTGCCCACCGTGTAGGACTGCAATGCGCTGTGCAATGGAGAGACCAAGTCCGGTGCCGCCGGCCTCGCGCGAACGAGCCTTGTCCACCCGGTAAAAGCGTTCGCCCAGGTGAGCTAGATTTTCAGTGGTAATGCCGACCCCAGTGTCAGACACCTCCAAAATGGCCTGTTCAGCGCGCACCGAGGTACGTAGCGTGACACGACCACCCTGTCGATTATATTTGATAGCATTGTCGAGCAGAATCAGCACTACCTGCTCAAGCTGCATCGGATCCCCAATGACGTAGGGATCGTCACTATGTTCAACCTGGACGGTGATGTCATGCTGTTCGGCCATTGATTGTACGCGACGCATTCCCTGTTGAGCCAGTTCCGCCAAGCTGATTACTTCGTGGTCTCGATGGGCAGGAGTATTGTCCAGCCGAGCGAGCATCAGCAGGTTGTTTGAGATGTGCGCCATATGACTAGATTCGGCAACGATGTCCTCTAGCAGCATGGCATCTTCTTCTTCCAGACGCTGACGACCGCGCAACAGTACTTCGGCATCCGCACGGAGCAACGTCAACGGCGTGCGCAATTCGTGCGATGCATCGGCGATGAAGCGCTGTTGGTTGGCCCAGGCCAGTCGGGCCGGAGCCAGGGCTCGATTCGAGAGGAACAACCCGCCCAATGCTGCTCCGAGCAGTGCCATTCCCCCGATGCTTAGAAGAAGTGTGAGCAGCAACGAGAGCGCGGATTCCTGCGGCTGAATCGATTCACCAATCAACACGACGCCCGCGTAGCCACTTCCCGTTGAGTTTGGAACTACAATCGCACAGCGGTAGATTGAGCCAAGCATGCCTCCTCCATTGACAGTATCGTCAACGAATGTGCCCTTTTGTAAAGCTTCCTTCACAAGGTTATTGTTGAGAAAGGCAGAGGGAAGTCCAGTGGTATTTTCGTTGGACGGCAAAGAGCCATTCTGATCGTAGCAAACAACGATCTCGGACATGGCGAAAGGCTGACCTGAGGGCGGGCCAAATTGACCTGGTGGGCCAAAGGACTCGAGCAACGGACAGGCATCGCTGTATGGCGTTTTCATTAGCCACTGCTGCACATGGGCATGGGCATGCCCGGCAGCATCATCCATGATGGGAGTCAGCAGATAGTATTGGGTTCCAAAATACAGTGAGAAGCCGAACAGCACCAGGGCTGCACCCATGACCCCACAGTACCAGAGAGTCAGGCGAATGCGCAGGCCCTGAAACAAGGACGCTCCCGCCTCTGGTGTGCGACGCTCTCTGCCTGGATAGCCTACGACCGAGGCTAATTTTCGCCAGTTCATACCACTGCTCCTTCTTATCTATGCTAGGCTTCAATTTTATAACCGACGCCGCGTACCGTCTTAATGAGTGGGTGTGGAAAGCCCTGGTCAATCTTGTCGCGCAGGTAGTGGATGTAAATATCTACGACATTGGAGAGGGCTTCCAGATCGTAACGCCAAACCGCATCGATGATCTGCGTACGCGTGAGCACCTGCCCCGGATGGCGCATCATGTACTCCAGCAGCGCAAATTCCTTCGCCGTGAGCTCGATGACACGACCACTGCGGCGTGCTTCGTGCCGCACGAGGTCAAGGGCCAAGTCTCCCACAGTAAGTTGTGGGGCTTCATCAAAACGACGGTCGCGGCGACGCAACAAGGCGTTGACACGTGCCAAGAGTTCTTCCATCGCGAAAGGCTTGGTGAGATAGTCGTCGGCCCCTACTTTGAGACCAGTAACGCGATCCTCTACCGCTCCGCGAGCAGTGAGCATCAGTACGGGTGTCATAATGCGTTCGGCACGCAATTGGCGACAGACTTCAAGCCCGTCGATGCCTGGCAACATCAGATCAAGGATCATGGCATCATAGGTATCAGAGAGGGCCAGATTAAGCCCCGCGTGTCCATCATGCGCCAGATCAACGGTGTGCCGCTCCTCCAACAAGACGCGGCGTAGCAGAAACGCCAGGCGCTGTTCGTCCTCAACTACAAGAATATGCATGACGCCCTTCCTTTTTTCACAGAAAAAACGCCACAAAGTTTCTTAGCGACGCTTCTTTGATCCGCTTCAGATGTGTTCCGCGCGGAAATATTTTCATTCCACTATAGTTTAGCATAACAGCGTAATATTGAATTTAAATTGGAAGTGTATGAGAAGATTCTCATGATATATGGGATTAGTGGGGTACTTTTGCGTTAAAGCGTTGGTTGCAGTCGTGTGCGGTGGGGGATAGTACCCACCGCTCATGGCTCGATTGTAATGACCAACTCTAAGATTGCGACTCAAATCACACGGATATTTTTTGCCGATTTTGTTCCACGATGCTCGTTACCGCAGCTTGACTAGTTCTGTTCTGCATGCGTGGGTTGCGCTGGGGAACGGCGTTATTATTGCGCACGGGAGCGGCAGGATGCGCAACGGTTTTCGTGCGCTTGCCTTTCTGCAAAGCCAATAATCTTCGGCAGAGGAGTGAACCAACGAGGGCGATGCTGACCAGGTAGATGCCCAATGCCCATGAGGTCAGGGTATCGCTGCCGGTGCCAATGCCGTGAATGGTCGCAATGATATAGATGCCCAGAGTCAGCACATGCAACCGTCTCCACCACTTGTAGCCGATCTGCGAACGCAGCCAGGTACTTATTCCGATGGCAATGCCAAGGTACAAGGCTACAATACCGAATGCCATCCACACGGGACGATAATGACTTGCGAACGGAATGAATATCTCGTTCCACCCAAAGTTAGTAAAGGGATCAATCCAGGCGGCTAGCACGTGGATAACAAGGAAGATCGTGCTAAGCAGCGTCAGGAAGTTATGCAATTCGCTATTAAGTAAACGAGGCCAGCGGCTGGGCGATTGTAGTTGTATCGAAAGTGCAAGCCCCACCACAACTGCCAGTGAGAGTAAAACGTAAGCGGTGAATCCGCCAGCACGGGCAATGTCCCAGGTAACGGTTTCCCATATAGTATTCATATGTTTGTTTCCTTTGTAAGATTGTAAGATGAACTGGTCACATGATCAACGATACGAACATTTTCACTTGGTATTTTCATGAGCAAGCAATTTTGCATAGTCTGCTACTGCACGCAAAACTTACGAGGTGCTAGTGCCAGTGACTGGTGCCGTTGTTGCTGTCGCAGTAGGAGTAGCTGTAGCAGTGCTCGTTGCAGTACTCGTAGCTGTCGTTGTACCACTTTGCTTCAAAAAGGTCGAACTGGACTGGGAAGATGAAGTCTGAGTAGACGTTGTCTTACTCGTTGTTGCTGTGGCTGTGGTGGTACCAACCTGGTGTAATGTAGCCAGTCCACCGAACAGGCCAAAGCCCATGATCGAAGCAATAATGAGCCCTTTCTTGAGCTTGTTCGCCATTGAAAGCACGCGCTCCTTTGGCATCTTAGTAGGTGCTTTTTTAGGCTGTTGCCTTACTCCGCTCTGCGGCTGGGTCGTCTGTTGAGGACGGGGTTGCGGTCGCCAACCACCTTGTGGGGAGGAATCTCGCCCTTGATAAAACTGGTTAGGTTGTGGCATCCTTGCGCTGCGGGTGTCGTCTTCTTGTGGATTCGTTTCCATTGTTGTTTCCAATCTATTTTATAGCGTAATACATTCTCGAAGAGCTTATTCGAAAACCGACCTGATGCCCTACCCCCCTGATGCTCACAAGGGGCATCACTACATGTTGAAACCGGTGGGCATTCAGGTTTCCGGATAAGCTCGAAGTAGAGAGGCTTGCCTGTATAAGCTAGAGGCGAAGGACTCTTAACGATCTACTGGTTTCGTATTCTGTGACAAGCATACTTTAGGTTTATGGGCTTTCTATTGGAAACAAATGAGAATTTTCCCATCTTCTTCCAATACACCTCACATGATTATCTTCTACTATAGAACCAGACAAGTAATGAGGCCCTACACAGCAAACGTCAAATAAATGTAACAGCTCAGGTCAGCAGAGATGACTGAAATGAGGGAAGGACAGGATGACCGCAAAGAGTCGCCTTCAGAGCCGACAAAAGGGGGAATCCTTGTTTGCGCAAGGTGGACAAATAGCCGCGAATCCGGCTAAAAGCCTG
>JBBQXY010000055.1:0-30400 GCA_038209195.1 Ktedonobacterales bacterium | reverse complement strand
GTTCGTGAGCGTAGAGAGCCGATGCATCGGCTCTCTACGCTCACGAACCACCTGACGCCCATGAGGGGCGTCACTACATTTCACGAACCACCTGACGCCCACGAGGGGCGTCACTACATTTCACGAACCACCTTTTATACCTCTCCATACACTATCTTGCCACCGAGAATCGTCGCCTGCACCCCGTTTTCAGTCATCTTCTCTTGTGGTACATCTACGATATTCTCGCGCAGCACGACCGCGTCTCCTAGCTTACCGACTGTCAGGGAACCCTTGCGTTGTTCTTCCGCGCCAGCGTAGGCAGCTCCCTGCGTATAGCCCCAGAGTGCTTCGATGATGGGCAGAGCTTGATCGGGGAGCCATGATGGTCTGTGGGGCGTAGTGTCAGCGCGACGCATCGTGGCGGCGTAGAGGATGCGCAGCGGGTCAAAAACCTCGACGGGAGCATCCGAACCGAGCGCGAGGGGAATACCCATCTGTTGCATCGTGCGGTAGGCATAGGCGCGACGATGACGCTTGCCCCAGTAGCGTTCCGCGATGTCTCGATCAGCCACGGCGTGATAAGGTTGTACGGAGGCAACGACACCCAGGCGGCGCATACGCTGCAGGTCTTCCGGCGTAATGAGTTGGACGTGTTCAAGGCGATAGCGCAGGGCTGACAAGTCTCGTGTCGGATCGTTGTGATCGGCCAATTGCTGTTGGGCTTTTTCAATAGCGTTGAGCGCGACATGGGCAGCACGGTCGCCAATGGCGTGAATGGCAATACTGATACCCAGTTCGGCGGCGGTGCGTACCGTATTATTCATTTCCTGCTCCGAGAGCGTGAGGATACCATGATTGGTAGGGTTGCCCTCGAAACCTTCCAGCATAGCGGCAGTTTGCGAACCAAGCGTGCCGTCGGCAAAGATTTTGATGCCGCCCAGCCGTACCATATCATCGACAAAATGCGCCTGTAACCCTTGCTCTCGTATCTCTGGCAGTTTCTTGCGCGGCAAAATCATTTCCACGCGCACCCCCAGCTCACCTTCGTCGCGCAGTTGCTGGAAGAGCTGTAGGGCATCCATATCCTCGATATCGTGAATAGTGGTGATGCCGCTCTTCTGCAATTCTTTTATCATGCCCTGCACCAGCAGGCGGGTCAGAGCTGGGTCAGCGGCGTTGTCAATAACGCTATAGACCATGTTAGTGGCGGCGTGTTCTTGCAAGATACCGATTGGTTCACCTGAGCCATTACGTAGAATAGCTCCATCGGCTGGATCAGGCGTTTCCGCGTGAATACCGGCTCGTTGCAGGGCCAGGGAATTGACCCACAGCAGATGTCCATCCTTGCTCCACAGGGCGACCGGGTGGTCAGGCGCAGCGGCATCTAGCGCGGCCTTTGTCGGAAAGTGCTCACCGGGCCAGAGGTTTTTATCCCACTGCCCTCCTAAAATCCAGCGACCGGGCGGGGTTGAACTGGCTCGTATACGAACCAAGGCTGCTGCCTCATCCTCGCTGGCAGTGTTGGCGGTGTCAATATAATGGGCGCGATAGGCCGCGCTCAGCAGGTGAATGTGTGCATCGATAAAGCCGGGGAGCACAGTTTTCCCGCGTAAGTCTACCAGTTCCGCGTGTTGTCCCGCGACGCGACGCACCTCATCGTCGCTGCCAACCGCTGTGAGATAGCCGCTCGTGCTATCAATTGCCATCGCTTGCGCCCGTGGGTGGGCGGCATCCATAGTATAGATATTTCCATTGAGATAAAGGGTTGTACCCATTATTGCTCCCTTACAAAGCTGGCAATGGCGCTGGCCAGACGCTGCGGACGGTGCAAGTGAATATCGTGCGCCGTATCTGGCATCCACAATATCGTACATCTGGGGATAATACGGGCGACCTGGGCGGCGATGTAGCCCTTGGCGGCAGCAAATTCTGCCGCGTTCTCCAACTTCTCTGGTGGCTGACCTCCTGGTAGCGGTTGGGCGGCGGCAGGGATCAGCAGTACCGGACAGCGCACTTTACCAAAGTAAGGTAGTGCTTGCTCCTCCCACAGCGATTGGCGAATTTGTCGTTGCTGCTCAGGCCGCAGCCGCTCCTCTAATGTACCATCGGGTAATTCGCGCACAAACGTGAGGAAAATAGCCTCTATCGCAGGAGACCAGAAGTCGCTCATCTCGTCCTGGGTCGCGCTCAGAAAAGCGGCTCGTGAAGCATACATTTCGGGAGCGGGCTTCTGGCGAATAAACTGCGTTCGTGTCATGCCTGGCCAGTGTTTTGGCTCAACCAGCGGACAATCAACCAATATCAGGTGACTCACTAACGCAGGATGGCGTACAGCCAGCACCAGCGCAACCCTGGCCCCCCAGCCGTGTCCAACCAGGGCAATTTTGCCTAACCCCAACCCCGCCATACCCTGCACAACATCTTCAGCCACGGTGCCAAAATCGTAGCCGCTCTCCGGCGTATCACTCTCGCCGTGGCCACGTAGATCAAAAGCAACAATCAGGTGGTGGCGGCACAGATAGGGTGCCACTAATCGCCATACAGCAGCGGTAGTACCCAGACCATGCAACATTACCAGTGGAATCTCATCGCCAGTTTGCATCATTTCCGCGCTTTCTGGCGTGTCGGAAAGCGCTCCCTTCTGCTCAGGGTCCCATGCGAGGTAATGCAGGCGAGTGCCATCGGCATCGACCCACGCGCTTTTCAGCTCTTCCGGCTCGTCAATACGTGACTCGACCATGAATATCCCTTTCTGTTGTTCTTTCGTTCTTTTCACATAATATTGTAGCAAGCGTAGGGCGCGATTTATCGGCAAACGGGACGGGCCGATAAATCGGCAATGGGCGCGCTAAAGCGGCCCCTACAGACGATTCATACTCCATACAATTTGGCATTACGTATGATGTATTGACCCTTGTGGTTGCGCGGCAGATCAGTGCCTGGAAATCAAATAGACGCTGGCAATAATAAGTATACCGCCAATTACCGTTGTGTAGGTGAGCTGGTCGTGGAGCAACACGATGGCGAGGATGGTTCCTAAAAGCGGTTGGATAAATAAAGTAGAGGCTGCCGCCGAACCATCCACCTTGGCAAGCCCCTGGAACCAGAACAGGTATGCCATAGCGGTAGACATAATTCCCATCCAGGCGATGCTGAGCCATGCCACCAGACCCAATGGGTGCCAACCGCGAGAGGCAATCTCCCACGCGGCAACCGGTGTCCAGAAAATCATGCTGACGACGATAGAAGCTGCTGTGATCAATAAGGGTGAATGTTTGAGCAGGAGCACTTTTCCCCGAATGGTATAAAATGCTTCTACCAGCAGTGCCAGAATAACCAGCAAGTCACCAACAATACGCCATGTGCCGCCACCACTGGGAATATTGGGGATGAGACTTCGTTCAACGATGAGGTAGACGCCAATAAGGCCGAGAAGCAGTGCAAAACCGGCAAGTGGCTTGAAACGCTCGCGCAGGATCAACCAGGAGAGCGCAGCTGTAAAAATGGATTCGCTAGTGATGAGTAAAGCCACGTCGGAGGCGGTGGTCAATGCCAGCCCACCATATTCCAGCAGCTTGTTGATGACAAAGCCAATCAATGCCAGCAGCAGCAATTGTGGAATGACAGTGCGCGTAAAATGTAATTGTTTACGCCGCGCAATGAGCCATGGCAACAGCACCAGTGTCGCGATGGCCATACGCAAAGCGAGCATGATATTGACGGTTGTGTCCCGTAAGGCAAATTTGGCGGCGACGTAGCTGGCTGCCCACAATATATTCGCCATAATAAGGAGGAACCAGGAAAACGTAAGGCGCGAACGAACCAGGGATGGCGCCGGGATTGGGGTGGGCAAAATCATGCTCCTTTTATTATTGGCAAATACGTTGAAAGGAATAGATTCTTCGTCTGCGGACTCAGAATGACAATAGTAAATGTAGTGACGTCCCTAGTGGGCGTCATGGTTGGGACGGTGCATGAATGGGCGACATGGCGCGCAACACTTTGAAGCGCGTATTTCCTCCGACCTCTTCCACCCTCTGGAAGTGCGCGTGCAGCGCAGGTTCGTATTTCAGAAAGCGATTTGCCACCAGATAAAAGCGACCGCGTGGTCGCAGTACCTGCGCCGCCTCGCGTATGAAGCGTTCGGCGATCGCGGTCGTCTGTATGCCGCCTTGGTGAAATGGCGGGTTCGTCACCACCAGATCAAAGCGCTGCTCCAAAACAGCCTGTGCCCCATCACTCGGTAAAACGCGTATATTTGTCAAACCAGTGGCGTCAATGGTGCGCTGAGCCACGGCTACCGTCAACAGGCTAGCATCTACCATCGTCACGCCGCCCTGAGGTGCTAAATTGGCGATTTGCAAGCCAAGATAGCAGGCACCACACCCAATATCCAGTGCCTCGTCAGTAGGTTGCACCACCTGAGGCATTTCCAGCACCTCCAACAACAGGCTCGTTCCTTCGTCCAATTTGCCCTGCGCAAAAAGGACCTCACGCGAGAGCCCATTTTTCGGCTGCTGTTCATGCTGCTGACGGTTAGAGGCGAGGGAAGAGACGACGCGGTGCCCTTTGCTGATAGTCAGTGTCTCAACATTGCCAAAGATGGCTTGCATGCGTTTTGCCATTGTCAAAATGCCTCGATCTTTCGCCCCCACCACATAAAGCCGTCCAGCGTCTTTGAGGGCGTAAGCCGCGAGCTCCAGTCCATACATCATCCAGGCATTGTTGGGCTGGTACAGCAAATCCATGATCGCCACATCCATAGTCGCGGCAGCTTCACGTTGCGTATACTCGTGAAAGGCAATAGATCGCAATCGGATGGGCCGAAAAGGAATAGATTCTTCGCCTGCGGGCTCAGAATGACAATGCGACGCCTGCGGGCTATGCACATTAACGGAATAATTGGCCCGAAAAGGAATAGATTCTTCGCCTGCGGGCTCAGAATGACAATGCAACGCCGTATATAAGGCGGCGATATTATCTTCGGCGAGGATGACGACGCCTGTGGAAAGGTGCTGAACCGCGAGCGCGACAAACGGATTTGCCGCCGAATTGAGAAACAACACATGCTGTTCTGGAGCAAGTTGCACCGTCTCAGCTAACAAACGCACTTGGAGCATACAGTAATAGCCCTTTCCGTTGATGGTGCTTCCCCCGAATGATATCACATAGATCATGGTGTTTCACAAAAATTTACACATATTTTACAAAAACAAGGCTCTTTTCCAAGAACTCTATTGTACAATCAATAATAATACCTACGTAAGGAATAGATTCTTCGCCTGCGGGCTCAGAATGACAATACTTAGAGATAGTAGGGGCGACACTGGCGGTCGCCTTGGTAGTCACGACTTAGAAAAAGGGTATCGAACACACGATGAAAAAAGTCACGATTGCAGCCTTTATTATAGGCTCCTTCATTCTCTATAGTTTTATATTCCACGCGAATTCTGTCGCACTCTTGCCCAATACGCCGACCACTTCAAGCAGTCCAGCCTCCACGAGTGTTGTACCAACCGCCCCCAGTGCGACAGGTACTGCTGGTACAACAAACGTACCTGGTGCTCTCTATAAAGATGGCTCCTATACGGGAGTCGCAGCGGATGCGCAATGGGGCTTGATACAGGTGAAAGCCATCATCCAGAATGGCAAAATAACCGATGTGCAGTTTCTACAATACCCCAACGAACGGAATCGATCAGTCGATATCAATAGTTATGCCGATCCGCAGCTCACCAGCGAGGCGATTCAAGCACAAAGTGCCAACGTTGATATCGTCAGTGGAGCGACTGATTCAAGTCAAGCATTCATACAATCACTCTCGGACGCTCTTACTCAGGCTAAAGCATAACGATGAAACAAACCCGCCTACTAATGGGCATGCCTATTACTATCGAAGTTGGGGAGCCCACTGTCACGCAAGATGCCTTAGACAAAGTGTTTGCCTATTTCGTCTCTGTCGATGACACCTTCAGTACCTACAAAGCCACGAGTGAGATCTCAAAAATAAATCGCGGTGAGCTCCCTGTGACACAGTATAGCGAAGCTATGAAAACTATCCTGGCTTTAAGCGCACAAACCAAAAAAGACACGGATGGGTACTTCGACATCCAGCATAATGGCGTGGTTGATCCCTCGGGCATCGTCAAAGGATGGGCGATCCAAAACGCTGCGCACATGTTGGAAACATGGGGGTTTCGTCATTTCTATGTTGATGCAGGCGGCGATATCCAGGTCTCTGGCCACAAAGATGGTAAGCTCTGGCGTGTGGGTATTCGTAATCCGTTCAACCGCACTGAAAATGTGAAAGTCCTTGCGCTCACCAATTGCGGCATTGCTACCTCTGGCACTGCCATTCGCGGTCAACATATTTACGATCCCTATAACAAGGACATGTCGCTCCTTGACATCGTCAGTATCACCGTGATAGGTCCAAACATTTATGAGGCCGACCGCTTTGCCACGGCTGCGCTTGCGATGGGGAAAAAGGGCATCCAGTTTATCGAGAAGTTAGCTGGTTTTGAGGGTTATATGATTGATGCTTATGCACGAGCAACCTTTACTAGTAAATTTGAAAGGTACGTACTGCACGAATGATAACCGCAATAGATTATGTCTTAGATAGAATAACGATGTATAGGCTGGTGCTCTATATGCTTATTGGTTTTCAGGGCATAGCCGCTGTTCTGGCGTATCTCAATCTACTGCCCTTTTCGCTACTGGCACTGATCACATCAACCTTGTTTCTAGTACTCATGTGTTGGGCCATGAATACGCTCTTTGCATATGTCTTTGAAATACCAACGAACATTGAATCAGCTACGATCACTGCCCTCATTTTGGCACTTATCATCGATCCCGCCAAGTCGGCAGGCGATATGCAGTTTCTTGGTTGGGCGGCGATTTTAGCAATGTCGTCAAAATACATCTTCGCACTCTACAAAAAACATCTCTTTAATCCTGCCGCAATTGCCGTGGTGATTACCTCGTTTGTGCTGGGTAAATCCGCCAGTTGGTGGGTAGGAACTGCAACTATGCTGCCAGCTACCTTAGTGGGAGGCTTGCTGCTCGTCCGAAAATTACGCCAGGGAGATATGGTGTGGAGCTTTTGTGCCGCCGCGCTTGTGAGTGTTTGTGTGCTTAGCCTCGTGCAAGGAAACAGCGTTTTTACAGAACTACAGCAGTTGCTCGTCCAGTCGCCGCTGTTTTTCTTTGCCACTATTATGTTGACTGAACCGCTGACGGCCCCTGCGACAAAAATGTGGCGCAGATTCTACGCGGTTCTGGTAGGCATTTTATTCATTCCGCAAATTCACTTTGGCCCTATGTTCTCTACACCGGAACTGGCACTAGTCGCGGGCAATGTCTTCTCCTACATCGTAAGTCCAAAGCAGAAAGTCTTGTTGCAGTTAAAAAGAAAAAGCAAATTGGCCCCGGATATCGTTGATTTTGCCTTTAAGTCTCCACAAAAACTGGCATTTCTACCCGGTCAATATATGGAATTCACGCTGGCGCACCCTCATCCAGATAGCAGGGGCAATCGCCGCTACTTTACATTGGCCTCGTCGCCAACCGAGGATATCGTTCACTTGGGCGTGCGCTTTTATGAAGGGGGCAGCAGCTTCAAGAAAGCCCTGCAAAGATTGGATGGCAGAACAAAAATCGTTGCCGCTCAGATTGCCGGCGATTTCACGCTTCCCACAGACCCACGGCAAAAACTCGTTTTTATCGCAGGCGGCATCGGTATTACACCATTTAGAAGCATGTTGAAATATCTGCTTGACTCGCACCAGAGACGCGATATTGTCCTTTTCTATGCCAACAAAACGGTTGATGAGATTGTGTATAAGGATGTTTTAAGCGTGATCTATGCCAAACTTGGTATCAAAACGTTTTATACCTTGACCGATACTACTGCGGTTCCGCGCAACTGGTCGGGTTTCGTGGGCAGAATTCATGAGCAAATGATTCAGCAAACAGTGCCAGATTATGCAGAGCGTACCTACTATCTCTCAGGGCCACCTGACATGGTGAAAGCATATGAGCAGGTTCTGAAAAATTTGGATGTCAGTAGCGAGCAGATCAAAAAAGACTATTTCCCAGGCCTTGTCTAGCAAGCAGGCTCGATTTATCGCAATACCATTCAAATAAGGATGAACGGCAACACCGTGTGTGTAGGGACAGGGGGATGAGGACACCCTGTCTGGGGGACAGGTATCGGGGGCCTTGTGCCTGTCCTGGCGGGGGGTCTGGACATCCCCCAGGACGAGGACAAGCACAAGGCCCCCCATCGACCGCCGCGTCCTTATTACCTGCCCCCCAGGCAGGGTGTTGTCCCTACACACCACTCCCAAGCCTTATTTGAATGGTATTGCGATTTATCGGCAGGCGGCACGGGCCGATAAATCGGCGGTGGCGGCGATTATTACCTGTTATTACCTGTCCCCCGGACAGGGTGCGCGCCCTACAGACCATTCATTTTTTGCCAGTCTAGGGTGAATTTTGCAATGGCCTCGTCTGTTTGTGGATCGCTGACCATGGCTAACAATACCTGGGGGGCAGCAGTGATGTCGTGTGCGCCCGCGCCGAGAGCGGATGCAGCTTCTAAAGGTGATTTAATACTCGCGGCAAGGATACGAGTAGCAAGTTGCTGCTTATGCAGTAACGAGGCGATATGGGCGATGCGTTCACTGGCATCCACTCCAGCACGCTCCAAACGACTATAATAGGGAATCACGAAATCAGCTCCGAGCATCGCAGCGGTATAGGCCTGGGCCACAGTAGTTACCGCTGTGAAGGCGACGCGGTGATTCATCTGGTTCTTTTTGAGGCGTTGTGCCACACGCATACCAGCAGGGGTCATGGGCAGCTTGTGAACCAGTCGCGCTGCTCCATAGCCCACGCTCAACGCGGCTTGCCACGTCGCTAGCACTTGTTGATACATTTCTTCGTCATCGGTCGCCCCCGGCTGCATAAACACGGAGCCTATACCCGTATTGAGCCGTTCCAATATTTCGCCCACGAGCGTATCATAGGCAATGTCTTGCCCGCGCTCGCGTGCCGCCAGCAGAATAGATGGGTTCGTTGTTACACCAGCAACTGGTACCGTTTGCACCACATGCGCGATATCATCCAGGTAAGCACTGTCAATATAAAGGGCCATTGCAATCTGCTCCAATCTTGTCTCATCTCTTCTCTGTAGGCTATTGCGTTATAGTATACCTTGTTGAGCAAGAGCCGGAAATCGTAAATTCGAGCGTATTGATACCGAAAAAACAGTAGATGAATAAAGTGTAATAGTTTTTTTTCGCGGTAACAAGAGTTTTATGAAAGAATTTTCATTTTGAAACGCCTCTTTTTTCATGGGTTACACAGAAGAACATGGTATAGTTCCCTATAGAACCACAGTGAAAGATATAGATGCGTGAGAGTGGCAAGGTAGAAGTGGGGTAGTTGGAACGCAAAATAGAATTGCGCAACCTCAGTGCATAGTGGTGTGGACGATAAGTAGCAGTGTTGGATGCCATGCACGGTTTGTAAAGATGGTACGTTGGGTAGGTAGTAGGGTGAGGATACCAGCCAGGCCTGATAGAGAATGAGGTGATACGTGGTAGGGTTGAAAAGAGTTAGGCTAAGGTTGCACAACATGGTGGAGATGGAACGCAGTAGTTGGTGGTGTTACGTAGTAAGGTGGGTAAGTTATACTGCAAGTTTCATATGAATGGAAGAGTTCCAGGAAATAGGTGTAGTGGCTGATAGGTGGCAAGGGGCCTGTGAACAGAAACCAGGGATGATGGGTGGATGGTAGGGCGGGGAGATAGATCGCAAAGTATTTCTTCGCTTTTTGTGTTGTCATGTGGATGTTTGGAAGCCTCAGGGGGTACGTTCCCTTGAGGCTTTTTGGGTTTGGCGGCTGTAGATTGGTCTGTAGCCTTGCTTGACACGCTGTGCTTTTCGCCCAAACAGCGATTTGACAGTGAAGTTGGCAGTAATCTTCTTCGCCAACCCCAGTTCGCACACTATAGCAGAGATAATAAGATATTACCAGGTAACGGTTGTTCTGCTTGTGGAAAAGCTGCCATTACTGCTATGCCTAATAAGATATTTATGCTAAGAGCTAACAATGTTGTTATAATGATCTCAATAAGCGGAAAAAGCAGCAATCGTGCCTTGGCGCTGATGAACGTAGGAGGAAATTGAGTGAGTTATGCTACTGCCCGACAACGGGGAGCTAATCGCGAGATAAACAAACTGTATATTGAAGATCGCCCTGTCCATGAATGGTACCGCTTTGTGCTCTCTTTTCCTCCTCACCTCGTCCGTGACTACCTTGAGCGCTTCGGCATGAAGAGCAGTCAGTGCGTCTTGGACCCGTTTTGTGGTACGGGCACAGTTCTGGTCGAATGTAAAAAACAAGGTA
Source organism: Ktedonobacterales bacterium (assembly GCA_038209195.1). GTDB lineage: Bacteria > Chloroflexota > Ktedonobacteria > Ktedonobacterales > Ktedonobacteraceae > JBBQXY01. The sequence continues at coordinate 19,998 of JBBQXY010000055.1, read as the reverse complement.
TTCCCAGTGTAGGCATTGAAGCAAGCCCGATGGCTCAGTTTGCCAGTCAAGTCAAAGTAGATTGGAGCCTTGAACCTGAAGGCCTATTAGAGCATGCTCGCCACGTCGCTGAATCTGCTATTAAGGTGCTACGTGCTACAGGAATTGAGGACAACCCATTCTTCCGACTTGTCCAAATGGGACATCTTCCTTTAAAGACGCTCTCTGATGAAAAGATGAAATTGCTGCTGGCGGATTCATTGAGCCCACTGCCTTTGCACAAAACGTTGGTGTTACTTGACTGTTTAGAAGAGCACCATGATGAGCGATATTATCGCCATGAGCGTTTGGCTCTAGCAAAGGCTCTTGCTTTCTCTATCAGTAACCTCCACTTTGGCCCAGAAGTTGGACTTGGTGCTGTTAAGCTTGATGCTCCTGTAATTTCTACCTGGTTAGGAATTGTGCAAGGTATGGCGAATGATCTACACAATGTACAAGTTACCAGAAATACACAGGCCGAGGTTTATCTCGCGGATTCCCGCAAAATTTCTGAGATGATAGAGCCGTATTCTATTGATGCAGTTATTACGTCGCCTCCTTACCCCAATGAAAAGGATTATACTCGCACTACCCGGCTGGAATCAGTTTTATTGGACTTCATTCATAATAAAGCCGAGCTGCAAGCATTAAAACGAAGCCTTTTATGCTCAAATACACGCAATGTTTACAAAGATGACGTGCATGATCAGTTGGTGGTTGGCTTTGCAAAGATTCAACAGATTGCGGAAGCTATTGAAGCTAAACGTATCGAACTTGGGAAAACATCTGGCTTTGAGCGACTCTATGCCAGGGCTACCAAGCTATATTTTGGCGGTATGGCGCATCACTTAACATCCTTACGCACGTTACTTCGTCCAGGTGCTCAATTGGCGTATGTTGTAGGCGATCAGGCGTCATACTTCCGTATCAAGATTCCTACTGGTCAACTACTGGCCGATATCGCTTTATCGCTTGGCTATGAAGTAATCAGCATCGATTTATTCAGGACACGTTTTTCGACTACTACCAAAGAAGAGCTTCGCGAGGAAGTTGTAGTACTACGTTGGCCTTAATCTTTGCATAAAGCTACTACTCATAATGATGCAATAGATATACTTTAAAATGCGCAAAAACCAATAAGCAGGTGATGTAATGGAAGAAAATGCAAAGCCACAGAAGCTAAACCGCTATCAGAAGATCATCGAAAACATTTTTTTTCGCTATTATCAAGAAGGTGATCGTCGGGTCGAATTTGTGCGGGAGGACATGCTTCGAGCGGCCCAGGAACTTGGTATTACTCTGCCAAAAAACCTTGGTGATATTACATATACATTCCGCTATCGAGGTTCATTGCCATCTTCAATCACGGCCAAGGCTCCTAATGATGAAGATTGGATTATTCGTCCTTCTGGTCGTAGTCGATACTGCTTTGTGGCAACAAATATAGTGAATATTGTACCAAATACCATGCTTGCTGAAACGAAAGTACCCGATTCAACTCCTGGGGTAGTGATTATGTATACTTTAGGAGATGAGCAAGCACTATTAGCAAAACTACGTTACAATCGCTTGATTGATATATTTACTGGTGTAACTTGTTACTCTCTGCAAAATCATCTCCGTACAACCGTGCCAGCTATGGGACAAGTAGAAACGGATGAATTATACGTCGGCGTAGATCGCAGAGGCGCACACTATGTCTTTCCAGTTCAAGCAAAAGGTGGCCACGACAAACTTGGTATTGTGCAGATTGAACAAGATTTCGCTCTCTGCTCGAATAAATTTCCTTCTCTCGTCTGTCGTCCAATTGCAGCACAATTCATAATTCATGGAGGGCAATCTCATTGCTCTTTTCGAGTTTGAAGAGAGTCAGAATGGGATAGTAATTTCCTCAGAAAAGCATTATCGCCTTGTGTCACCAGACAGTGTTACTCTCGCCGACTTAGAGATGTATCGTCATCGCGCCATGGTGTGAAGATATTGAAGCGGCCATGTGTCCAAACGGTGATGTGGTGCTAGGTGGCGGTGTTGACCTCGGGGTGATCAATACTACCGCGTCGATCCTCGCTCTCACGGCCTGATTACAGCCTCACTGGCTGGGATGCAAGCTATACCTGCACTCATAATACCTTCAGCGTATGGGCTATCTGTGTAGCCATCGCATAAGCAACGAAAAAGCAACGTCTCCCTTGCTCATTCTCGCGAGAATGAGCAAGGGAGACGTTGCTTTTAGCTATGTTGTGCTGTCGTGTGCCTCTTGCACCTACAGCTAACGTTTATCAGCCAGGTTCGTCGATAGTATCAACTGAGAGGAACCCCCTAATTGACACGTTTTGCTACGCACTCTTGACTACCGACTTGACGTGACGATAAGTGAAGATGTGGTGGAAAGAGAAATTATAGATCAAGACGAGGATTAAGGCCGTTGCCTGGGCAATAATCGCTGGGAAATGGCCCACACTGGTAAAGCCAAACTCTATCAGGAAAGTCAGCAGGCTGCCAACAATCGAGGTGAGGTGGTAGCGAGCGCAACGGGCCTGCCACGTCCGATCGTGTCCGGCGAGATGACGAAACGTGAAATAATCGTTGGGAATAAAATTTGCCATGATCGAAATTTCACTGGCCAGAACGGACGCGATCACGTTATGCGCTACCGCACTAACAGGTAATGGTAAATGGTAGAGCACGACATAGAAAACTACCAGGTTGACTACGGCGGCAAAACCACCAATGAAAAGGTACGTAATAAACCTCTGAAACCAATCTGCCCGACCGCCAGAGACGTTGTCTACGATATCTAAGCCATGATTGACAATTGCCCAGGGCGTAGGACGATAACTGGGGAGGTTGCTCTTTGGACGCGCTTTATGTGTACCGTTAAGGGGTGATTGAACTTGAACTGAGGGTGCGTTTTCTGCTAATTTCAATATATCTACAACTTCAACTTGTTCGCCTTGCAGCGTTGACTCACTCATACATTCTCCGAAATCTACAAACAAAAAAAGAATTGTCTACTTGTTTATTCAGGACGGTTCACAATGAACCAAAGTAACAATACTATAACAAAACCCTCAAATAAGGATTACTCATGGGATGGATGGGCAATAAAAAATGACCGCGCCGCGGTCATTTTTTATTGCCCATCCATCCCATGAATAGGAGCATATGGTCACAAGTGTATCTGCTCCCCTGGTTGGAGTGGGCGGAATTGTGTGCCGTCGTTGATAAAGACAATTTGTTGATCCTGGATGTGGACAATAAGGTCGGGCTTACCATCTCCATTGACGTCGCGAATTTCGCCTGTAATGGGCGTCAAATCTTGCCCGTCGCCATATAAGATGGGGCCAGCGTAGATACGGGCATGGGCAGAGTCGCCACCAGGCAATTCAATGATTTCTACATGTCTATTCAAGTTGATAAAGATAAAATGCGTTGGATTGCTCGCACTATCCTGGTGTCCGACTACCGCATCCATTTGAAAAGTACGAGGGCGACCATACTGCGAATCGTTTAGATGTACCTGCCACCACGCGCTAACCGTGCTGAAACCGAGGACAAGGACTGCCATGACGAACATGCCCACGACCACTGCCAGCAAAGGGAGGCGTTTTTGCCCCAGCTTTATGGCAGGCATAGCCGACATAACAGGCATATTAGGCGCGGCAAGATGTGCTAATGGCTTGCTCTGACTTTTGGAGGTGTTAGGCGCGTTAGAGACAATACTGGCACGACGCCGTGTTACTGTCCCTTTTTGCAGCAAGGGATCATCGATTGTATCATGTTCAACAGGCTGCTGATACCTTCGTGTGCTACTGGGATTACGCGTTACATACAGGCTATCGTCGTCTATGTCATAGTCAACCTGCTTGGGTTGCTTTTGTGTCTCTGTCGCTCCCATGGCGAAGCCTCCATTTCTAAGAAAATTTGTTCTTACAACCTCCTAATTCTACTATAGAATAGACGTTCAAGTCAAGCGTTTTCGGGACCAATTAGAACGAATTTTCGTATACGTTCATTTGTGTCACTGCGTAGTACTTTGACACTCTTCATTTGTCAGGCCGCCTACGGCGGCAGGGAAGGGAAGGAAACTAGGGCGCAGCCCTAGAACCCAGTCAAGGGACGCAGTCCCTTGCATCCCTGCTCGTCACATGAAGGCGGTCAGAGCAGTAGTTAGTAAGGGGCCAAAAAAGCACTACAAGTAGGTACTATAAATAATTGCCAGGATATGAGATAATACTGCCATTACCGAGTTATAGGAAGGGCGCGTGGCCCGTATTTCTGAAGCGGATACATGCGTTAGAGATGCTAGAAATAATCATTACCCTGGCGGAAGCCTTTCGTGCGCAGCACAAACAACTATATATGGTCGGTGGGACCGTGCGTGATGTCTTGCTCCATCGTGAGCAGCAATCAATGGATGCAGATTTGGCAACGGACGCGCATCCTGATGAAGTCAAACGCCTGGTGGCGCCAACCCATCCCAGCGCGGTCGTCCTGGTGGGTGAGCGTTTCGGTACTGTGCGTCTGCACTACGGCAATGATATCATCGAGATCACTACCTTTCGTACGGAACGCTACAATCCAGAATCGCGCAAACCAGAGGTAGGTTTTGGCACATCCCTGGCTGATGACTTGCTGCGCCGTGACTTCACCATCAATGCGCTGGCGCGCGATCCACTCAATGGGCACATCATCGATCTCTTTGAGGGACGGCAGGACCTGGACGCCCATATTTTACGTGCCGTGGGCAACGAGCCAGATAAGCGTTTTGACGAAGACCCACTGCGTCTGTTGCGGGCCGTGCGCTTTGCCGCCCAACTCGACTTTACCATCGAACCACAAACCAGGCGTTCAATGATTCGCCAGGCTTCCAAACTGCAAAAGATCAGTCGCGAGCGTATTCGCGACGAAATGAATAAATTGCTGATCTCGCCCCATCCGGCAAAGGGGCTTGATCTCCTCGTGGAATTGGGCTTAATGGAATGGATCATACCGGAAGTCATGGAATTGCGCGGCGTTAGCCAACAGCCTTCACCCACCCCCACACGTAACGTCTCCTCCAAAGACGTCTATGCCCATGTTTTGCGCGTGGTGGAACGCTCGTCCCCGCGCCTGGCAACGCGCTGGAGTGCGTTGTTGCATGACATTGCGAAGCCGCGAACGCGCACGATCGAGGACAATACTATTCATTTCTTTGGACACGAGGATGTTGGGGCATACATGGCGCGGGACATTTTCAAACGGCTACACTTTGATCGCGATTTCATCGAGGACGTCTCACGCATAGTGCGTTTGCACATGCGGGCCAATGCCTACAACTCTGACTGGACAGATGGAGCGGTACGCCGCCTGATGTTGGAGAGTGGAGATGTCCTGCCAGATTTACTGGACCTCTCGCGTGCCGATATCACCAGCTATCGCGCGGATAAGATCTCGCGCGCCGTCGCCCGTGTGAACGAACTCGAAGAACGTTGCCTCCGACTACAAGAAGAGGCGGATCGCGTTCCCCTCAAAAGTCCCCTGGATGGCAATGAGTTGATGGCTCTTTTTGGACGCAGCCCAGGGCCATGGCTACGTCCCGTTAAAGATCACCTCTTGGGCCTTGTTATTGATGGTGCGCTCTCGCCCGATGATAAAGAAGAGGCGGCCAGAATTGCCCGCACACTGTTGGCAGATGAGGAGTCACAATGATTGAGCAACAATCCGTAGCGGATAGTGCGGACAATATGGATAAAGAGGAGGCAAGCACCTGGTGGGCGGTGGACGATTTCCCTGTGCATAAGGCTTCGCGTGCCGCTTTTTTGATTGATGGACGTATGACCATGTTGGAGATGTGCCAGTGCTTCCTTAGTGCGCGGCATATGGTTCATATCACGGCCTGGGGTCTCAGTCCAGAGCTATTACTTGTACGCGGCAAACACCATCGCGCGGGACCAGATGGCTCGCCAGAACAAGAGGAGTTACTGACCTGGCTACGCGCCAAGGGTCTAGCAGAGCAAGACTTACGCTTCTGGCAACAATGTGAGGAACTTAGCGTACTGAATGTGCTGGGCTATGTCGTCGCCAAGGGTATCGACGTGCGCGTGCTTCTATGGAATACCTATAGCCTGCCCTTTCAACCCAACCCAAAGCAGGTACAGGACACGCTTGCCACAGTCGGCATTCGCTGCTTGCTTGATGACAGTCACATGGGGCTTTTGAACCATCCCACGCTGGCGCACCATCAGAAAACGGTGATCGTCGATAACACCTATGCCTTTGTCGGCGGCATTGATATGATGGTCGAGAATAGCGGCGACTTTGATCGTTGGGATACCAAAGGACACCCCTTTCATCATCCCTTGCGCTTGAGCAAAGATGGGAAGATGCCGCATGGCTGGCATGATGTCCATATCCTTTTTGAAGGGCCAGCCGTGGCGGATGTCGAGCAGAACTTTCGCCAACGCTGGAACGCCGTCGTCAAGCTACACGAGATGGATTCTCTATTGCTCTTGCCTGATTTAGCGAGTGATACGCCAGACGCCGAGGTTGCCGGGACGCTCCAGATACAAGTCACGCGCACTATTCCCAATCGGACGTACGCGTTCGCGCCGGATGAGGGCATCGCCACCATCCTGGAGACGTACAGAAACGCGTTCGCCATGGCCAAACGCTCTATTTATATTGAGAACCAATACTTCTGGCGACGTACTTTTCTAGGCATAGAAAATCCTATCATGGGCTTGCCCCATCCCGATATGGAGCAGTTGTGGCATTCGCTGGCGGATGCGCTGGAACGCGGGGTGGTTGTCACCTTGCTGCTACCAGATAATCCCAATGTGGGCCGCGAATTTACCGATGATGGGCTTCAGTTTCTCTGGTCTATTGCCCCCCAGGCAGTAGCCTCTGGCACCTTACAGGTTTATACGTTGGGAACGTCGTACCAAAAAGAGCGTCAGATGTTGTATCGTCCTATTTATGTTCACGCGAAAGTGGCAATTGTAGATGATCAGTGGATGACGGTCGGCTCGGCGAATCTGAATAATCGCGGTATGCGCGATGACACAGAGATAAATATTGCGTTAATGCACGCAAAACTGGCCCAGGGGTTGCGCATTTTACTGATGGCGGAACACCTTGGCCTGTGCGATGAGGATGCCCTCTTTCGTATTATCGAAGTGATGGGCCGTGTCCAGCTCGCCGATGAACGCGACCAGGTGAGCGAAGAAATAGGCGCACTCTGGGCGCGCTTGCAAGCATTATTGAGCGACCCCTTTAGTGGCATGGCTCTTTTTGCGAAGCAAGCCAGAGAAAACATGCTTGCTGTCAAAGCTGGTCAACCGCTCGTCGGTCATCTCTTGCCCTATATCTCGCACGACTGGGCGCAAGATTACGAGGTGACGGTACACTCCGTCAATGGTTGGCTCGCTGGGCTACCCAACAATGAATGACGATATCTACTAGTAAAGGATAGAACCATGGCGAAGGCAAACAAACAAGGACCACAGAAGGCGAATACCCCTACTCCGGCGCAAAACGCCAGTACCACTGGTCAACCAAAACCTATCCCATCTTCAGCGCCAAAACCTAGGCCCACTGGCAGGACGAATCCGAACCGCCCACACGTTGGCGGCACAGCCATGCCAGGTGCAAAGTCTACCCAGCCCAAAGAGATCACCACCAACAACCCTCAGCAACAGCAAGCGGACAGCTATAATCGTACGATGCGCCGCCGCATGGAGCAAATGGGTACAGGCCCAGGCCAGGGGAACACGGCACAAGACCAGCACAAAAAACGTCTGGAAAAGCGACGCAAACGCATGGAGGAGCGACGCGAAGAGGTGCGAAAAGTAGCAGCCACAGGCCCACGTAAAATCACTATCGGACGCAGGAATACCTACTTCCTCATCGCTGTCGCCGTCCTCGTCGTCGCCATCATTGTGATCGCGGCCTTTATCAATGGCAGGTTATAAGGGATAGGCAGCCTAACCCATCATCTTCGTCATCTGGTCGCACGACCAGTTGGCGTTACGACAGGCGTTGGCACAATCGGTATCGCCCATCTGCTCACATTCGTTGGCGCAGTGGTTGGTTACTTGGGCTGTGGCCTGGCAAACATAGCCAACGAGTGGGGAATCGTGTTGCATGAAATGGGCCGCCGTCAAGCACAGCTCGGCACAATCATGTAACATCTGGATATGTTCGGGCTTGGCATGATCGCCACCCGTCTGTTGGCATTGCTTGGCAGTCTGGATACAGACCGCGTGACAGTTCAAGCAGTCTTGGATGCATTGCTGCATCTCAACCTGCTCCATGGATTTTCCTGTATTTTGTTGCATACTTTTCTATCTTTCTTTTTATCAAGGGACATCAAGGGAATACCCTCTGATACATACACGTATTTTTGGGGCTGTACGTAGCACTTCCATTCCAGTCCAGGGATTCCTAGGAATCCTTCCGCTTGAGCAGCCATTGCTGGGCGAAGTCCACGGCGGGGCGTTGCCGGAAGAGCCGGGCTGTAGCAGAGCCAACCTGACCAATAAGAGTATGGCCGGTACGGTCGAATTCCAGCCCAATGTCTGGGAAAAGGCTGTCATCTAAATCGATATCACGATAGCTTTTCCACACACGTTGACCGTTCTCGAAGATGGGAGAACCCTGCGGAATCTCCGCTGCGCTGGCAGAGCGATACTCAGCCAGGTGTAATGAGCTATTGTTGCCATGACCTACGCCCAATAGCAGCACCCAGCCGTCCAGATCGTAAATACGGGCCAGCGGAGAACCCTCGCCCAAACCATAGTCTAACGCATGCTGCGCGGTAATGTCGTGTGCATGTTTACCCCAGGCGGCGAACGAAACGACCGGGTGATAGCTGCGCACAACATCAGGCCAGATACGGAAGGTCTCGGCGATTTTTCCCATCATGCGTGAAGGGGTTACACGCGGGTCGAAGGCGGGCATAGTATCGTAGATCACTGGCCACCAATCTTGTGGGACTGGTGGATGATGCCAGTGTGCGGGATCAGACAGGTCAGCACTAAATGTCGGTACGATGATTGTGCCTGCCGACGTCACCACATCCATCAATGCCTGGACAACAGCCACTGACCCACCAGAAACCCAGCCCAGTTTGCTGAGTGAGGAGTGCATCAGCAGCGTCATCCCCGCTTTGATACCCAGTACACGCAGGTCATGGGCAAGGCTTGCACGAGTGCGCGGCGATGGCGCGTTGCGTACCGTGTCTTTTTCTGTCATACCCCATGCTCAAATACTCTATTACGCTAATGCTCTGCGATTTCAATGTAAGTGCGCTCCATCTTCCGCATATTCTGGAAGAAGGTAAACACGCGATAGAGGAAGCCATACTTGCGCGTGAGTGCCGCCAAGGCACGTGAATTTTCGCTGGTGGGCAGTTCATGGGCCTGGGCTTCCACTGGCTCCCCTACTACTTTACCACTTGCCGTGCATGGTGCCAACAAAACACGCCCATTATTGCGTATGCGTTTGATTTTGCCCGTTGAAGCTGGAGTCATCACATAGAGCTTGTCCTCGTCAGGCGCAAACCAGATCGGAGTGGGTACCGCGGTGCCATCTTTACGAAAGGTAGTAAGCTGTGCATATTGGTAGCGACGCAAGTTTGCAAAGATATCGCCTGTGGTGCCCTGCGCTTCTGTGTTACTGGTTGCCATCTTCTATTGCTCCTTTTGGGGTTCGATTACGAAGTAGGTGCGCTGTGCCGTAGCAGGTGCCTGTGAGGCAATGGCCTCAAAGTTCTGTCTATGTTCAATTGACACGAAACTCGTCTCCTTTAGAACGTAAAGTAAAGTTACTTCCTTGAGTATAGCATAAGAATCGACCCCTACGCTTGCTTGCTAGCAGCTTATAACGTCTCGGCTAAGGCAGTAATAGCCTGTTCGAAGCATTCCATGGGTGGGTAAACGACGCCAGCGCCGACCTGACCGAGGCCAGGAAGGCGATGGGCAATACCGGTATTGATCACGGGCGGCATATTGAGGCGGCAGACCTGGCGAATATCAATGCCCGTTGGGGTACCCTGGAAATTGAGCGCGGGTAGGCCGAAGAGCGGGTTACTGGTTACGGTGATGGCGTACATCTCGCGTGTATAGCGCAGGGCATCAGCAGGGGTACCGCCAATAAATTGTACGATCGCGGGCGCACCAGCCATGGCAAAAGCACCGACACCACTGGTTTCGGTGATGGCACTATCGCCGATATCGGGGTTGGCGTCGTCCTGGCTGAAGCCAGCGAAGTAGAGACCCTGGATATATTGGGCCGGCCCGACAAACCAGCGGTCGCCCAGACCACTGACCCGAATGCCAAAATCGACGCCATTGCGAGCCATTGTCACCACGACACTGCTCTTTGGCACACCGGCCCCCGCCAGGGTAATAGCTTTGGCCGCTGCCATGGCGGGGTTGAGGTGGAAGTGGTCGTTACCAGCGATGAAGCGTAACACGGAGGCGGTTTCCGCACGGGTGCTGCCAGTCTCTACCAGGGCTGGCCCGATCTGGCGCACGAAGAGTGAGGTCGAGGCCTTGTTGCGGTTATGACACTCATCACCCATCTGTAAGGCTTGCGCCATGATGGCGCGTATATCCATGCCCCCCATGCTCCGTAGGGCGCGCCCAAGTGCTGGCCCTAACACGTCACCCATCCAGCGCAATCTGTCCAACACCTCTGCTGAAAATGCGCCAAAGCGCAGCACCTTGCCCAGGCCCTCGTTCAGCGTGGCGTAGGTATGATTGCCGTGGGTCTTGTCTTCTACTATGAGCAGGGGCATGGAGGGTGAGATGATACCAGCCATGGGGCCGACCGCATTGTAATGATGGCATGGCGCGAAGGTCAATACACCCGCCGTGGCAAGTGCTACCGCCTCGCTTTCGTCTTTGGCCCAGCCTTCGTAGAGGCAGGCACCGATAACTGCACCGCGCATAGGGCCGCACATGCGTTCCCACGCTATAGGCGGACCAGCATGAAGTAGCGTAAACTTCTTGAGCGCGGGAATAACCTCGTGCGCGGGTCGGACATCGATCAGTACTGGCTGCGCCGACAACATGCGTTCAACCGCGACCTTGTTGGCCTCGTCTATCTCTGGCTCTGCCAGGACATGGCGCAACGTGCGTTGGTCGCCAGCGGGTGGTCGCCACGCCACGCGCGTCACTGCGACATGCTGTGCTTGAAGTGCATCAGCAAAGAGGTCGGCCCCGATATTGAGCACCGAAAGGGGTGTGTGCGGTGTTTGTAACGCATGAAATGTAGCGGACATGCTATGTATTCCTCTTCACTGAAAAATGTCGAGGCAGCGTATGGCTGCGTCGGCATTGCTGGTAAATACCTCGGCGCCAGCCTCGCGCAGTTGTCGGTGCTGGAGCGAGAGTCGTTGGGGATCGCCTTCCGTACCACAGAGCGAAATGATGAAAGTCAGTCGTCGCCCTGACCGCTGTGCTTGCTCACGGGCGGCTTGAATCGTGGGTGCATAGACGGAGGCCGGATCGGGCAGCGAGCAGTAGCCCAACACGATATCGAGCAAAATTACGCCTATGCTGGGATCAGTGGCATCTTCCTGCAAGCGTTTCAGGCGCAAACTGGGGTCGATCATGGGGTGCGGACGCCCACGCGTGTACTCGTCCGCGCCAAAGTCAATCGCGTAGTGACCCTTGATAGGCTGTCCCTCCACCAGTCGCCAATCCGGTTGCAAGGGAATATTCGAGTAAATCGGCCCTAACGTTTTTCCTTGAGCCGTATCTTCCGTCCAAATATGCATGGCTTCGTCACAGAGCGTCCCACCAGAGAAGAGGGCCGCGAGTCGCTGACCCGGCATAACATCCTTGGCAATCGCGGAAGGTGCGGCGGTTTTGCGCGTGGAAGTATACCATGTGCCAGTAGTAAACTCGGTGCCCCCACAAATGCTCACCGCTTTTTGTGCGGCCTCTGCCAGCGTGCGTGTCACCACGAGGCGATCCCCGTAACGACTTTGTAATGCATCGACATCTGCGCCCACAAAGTTCACCACCACTGGCTTTCTGCCCAGCATCGCCGCTTCTATAACGCGTTCGGCGACGGCGGGTGCAGGTGGCTTGGAGACAATAACGATTACTTCCGTCTCCTCATCTTCTTGGAGGAGGCGCAGGCCCTGTAAGGTAGTGATCGCTCCCACGGCTTCGGAGAGGTCGCGTCCGCCGCAGCCGATAACTTGAGAGACACCACTGCGTTGTTGCGCGATCAAAGACATGATCTGCTGTATGCCCGTGCCGGATGCTCCAACGATACCCACTGGCCCTTTGGGAACAACATTCACAAAGCCCAGTCCTACACCATTCAACATGGCGGTACCGCAATCCGGTCCCATGAGCAGCAGTCCGCGTCCGCGTGCCAACTGTTTGAGGGAGATTTCGTCAGCCAGTGCGACATTATCGCTAAAGAGAAAAACGTGCAGTCCATTGCGTAGCGCACGATCAGCTTCCAGGGCCGCGTATGGGCCGGGGACAGAAATAACTGCCAAGCGAGCCTCTGGATGGAGTTGGGCCGCCTGCTCCAACGAACGTGGTTGGCTGCTAGCACCACTAGCTCCCACATCGCTAGCGGAGGTTGGACGTTGGGCCAAGTGCTCTTCGGCAGCCTGCAACGCGCTCTGGGCATTGTGCTCATCGTCGGCGCGAACGACAATCAAGACATCACCTGGGCCCGCATTGTTTTCCACAGCGGCCAATCCTGCCTCGCGCAGTAGTTGTAGATTAGGTTCCGTTGCCATAATAGCGGCAGCATCTTTGATCCCGTTCATGCTGGTTAAGGTACTGGCAATTTTCATGAGCGTGATGGAGTCGAAATAAGCGTTACGTTTGACGCGCGCTCTGATAACCATAGAAAAATCAACCTCTTCTTAAAATAACCATTGCACGTACATACTACCACAAAACAATATGCAGAACAGGTCTAATAAGAGAAAAAGGATGAGCTTTCAAGCAACGGGGAATATGTGCAAAAGGAGAAGAATTACCAAACAAGGTGAAGGCGGTGGGAGTCGAACCCACGACCTCGGCATTAAAAGTGCCTCGCTCTACCACTGAGCTACGCCTCCAAGTCCAAGTACGTGGTTAGTATATCATCTATGTCAAGGGGGAAATGAAACGAATAAACCCCGTCAATCCGCATCATATGCCGCTATTTGGTGCTCTTAGTATAATGTAAAGGTAGAGATACCAGAGGGCTAAACTCTAATTCTTCAGCCCTCACTTTTTATAAGTTATCTCACTTTTTACTGTTTACTATGTGGTTCTATGTGTGGTGGAGGAGGATCTTTCTTGAAATTACCATCATCTCCTGTTGACCAGAAGGCAGAAAAGCCGAAGAAGCTGCTGCCGCGTCTGGCGTTTCTCTTCTTGTTTTTACTCGGCGGTATTAGCCTGACCGGGGTACTGATCCAGCGGCACGCCGCTTCGGCTTCATCCGGCTATGCTAATTCTAACCCGATCAGCCCGATCTGGTATTTTGCCGACGGCGAGGTCGGAGCGGGCTTCCAGCAATATCTCACCTTGAACAATCCTGACTCGTCTGCTGATTGTCAGGTGCAAGTGGAGTACCTGACGCAAGGCACCAGCAGTAATGCTCGCGCGATCAAACCCCTGCTGGTCAAATCGGTGGGCGTCCCTCATAACAGTCGTGTAACGCTGTCGAGCAACCTGGACCTCGGCGTCCCCGCAAAGCAGCAAACGGGCCTGCTCATCTCCAGCGTCGTCACCGTCTTGAATACCAATTCCAACGTTCGGTCGCACCACATCAAGGCGCGGACAAACTATACTCCTGGTTGTGGCGGTATTGTGGCGGAACGACCCATGTACTTCAGCTATCGCGGCATTCAAAGCGGTACTGATGTGATGGGGGCAACTCGACTGGAGACCTCGTTCTACTTTGCCGATGTGCCAACACAGGCTGGTTCGTCGTCCTTTGTTTCGTCATCGTTGAGTATCCTCAACCCTCCCGGCGGCAGTCCGAGCCTGGTCACCGCCACCTACTATGCCAATGGCGCACAGGTCGGCGTACAAAGCATCATTGTGGCGTCAGGCGCACGCGGCACCCTCTATCCCGACACGCTTTCCCTGCCCGCCCATGTGACGGCCTCGGTCGTTGCCACGCAGCCCGTCCTGCTGGAGCGCTCCAGCTTTATGAGCCACATGACACAAGGAGCGGTGGCTACCCTCTCTGGGGCTGTCTCCGTGGTGGGCTCGTCCGCCCTCTCAAATGACTGGCTGTTTGCCGAAGGCTACACCGGTGGGGAGACACAGGAGAACCTGGTGTTGGGCAACCCAACCAGCAGCAGTGTCACCGCCACCACCATCCTAGAGTACCAGAACGGTCACACCCAAACGTACACTGGTTCGGTGGCAGCCCATTCACAATTGATCCTGGATATCAACCAGATGAATGCACATCCTACCGGCGTCTGTGATGTGACCCCGTGTGCTCCGACGGCCTCGGTCTCTGCCGAAGTTACCGCGAATTACAGCGATTTGGTGGTTGAGCGACAGATGTTCTTCCATTATCATTTGAGCAACGTTGCCACGCCGCAGCAGAGTGCTGATACGGATGGGTGGTCCGATGTGGTTGGGCTAGTGGCCCCGGCCATCAATCAGGCAGGTTTCGCCGAAGGCTATGTCAACGTCAACTACAACGAGTGGATGGTGTTACAGAATCCCACCGGAGCCTCCGAGAACGTGTGGCTCTATCTCTACAACGAGTTGGGCAACACCTACCACGAAGAGTTAGCACTGCCAGCCCATAGTCGCACCACGGTCAATATCACAACGCTGGTGATTTCGTCACATCTTGCTGGCTTGCACGATGCCACCAAAGCCTACGAGCTTTCCATGGCAGTGTACGGAGACACTTCTAGCACCGCCTTTGTGGCCGAGCGACCAATGTACTTCAACACTGGCAGCACGGGAGACCAGGGTGGTACCGATGTCATCGGCTTTAGCGGTGCCACACTCAATGGACCATGGGGCATTGCCACGGGTGCAGACCACAATCAGTGGTTTACTGATTATGACGGCAACCATATCGGCAAGATTTCCCAGAATGGCACGATCACCTTATACAATCAGGGCTTGACCGTCAACAGTGGACCCAACTACATCACGTTGGGACCAGATGGCAACCTGTGGTTTACCGAGTATCGTGGCAATCGTATTGGTATGATCACCCCGGCAGGAGTGATCACCGAGTATAGCGCGGGCTTGACCCTCAATAGTGAGCCTGAGCAGATCACCAAAGGCCCTGATGGCAACCTGTGGTTTACCGAGTATCGTGGCAACCGCATCGGCAAGATCACGACAGCAGGAGTGATCACTGAGTATAGCGCGGGCATCAGTACCGCCAGCGGACCCGAAGGCATCACCAAGGGACCCGATGACAACCTGTGGTTTACCGAGTGGGATGGCAACCGCATCGGCATGATTACCCCGGCAGGTGTGGTCACCGAATATAGCGCGGGCTTGACCAGCAACAGTGAGCCTCAGGGGATCGCCTCTGGCCCCGATGGCAACCTGTGGTTTACCGAGTATGGTGCTAACCAAATCGCCAAAATCACGACCACTGGTACCGTTACGGAGTATAGTTCGGGTTTGACACTCAATAGTGAGCCCGCACAAATCGCTAGGGGCCCCCTTGGCTATCTAGTGTTTACCGGGTCAAACACAAGCAAGCTCGGCACAATCGATTCAAGTGATGGCGACATCGTTGATAGCAGTGCGGGCATGGCAGTAGGCAGTTATCCTTGGGATATCACAATAGATCAATACAATAACGCGTGGATTACCGAGTATTATGCCAACCGGATAAACAAATTGTGAGAGTAGTGAGGTTGTTAGCAACGTATCACGAAAAGTTGTAGAGGAGCAGACTCTCTTGAAAAAGAGAACTTGCCGCTTCACAGCTCATTAGAAGAAAGGACCCAGAAGGAGGCGACCATCGGGGATGGTCGCCTCCTTCTGGGTAACGCCGTACGACTACTGTGTGAGCAACGCGATCACCCAAACGCTGTTTGCGTGGTGATGTCCAGATAAGAATCGCACCGAGAAGATAGGCGAAAGGTAGTGCATTCTTCCCTTCCCTACGCGTCGATAATCCCTTCCAACTCGTCTTTGGGATCGCGCATCATGAGTTGTGGGACGGCTTTGCGAGGATCGAGCCCCTCGAAAAGAACCATGCCGAGCTGACGCGTGATGGGCATCTCTACACTATAACGAGTGGCGAGTTGCAGCGCGGCCTTGGTAGTGTAGACGCCTTCGGCAACGCTGTGCGTGGAGGCGAGGATGTCAGCCAACTTCTCACCGGTTGCCAGCCGTTGGCCTAGTTGATGATTGCGACTCAGTGGGCTGGCGCAAGTGGCGATGAGGTCGCCCATGCCAGCCAGACCGGAGAACGTCAGGGGATGCGCTCCCGCAGCAATGCCTAGACGAGCGATTTCCGCCAGGCCACGGGTGATGAAGGCCGCTTTGGCGTTTTCGCCAAAGCCCATGCCGTCGTTAAAGCCAGCACCGATGGCGATAATATTTTTCAAGGCGCCAGCCAGTTCGATACCGATGATGTCGCTGGCAGTATAAACGCGAAAGCTGGCGGTGGTGAGCAGAGTACGGGCGCGAGTGGCAACATCTACCTCGTAAGCGGCAACGACAGCGGCGGTGGGTTTCTTTTCGGCTACCTCGCGCGAGATATTCGGGCCACTGAGCACGGCGATACGCTGGTGCGCTTGGGGAAGTTCTTCCGCGATGACCTCGCTCATGCGTTTGAGACTACTGATCTCAATGCCTTTACTGGCAGTAACCAGCAAGGTCTCTTTGCCGAGATGAGGGGCGAGCAGACGGACATTTTCGCGCATGCGCTGCGATGGAGTGACGAGGAGCAGCATGTCCTGGCCCTGCACCGCTTCCGCGATAGTGGCTGTGACTTGTAAAAGCGCGGGAAAGCGTATCCCCGGCAGGAAGAGGATATTTTCGCGTTGCTGCTGCATCTCCGAGGCCCGTTCGGGTCGATGTTCCCACAATGTAGTGACAATACCTTTATTCGCCAGCAGGAAGGCGAGTGTTGTTCCCCAGGCGCCACTACCAATAACACCTACCGATACCATTGCTCTCTCCTCTCTGTTGCGTGGAGGTTGCTGCTAGTTCTTATATTACGTGGTCATTGTAGCATAGGAGGGAAGAGATTCGCCCAGAGAGCATGGTAGATGTGGTGGTTGCATGCAACCACCACATCTACTATGCTCTCTGGGCGAAATACATTGCACCCCTACTCCGCTGGACTGCGGTGCAGGTTTTGGGGATGCTCGGTTTCTTCTTCGTAGATAGTGGGCTTAAGGATGCCGATGTAGGGCAGGTTACGGTAGCGTTGTGCGTAGTCGAGACCATAGCCTACCACGAAGCGGTCAGCGATGCGGAAACCCGTGTAGTCCAGTTTGGCCGCTTTGACGCGCTCACGCCCTTTGTCTAGTAAGGAGCAGACGCGCAGACTCAGTGGGCGACGTTGGCGCAACACTTCCATAAGGTAGTGCAGCGTGAGACCACTATCGACGATATCTTCGACGATCAGGACATGTTTCTGGTCAAGCGGCCCTTCCAAATCCTTGAGGATGCGTACCACGCCACTGGATTGGGTGCTATTGCCATAGCTGGAGATGGCCATGTAATCAATTTCCACAGGCAACTCGATAGCGCGTGCTAAATCGGCAATAAAGGGCACGGCACCTTTCAAGGTGCCCAGCAAGAGCAGATATTTGCCGCGATAATCTTCGGTGATCTGTTTGCCCAGCTCGGCAACTTTGTTCAGGATTTCTTCTTCAGTAATCAGAATTTCTGTGATATCTTCGTGCATGTTTACCTCAGGGGTTTTCTACGGTGATAGATACGTGCAAAATGTGTTGTGTCTGGGGCGTCAGGCGTACCCGGTCATCGATGTGTATGCCAGCTACCCAGAGACAATGAGATGCCGAGAAAAATAAGGGAATGGTGGTACGAGCAGCGCGTGGGATATGCTGGTTGACCAGCACATCTTGCACCTTTTTTTCGTGCGCCATGCCCAAAGGGCGTATACGATCACCAGGCCGCCTTGTGCGTACCTGTAGCGAAGAGCCGACGTGCTCTCCATCAATATAGACACTATAACGAGTCGAAGGTAGGATGCGCCACACTTCCGGCCAATCTTGGCGCGCTAAAGCCAACTGTGCCTCTTGCAGTAGCGGCCCCGTGACAAACTCTGCCGTAGCTATCCAGGGCGTACCGGCTACACTGATGCGTCCAGGGATAGGCAGAATGACTGCTTCCTCTAGTGCGGAAAAGACGTTAAGCTGTGGCCCATTCTCTCTAAGACGGTGAAAATACACCGTTTGCACGTTGGCGGTGAAGCGTAAATGCCCCGGCAGATCGAGCGTTGTCGCGCGTGAAGTCTGGTGCTGCTGCATGAAACGCTCAATCAGGAGATAATGGCGTAATTCAAGCGGCGATTGCCCGGCGCATAAGTGGGCGGTGACGTGACGTAACAGATGCCTTTGCAGGCTCAGTGGCAGTGCTAGCAAGGTCGCGGTATGTAAAGTGATGGCATCTTCCTGCTCTGAGGCCACCACCGTTGGCCACACCTGCTCAACCTGCTGCTCGATCCAGGCGACATCAACGCCTACCACCTCGGCGTTGCGCAGCAGCGTGGCATGGATGCCGGGGTTCATGGATGCCAATAAAGGCAGGAGTTCGTGGCGGATGCGGTTGCGCAGGAAGCGCGTGTCAGTATTGCTAGCGTCTTCTAACGGTACTAGCTTGTGTCGCTGGCAATACGCTACGGTTTCCGCGTGGCTGCTGGACAGAAGTGGACGGATGATATCGTGCTGGCGTGGTGCTATGCCGACCATGCTTGCCAGACCACCGCCGCGCAACCAGTGGTACACGATGGTTTCAACTTGGTCATCGGCATGATGGGCCACTGCGATAGGTTGCCCGTGCGCCACCTCGCGCAGAAAGCGATAGCGAGCGGTGCGAGCAGCCTCTTCCAGCGATTGCCGCTCCGCGCGCGCTAGTGCAGGTACATCTATCACGCCAATAGTAATGGGTAGTCCCCAGTCTTGGGCCAATTGTGCGACATATGCGGCATCCTCGTCGCTGGCAGCCCCGCGCAACTGGTGATTGAGGTGGGCAACATGCAACTGCACATGGGGATAGCGTTTGTCTGCCGCGCCACAGAGCCGATGCAAGCAGTGTAGCATGCACAGCGAATCGGCCCCCCCTGAAACGGCGACAATAATGGTACCTTGCTCAGGAAAAAGCCCGTATTGCTCGATATAAGCTGTAATACTATCTAGCATAATGACGCCCAATGTGATACGATATAAAGAAATTATAACCCATCTGGTCAAAGATATAAGGGGCAAGCAGGAAAATAGCAATTATGGCAAACCACAAAATAATCACCACAGAAAATCCGATTTTACGGCGCAAAGCAAAGAAGATTCATCACTTTGACCCGTCAATTCAAAAGCTCATGAATGAGATGTTTGAGATAATGCACGAGGCAAATGGTGTTGGCCTGGCTGCGCCACAGATCGCTCAATCCATCCGCGTCTTTGTCGCTGAATTTGAAGATCGCAAGGTTGCCATAGTCAACCCTGAGATTGTCAAAGCCGAAGGCGAGACATTGGGGCGCGAAGGCTGCCTTAGCATTCCAGGCTATTACGGTGACAATATTCGCCGCGCCGAGAAGATCGTCGTCAAAGGGCAGGATGCACGCGGCAAGGCCATCAAGGTGAATGCCGAGGGCTGGTTTGCGCGTGTCTTGCAACACGAGATTGACCACCTCGATGGTATCCTCTTCCTTGACCGCTTAGATCGACCCGAAGATTTGCATGAAGTGACCGATGAAGAAGAAATCGAGGCCGAGGCCGGCGTCGCCGGAGAATAAATACAGCGCGGTACGTTCAGGGTGCTTTGTGTAAAGCACCCT